>NZ_CAXUJR010000045.1:10526-26785 GCF_964251405.1 uncultured Methylobacterium sp.
GGTGGATGGATCAGGCTGCCCTCGAAAACCAAACCCGGCTCGCGGTCGCGGGCCAGCAGCAGAGGGCCGTCGAGGTCGACGTAGTCGGCATGGTGGGCGAGCAGCATGGCCGGGGCCATGGCGAGCGAGGTGCCGACCATGCAGCCGATCATCAGGGAGAAGCCGCGCGCCCGCGCCTCGTGGGCGAGCATCACCGCCTCGGTGAGGCCGCCGGCCTTGTCGAGCTTGATGTTGATGGCGTCGTAGCGCGCAGCGAGTGCGTCGAGCCCGGCGCGGTCGTGCAGGCTCTCGTCGGCGCAGATCGGGATCGGGCGTGCGATCTCGCTCAAGAGCGCGTCGTCGCCGGCCGGCAGCGGCTGCTCGATCAGGCCGACGCCCGCCGCGATGCAGGCGGCCAGGTTCGCCTCCATGGTGTCGGCTCGCCACGCCTCGTTGGCGTCGACGATGAGCCGCGAATCCGGCGCGCCACGGCGCACGGCGGCGATCCGCTCGGGGTCGCCCTCGCCGCCGAGCTTCACCTTCAGGAGCGGGCGGGCGGCGGCGTTGCGGGCCGCCGCCTCCATGCTCTCGGGCGTGCCGAGGCTGAGCGTGTAGGCGGTGACCGCGATCTCCGGCGCGGAGAGGCCCGCGATCTCCCAGGCCGGGCGGCCGAGTTGCTTGGCCTCCAGGTCGAACAGGGCGCAGTCGAGGGCGTTGCGGGCGGCCCCCGCGGGCATCAGGGCGAGGAGATCGAGGCGCGAGGCCCCGGCGGCGACGGCATCCGACTGCGACATGAGGAGGTCGGAGACGCTCTCGACGCTCTCGCCGTAGCGGGCATAGGGCACGCATTCGCCGCGCCCGCGTGATCCGTCGGAATCCTCGATCGTGGCGACCACCACCACCGCCTCGGTGCGGCTGCCACGGGCAATCGTGAACGCCCCGGCGATCGGGAAGCGCTCGACGGCGACGACGAGGCGCCGGCTCACGCGGCCTCTCCTGCCGGAAACTCGGCCACGATCCGGTCGACGATGCCCTCGACGCCGAAGCGGACCGGGTCGGTGGCAGGCAGGCCATGGGTCTCGGCGAGTTCGGCGAGCAGCATCCTGGCCGCGTCCTCGTCGAGGGCCTGCGTGTTCAACGCGATGCCGACCGGGCGGATGCCCGGATTGGTCAGGCTCCCGAGCTGCACGGTGAGGTCGATCACCTGCTGGATCGTGGGCAGCGGATGCTGGACGCCGCGCATCGTCGTGCGGGTCGGCTCGTGGCAGACCACGAAAGCGTCGGCCTGTGCCCCGTGCAGCAAGCCCAGGCTGACACCGGCGAAGGACGGGTGGAACAGCGAGCCCTGACCCTCGATGAGATCCCAGTGGTCGGGCGCGGCGGCAGGCGCGATCCACTCGACGGCGCCCGAGATGAAGTCGGCCACCACCGCGTCGATGGAGACGCCGCGGCCGGAGATGAACACCCCGGTCTGGCCGGTGGCACGGAAATCGGCGTCGAGCCCGCGTGTCCGCATGCCGCGCTCGAGGGCGAGCACGGTGTACTTCTTGCCCGCCGAGCAGTCGGTGCCGACGCTGAGCAGCCGGCGACCGGGCCGGGGCGTGCCCTTGCCGGTCTCGAAGGTCTCGGAGCTGTGCCGCACGTCGTGGAGCTGGCAGCCGTTGCGTTCGGCCGCATCGGCGATCTCAGGGACCGAACCGAGGCGCACGTGCAGGCCGCTGGCGACGTCGAGGCCGGCATCGAGAGCCGCCACGACCTGCGCCACCCAATGCTCCGGCAGCACCCCGCCTGCATTGGCGACGCCGATGACCATGGTGCGGCAGCCCTTCGTCACTGCCTCCGCCAGGGTGAGGTCGGGGATGCCGAGGTCGGCCGCGCAGCCGGGCATGCGCCGCTGGCCGACGCACCATTCGGGGCGCCAATCGGCGATGCCGAAGGCGGTCTTGGCGGCGAGGCGGTCGGGCACGTCGCCGAGGAACATCAGGTAGGGCGTGGCGATCTGCATGGCGTCGAGGCTCACCGGTCGGGCGCACCGCGGCCGGGCGGCGGCGTTCGTCCCCAGTCTATGCGCGACGGGGCGTGCGTTGCCAAATGCAGGATCATGGCCACGACATTGATCTCGGGATGAGCGTGCTCCCCTCCCCCGTGCGGGGAGGGGCGGGGGTGGGGGTGGTTCCGCCAGCCTCCGGAGAGGGTCACCCAGCCACCCCCACCTCCAACTCCTCCCCGCACCCAAGTCGGGCCCGCCCGACTTGGGCACCCTGAGTGCAGATCTCGGGCAAGCCCGGGATCTGTGGAGGAGGAGAGGTGCCAAAGCACTTGCGGGGTGGATCAATCTCGGTTGTGGTCTGAGTGCCCACCATGCAGGACGATCGCCTATGAAGATGTACGGCAACTGGCGCTCGGCCGCCGCCTTCCGGGTGCGGATCGCCCTCAACCTAAAGGGCATCGCCTACGAGGAGGTCTTCCTCGACCTCGATGCGGGAGATCAGCTGAAGCCCGATTTCCTGGCGATCAACCCGCAGGGCGCGGTGCCGGCTTTGTTCGACGGCGACGGCCCGCCGCTGACCCAGTCCCTGGCGATCCTCGACTACCTCGAGGACATCCATCCCGAACCGGCCCTGCTGCCGGCCGAGCCGCAGGCGAGGGCCAGGGCGCGCTCGCTGGCGCAGGTCGTGGCCTGCGACACCCATCCGCTCTACGTGCCCAGGGTGCGCAACTACCTCATGGAGGCCTACGGCATCCCGCGCGAGGAAATGCTCGGCTTCGTGCGCCACTGGTTCGGCCGTGGCCTCTCGACCTTGGAGACACGGCTGTCGTCGGAGGCCGGGACCGGCCGCTACGCGCAGGGCGACGCGATCAGCCACGCCGACCTCTGCCTCGCGAGCCTCTGGGTCGGCACCGGCATCTTCGGAGTCGAGACGGCGCCCTACCCGACCGTGCGTCGGATCGCCGAGGACTGCCTCTCGCAGGACGCCTTCGCCAGGGCGCATCCCCTGCGCCAGCCCGGCGCGCCGGCAGCTTGATTCAGGTCGGAATCAATCCCGGTCGCACGGGGGATTTGCTCACAATTTTTGCGTAAGGTCGCCGCTGCGGCCGGGACATGTCCGAGGCCCGCCGGGCCGAGACGGCCGAACGACACAACGGCCGCTCGCGGCCGATCGGGATGAGGGGCGAGAGACGCATGGTACCAGGCGAAACCGAGGACAACCTGCACCGCATCGTCGTGGTTGGTGGCGGCGCGGCGGGGCTGCAGCTCGCGACGAAGCTCGGCGAGACGCTCGGACGTCGCAAGACGGCGCACGTCACCCTGGTCGACCGCGCCCGCACCCATATCTGGAAGCCGCTGCTGCACGAGGTCGCCGCCGGTAGCCTCGATGTCGGGCACCACGCCGTCGACTACCTCCACCACGCCCACCGGCACCATTTCCGCTACCGCATCGGCCAGATGCAGGGCCTCGACCGGAGCACGCGCACGATCCAGCTCGGGGCGAGCTTCGACAACGAGGGCCGAGAGGTCACACCCGTGCGGTCGATCCCCTACGATACCCTGGTGATGGCGGTGGGCTCGACGACGAACGATTTCGGCACGCCGGGCGTCAAGGAACACGCCATCGCCCTCGATACGCAGGAGCAGGCGGTGCGCTTCCACCAGCGCCTCGTCAACGGGATGCTGCGCGCCCACACGCAGGCCGGTCCCGTCCGCCCCGGCCAGCTCCACGTCACGGTGATCGGCGCCGGCGCCACCGGCACCGAGCTCGCGGCCGAGCTCCACCGCACCACCCGCCACGTGGCGGCGACGGGCATGGACCGGATCGACCCGGCCAAGGACCTCAAGATCACCCTCGTCGAGGCCGCCGAGCGCATCCTGCCGGCCGTGCCCGCGCGCCTCTCCGGCGAGGTGATGGTGCTGCTCGACAAGATCGGCGTCGACGTCCGGACCCAGTCCCGGGTCACGGAAGTCCGGGCCGACGGCGTCCAGCTCGCCGACGGCGGCTTCATTCCCTCCGAGCTCGTGGTCTGGGCCGCGGGCGTGAAGGCACCGCCCTTCCTCAAGGACATCGGCGGCCTTGAGACCACCCGCAACAACCAGCTCGTCGTGACCCCGACCCTGCAGAGCACGCGCGACCCGGCGATCTTCGCCATCGGCGACAACGCCTACCTCGTCGAGGCAGGCTCCGACACGCCGATCCCGCCGCGCGCGCAGGCGGCGCACCAGCAGGCGAGCCACCTCATCAAGCAGATGCCCAACATCATCGCGGGCAAGCCGTTGAAGCCCTTCAAGTACCGCGATTTCGGATCGCTGGTCTCGCTCGGGGAATACACCACCGTCGGCAACCTGATGGGGTTCATCAACGGGAAGAACATGTTCATCGCCGGGCTGTTCGCACGGATGATGTATCGGTCGCTGTACAAGATGCACGAGCAGGCGCTGCACGGCACCGTCAAGACCGCGCTCGACGCGGTCGCGCGCGCGCTGACCCGGCGCACCGAGGCGCGGGTGAAGCTGCATTGAGCGGGGGCCGGCGATGATCGACATCATCCAGGCTCTGCAGGGGCGCAACCCTGGCCTCGGCCCGTACATCCTGGTGCTGCGCGGCGATTCCCGCGCCCGCCATCCCGCCGAGCCCGACCGGCTGAGTCCGGAGGCCGAGGCCTGGCTCGCCACCCACGCGCCCGGCGCCCGGCTCAGCACCGAGATGGTGTTGATCTCGCCCTACCCCGGCGCGATGCCGACCGAACGCATCCTCACCGTGATGGCCTTCGCCGACGCCCGCCAGCTCGCGGCCTTCGCGACGGTATGGACGGGGGATCCGGAGGAGGAGTGAGCGCCCTCCCCTCTCCGCAAGAAAGAGAGGGGAGCCGCGCCTGGCTTATCGCACGAGGATGTTATCGGGGAGCGTTGAGTGGCTGGCCGTATCCCGGACAGCGCCCGCCAGCCAAGCCAATCTCGCTGCCTCCAGCGCCCAGATCATGCCGAGCATCATGTAGACGTGGCGCCATTTTTCGATGTCGATCTGCATCGCCTGCAGAAAGAACATCAGCAAAGCCGGCCACACGATCTGAGCATGGCGACGATAGGGCGAGTCCCGCGACATCAGCCTGAAACCGACGAAACCCGTGGCCAGCACCAGGCCGATGAAGACCACGCCGCCGAGCCAGCCGCCATTGGCGAAGCTGCCGAGGTAGGAATTGTGAGGGTCCAGCCCGAAGGTGAGGCGCCAGCGCAGCGGGCCGAGCCCGAGCGGCTCTTCCACCAGCATGCCGAGGCCGCGGATCTGGTTGCCGAAGCGGCCGGTCTCGCCCTCGTCGTAATCCTGCGTGACGGCCGCGCGCTTCGAGAAGGTCTCGGCGGTGTCGCCGATGAGGAAGAGCGCCCCGATGGCGAGCACGCCTGCGCAGAAAGCGGTGAGGCTCAGGGCGACGATGCGGCGCCGCAGGGCCGCCGACGGGCTCGTCCGGTAGATCGCCGCCACCATCACCGCCATGGCGACGAGGGAGCCGCCCCAGGAGCCGCGCGAGAACGACAGGAAGATGCCGGCCAGGAGGACGAGGAGCCCCGCGAGCGAGAGCAGCGGCCGGCGGCTCGTACCCGCGAAGAGCCCGTGAAGCAGGTAGAGGGCGCCGAGCGTCAGGAACGAGCCGAAGACGTTGGGGTCCTTGAACGTGCCCGCCGCCCGGCCATAGACCATGAACAGGCCCTCCTCGCCGATCACCCCGAAATAGCCGAGGATACCGAGCACGGCCGAGAAGAGGCAGCTCGCCGTGTAGGCCTTGAGCGTGAGTTCGATCCGGTCGGTCGCGTCGTCGGAGAACACCATCGCGAAGAACACGCTGGTGACGGCGAGGTAGGCGAGCTGGATCGTCCAGGTGACGGGCAGCGGCTCGTCGAGATAGGGCAGCAGCCCGACCACGACGCAGGCGACATAGACGAGGAGCAGCAGCACCAGCGGCACGATCCCGCGCCGGACGCGGAGGCCGAGACAGAGCCAGAGCAGCATGGTGGGGATCGCCACGAGATCGTAGGGCGAGGTGTCCGAGAAGGCGAAGCACGCGAAGAAGATGAAGGCGGCCAGCAGGGCGGCGGCGAATCCGCGGATCACCCGGCCGACCGGGATCTCCGCCCAGGCCCCCTGTCGCCATCGCGACGGGTTCGCGGCGATCGACGACGCCATCTCTCACGCACTCCGCGGGGCGGAACGCACCCCGATACAGGCGCGCATCAGGCGCTCGGAATGGTTGAGATTTGGCGAAGGCCGACTCAGGGGACCGCGCGGACCAGCTCCCTGAACTGGTCGCCCCGATCCTCGAAGCTCCTGAACTGGTCGTAGGAGGCGCAGGCCGGCGAGAGCAGCACCACCGGCTCGGGGGCGTCCGACGCGGCCGCCGCCTGCGCCGCGGCCTTCGTCGCGACGTCGAGGGTGCCGCAGCGGGTGTAGGGCACGCGGCCCTCCAGGGTCTTGGCGAAGTCGTCGGAGGCGGCGCCGATGAGGTAGGCATGGGCGACGCGGGGAAAGAGTGGCGCCAGGGCCAAGATCCCGCCTTCCTTCGACTTGCCGCCCAGGATCCAGTGGATGTCGTGGAAGGCCGAGAGCGCCTTCTCGGTGGAATCGGCGTTGGTGGCCTTGGAATCGTTGACGAACAGCACGCGCCCGCGGCGGCGGACCTCCTCCATGCGGTGGGGAAGGCCGGGGAAGCTCCTGAGACCAGCCGCCAAGGTCTCTCCCCGGACCCCGAGCGCGCCGACGACGGCGACGGCGACGGCCGCGTTCTGCCAGTTATGGGCGCCCCGCAGGGTGCCGATCCCCGCGAGATCCGCGATCCGTTCGCCCTCCGGTCCGAAAACCGCACTGCCATGCGCCGTCAGGCCGTTGCGGCCGCGTTCATCCCCGACTTGGATCGTGACGGTCGGGCCGGCACGGCGTTCGGCGATGGCTCGGCTCGGCGCGTCGTCGATACCGACGATGGCCAGGTCGGAGTCCGCGATCAGCCGCTCCTTGATCGCCGCGTAATTCTCCATCGTCCCGTGCCGGTCGAGATGATCCGGGGTGATGTTGAGGAGGACGCCGATGCTGGGGTTCAGCGACGGCGTCAGGTCGATCTGGAACGAGGACAGCTCGATCACGTGAACGCGGCCCTGGGCCGGCGGCGCGAGGGACAGGATGGCGGTGCCGATGTTGCCGCCCATCTGCACGTCCCATCCGGCATGGCGCAGCACGTGGGCGACCAGTGCCGTCGTGGTCGATTTGCCGTTGGTGCCGGTGATCGCGACGAAGGGCGCGCCGGGCGCCGTCCTGTTCCGCTCGCGGCAGAACAGCTCGATGTCGCCGATGATCTCGATGCCGGCGGCATTGGCGAGCCCCACGGTCCAGTGCGGGACAGGGTGGGTCAGCGGCACGCCGGGCGCCAGGATCAGGGCGGCGAAGTCCGACCAGTCGGAACTGCGAAGGTCTGCGGTGGCAATGCCCTGGGCGCGTGCACGCGCCACGCTGTCGGGGCTGTCGTCGCACGCGACGACCGAGGCGCCGCCGGCTTGAAGGCTCAGGGCGGTGGCGAGGCCCGAGCCGCCGAGACCGAACAGGGCGACGGTGCGGCCCGCGAAGGTCGTGCAGGGTGTCATGTCGCGCTCAGCGCAGCTTCAGCGTGGCGAGGCCGGCGAGCGCCAGGATCACCGAGATGATCCAGAACCGGATGACGACCTGCGCCTCCTTCCATCCCTTCTGCTCGAAATGGTGATGGATCGGCGCCATGCGGAAGACTCGCTTGCCGGTGAGCTTGAACGAGGCGACCTGGATGATCACCGACATCATCTCGAGCACGAACAGGCCGCCGACGACGACGAGCACGATCTCGTGCTTCGTCGCCACCGCGATGGTGCCGAGCAGGCCGCCCAGGGCCAGCGACCCGGTATCGCCCATGAAGACCTGCGCCGGGGGCGCGTTGAACCACAGGAACCCGAGCCCCGCCCCGATCACCGCGCCGCAGACCACGGCGAGCTCGCCGGTGTCGCGCACGTAGTTCACCTGCAGGTAGCCCGCCGTGAAGACGTTGCCGACGAGGTAGGCGATGACCCCGAAGGTGCCGCACGCGATCATGACCGGCACGATGGCGAGCCCGTCGAGGCCGTCGGTCATGTTCACGGCGTTGCCGGTGCCGACGATGACGAAGGCGGCGAACAGGACGAAGAACCAGCCGAGATTGAACAGCGCGTCCTTGAAGACCGGGAAGGCGAGCTGGTTCTGCAGCGCCGGCGGCGAGTAGACCGCGATGAGGGTGCAGGCCGCGATCGCGATGGCTGCTTCGAGGAGCAGCCGGAACCGCCCGGAGAACCCCTTGTGCGACTGCTTCGTCACCTTGAGGAAATCGTCGTAGAACCCGATGGCGCCGAAGCCAAGTGTCACGGCGAGCACGATCCAAACATAGTGGTTGCGCGGGTTGGCCCAGAGCAGGATCGCCACCACGACCCCGGCCAGGATCATCAGGCCGCCCATGGTCGGCGTGCCGCGCTTCGTCAGCAGATGGGATTGCGGGCCGTCCTCGCGGATCGGCTGGCCCTTGCCCTGGCGCAGGCGCAGGGACGAGATGATCAGGGGCCCGAACCAGAACACGAACAGGCCCGCCGTGAACAGCGCCCCGCCGGTGCGGAAGGTGATGTAGCGAAAGACGTTGAGCGGCGAGAGCGTGCCGCTCAGGTCCGACAGGAGATACAGCATCCAGGACTCGATCGCGGCGGGTTTCAGGTCGACGTCAGGGTCCAGGCTCCGACGAGGCCGCCCGCCCCGTCGTCGCGTGCTCAAGCCATCGTCGGGGACGACTCGTGCGGTTGCCGGTTCGCGTAGCGGGCTTTGAGGGCTTCGACAATCCGGCCCATGCGGATGCTGTTGGAGCCCTTCACCATCACGGCGTCGCCCGGGCGGAGGAAGCCGAGCAACGGATCCACGAGTTCGGCGGAGGTTGCCGCCTGAACCCCGCGGCGGGACATCGGCAGCGCCTCGAACAGGTGGCGCATCAGCGGGCCGGCCGTGAAGACGAAGTCGATGCCGTTCGATTCCACCGCCGGCGCCAGGGCGCGGTGATGGTCCTCTCCGCCCGCCCCGAGTTCCAGCATGTCGCCCAGCACCGCGATGCGGCGCCCGCGCGGGCCGGTCTCGATGGCCGATAGCGTCGCCAGAGCGGCGCGGATCGAGGCGGGGTTGGCGTTGTAGCTCTCGTCCACGAGGAAGGCCTCGCCGCCATCGATGGCGAGCGCGGTCCGCTCGCCCCGCCCCACCGGAGGCTTCAGGCTCGCCAGCGACAGCGCGGCGAGGGCGAGGTCGGCCCCGAGCGCATGGATCACGGCCATCACGCCCAGCGAGTTCATGGCGACATGCCGACCGGCGGTGCCGAGCTGGTAGGTGACGGGGATGCCCATCACGCTCGCATCCACCACCGAGAGGTCCGGCCTCGTCACGATCCGCAAGGCGCGGACGTCGGCCTCCTCGTGCTCGCCGAAGCTGACCACGCGTCCGGCCTTCGACGCCAGGGCATGGGCGAGAAGACGGGGATAGGCCGGGTTGTCGCGGTTGATTACCGCGACGCCACCGGGCTTCAACCCGGAGAAGATCTCGCCCTTCGCGTCGGCGATGGCCGAGAGCGAGGCGAAATGCTCGATATGGACGGGTTCGACCGTGGTCACGAGGGCGATGTCCGGTCGGACCATGGCGGTGAGCGGCACGATCTCGGCCGGGTGGTTCATGCCGATCTCAAACACGCCGTAGGCGGTGTCGGCGGGCATTCGGACCAGGGTGAGGGGCACGCCCCAATGGTTGTTGTAGGAGGCGATGGAGGCGTGCGTCGCGCCCTGCGCCGAGAGCACGTGGAGCAGCGCTTCCTTGGTGCCGGTCTTGCCGACCGAGCCGGTGACGGCGACGACCTTGGCGGCGGTGCGCTCCCGCGATGCCCGGCCGAGCGCCCGCATGGCGTCGAGGACGGGGTCTTCACCCGCCCCTGGCACGGCCAGAACTGCCCCGGCACCCGCGAATTCGCCGGCCCGGGCCTCGGCCGCCACGGCCATCCCGGCACCTCGGGACAGGGCCTCGCGCACGAAGTCGTGGCCGTCGCGAGCCTCGCCCCGGATGGCGAAGAAAAGGTCGCCGGGCCGGAGCGTGCGGGTATCGATCGAGGCGCCGGCGATGGGCTTCGGGTTTCCCACGATGGTGCCGCCGGTGATGGCGGCGAGGGTCTCGGGGGTCCAGAGTGGAGAAGCGGTCACCGGGCCCGCCCTCGCCCTTCGGCCGGCAGCTCCCGGACCTGTTCGCACGCGGACACGGGATCGGCTTGGATCGATCCGGAACTAGTGCGGGCGACATCGCGCTCCATGAGTTCGCGAATGTATCGCTCATTGGAGATGCCGCGTGCCTTGGCACGGAGTTCGACGGCGTCGAGAAGCGGCTCTGGCACATGCAGGCTGATCTGCGCGGTCTTATGGCCGATCGCGAATTTCACGGGCTGAAACTGCGAGAAGTCTGGATCGGACAGGTCCGTCTCCAGGAACTCCTCCGCCTCTTTGTCGCTCTTAAACTCCGGAACTCGCCTCATATCTCGCCGCCTCCCCGGCATGCCTGTCGCGGGCGCTCGACGGACGGATGATCCGGCCGCGCCAGGTGACGACGACGAAGATCGGCCGTCCCTCGGCATTCCGTCCCGTCGCCAGAAATCGCTGCTCCGTCCGCGAATGCTTCACGTCCGGCGCAACCCGAGCCGAACCGCGGAACAGCGCCTCGATCTCACCGATACCGACGCCATGCTTCTCGCACTTCGCTCGGTTGCCGTCATCCCACTCGAAGGACGCCGCCATTCTCATAGGCGGTCGAGCATCGATGGGCTGCGGAACGACGCCTGGACGGGCGAAAGGGACCGCGCCGTCTCGCGTCGGCTCCTGGCCACCCGGTTTATCTCCGCATGTCGGCGATGGCCGCACGGACCGCGTCATGGTCCGAGAATGGCAGCACCTGCAGCCCCACGATCTGCCCGGTCTCGTGGCCTTTGCCGGCGACCACGAGCACATCGCCGGGCCCGAGCCCGCGCACCGCCGTACGGATCGCCTCGGCTCGGTCCCCGATCTCGATGGCGCCGGGCGCCGCCGCCATGATCGCGGCGCGGATGGCGGCGGGTTCCTCGGTGCGCGGATTGTCGTCGGTGACGATGACACGGTCGGCGAGCCGGGCCGCGATCTCTCCCATGAGCGGGCGCTTGCCCCTGTCCCGGTCGCCGCCGCAGCCGAACACGCAGATCAGGCGGCCCGTCGCGAAGGGACGCAGTGCGGTCAGCACGCTCTCCAGGGCCTCTGGCTTGTGGGCGTAGTCGACGAGGCAGAGACCGCCGTTGACCTCGCCGATCCGCTCCATCCGGCCAGGTACGCCGGTGAGGTGCTCGAGGGCGGCGATGACGGCAGGGCGATCCGCGTCGCCCGCCGGCGTCGACAGCACCAGGCCGGCCGCGAGCAGGGCATTCTCGACTTGGAAGGCGCCGACGAGGGGAAGCCGTACCGCGTATTCCTCGTCCTCCCGGCGATCGAGACGCCCGGGCGCCCTTAGCCGGAGGTGCTGGTGAAATCCGTCCGTGCGCGCGCCGAGAAGCTTGATCGTCTCGCCGTCGCGCCCCGTCGTACGCACGTGAAGCCCGGCCGCGATCGCCGCCTCGACGAACCGCTCGGCATAGGCACCGTCGGCATTGACGACCGCCGGAGTTCCAGGCTCGGCCAGGGTGGTGAAGAGCCTCAGCTTGGCGGCCAGGTAATCCTCGATCGTTGCATGGTAGTCGAGGTGATCGCGCCCGAGATTCGTGAATCCCACCGCGGTCAGGTCGAGCCCGTCGAGACGCCGCTGCTCGATTCCGTGCGAGGAGGCCTCCATGGCCAGATAGGCGATGCCGTCATCCGCGAGCCTCGCCAGCGTCTCGTGGAGGGTCACGGGGTCGGGGGTCGTGAGCGAACCGTAGGCGATCCCCCTGTCGGTGACGATGCCGACGGTCCCGAGGCTCGCCGCCGACCGGCCGAGCCGCGACAGGATCTGGCGGACGAAGTCGGTGACCGAGCTCTTGCCGCTGGTCCCGGTCACGGCCACGACGTTCGCCGGCTGCCGGCCGTAGAAATAGCGTGCCGCCCGGGCCAAGGCCCGGCGCGCGTCGGGAGACGCGACCCAGGCGACCGAGGGATCGAGATCGTGGGGTCGCGCGCCCTCGCCAACGATGGCGACGGCGCCGGCGGCGGCGGCCTTGCCGATGAAGGCACGCCCGTCGACGTGAGTGCCGGCCACGGCCACGAACACGAAGCCGGGCTCGACCTTGCGCGAATCCACCGTCACGCCGGCGATGGGCTGGTCCCGGTCCCCGTCGATCGGGGACTCGCCGAACAGCTCGCCGAGCGTGCGCCCGCTCATCGCGCGTCGACCTGCGTCGCGTGGTAGGCGCCGAGCTTCACCATCAGGGGGAAGGGCTTCACCGGCGGCTCGAATTGCGGCGGCAGGCCGAGGATGGGGGCGACGCGCTCGATCACCCGGCCGGTGACAACGCCCGAGTTCCAGGCGGCGGTGGCGTAGCCTCCCGATTCCGGCAGACCCTGCGGCTCGTCCATCAGGGTCACGAACAGGTATTTCGGCTTGTCCATCGGGGCTGCGGCCATGAAGGTCGTGAACAGGCGGTTCTTCACATATCGCCCGTTGATCACCTTTTCAGCCGTCCCGGTCTTGCCGCCGACGTAATAGAGCGGAATCGACGCTTTCCGGGCCGAGCCCTCGACCGCGTTGAGGCGCATGATGAAGCGCATCGCCTCGCTGGTCTGGGGCGAGAGGACCCGTGTCGCCTTGGCCCGCGCGGTGGCCTCGTCGGTCTTGAGGAAGGTCGGCGTGATGAGGTCGCCGCCGTTGGTGATCGCCCCCACCGCCGCCGCCGCCTGGAGCGGTGCGACCGCCAGACCGTGGCCGAAGGCGATCGTGATGGTGTTGATCTCGGTCCAGCGCGGCGGGACGATCGGCGCGGCGCTCTCGGGCAGCTCCGTCCGCAGGCGGTCGAGCAGGCCCATCTTCCTGAGAAACGCCTTGTGACCGGGCACGCCGATACCGAGCGCCATCTTCGCCGAGCCGATGTTGGAGGAATGCGTGAACACCTCCGGCATGGTCAGGCTGCGGTTGGTGCCGTGGTATTCGTGGATCGTCGAGTTGCCGTAGCGCAGCACGCCGCCGCGGGTGTCGAAGGTCGAGTTGACGTTGTACTTGCCCGAATCGAGCGCCATGGCGAGCGTCATCGCCTTGAAGGTCGAGCCCATCTCGTAGACGCCGACGTTCATGCGGTTGATGCGGTCGTCGGTGAGCGCGTCGACCGGGTTGTTGGGATCGAAGTCCGGCAGCGAGACCAGGGCGATGACCTCGCCGGTGTTGACGTCCATGATCATCGAGGCGCCGGCCTTGGCCTTGAAGTGCTCGACGCCCTTGGCGAGCTCGTCGCGCACCGCGAACTGGGCGCGTAGGTCGACGGAGAGCTGCACGGGCTTTAGGTCGCTCTGCTTGGCGACGAAGCCAAGGCTGTTGAGGTCCTTCAGGCCGGTGGAGTCGATGTACTTCTCGATGCCGGCGATGCCGATGTTGTCGAGGTTCGTCACGCCGAGGATATGGGCGGCCGCGTTCCCGTTGGGATAGACCCGCTTGTGGTCGGGCAGGAAGCCGACGCCGGGAATGCCGAGACGGTGGACCTCCGCCTGCTGCTTCGGCGTGATCTCGCGCTTGACCCACACGAAACCCTTCTTCGTCGACAGCTTGGTGCGCAGGTCGGCGGCGTTGATCTCCGGCAGGACGGCGGTGAGGAGTTCCACCGCCTCGTCCTTGTCGTAGATGTTGCGCGGTTCGGCGAAGACCGAGACGGTGCGGATATCGGTGGCCAGGATCTCGCCGTTGCGGTCGACGATGTCGGGCCGGATCGCGGTGGTGGCCGCGGCGGCCACGCGGTGATCGGCGTTGTCCGGCTCGGGGAAGGCCGCCATCGACACGAGGCGGAATGCGATGGCGGTGAAGACGACGCCGAAGCCGAGCCCGACCAGGCCGACGCGGGCATAGGAGCGCTCGACCGCGAGGCAGAACATCGCCCGGATCACGGTCATTATCGGATGGGGCTTGCGCTCGGTCTGTGCCGGACTCGGCTCGACGTGAGGCGCCGCAGTCTCGGCGTCGGAGGGCTCGATGGGCGCGGAATCGACGGGGGTCTGGGACACGGGGTTTACCTCGAAGCCGTCGTCGGGGTGCGGGTCGAGACCGTGCGGGTCGCGGGCGAGCCGATGGACCCGGTGGTGCGCGGCTCGTCGGCGCCGCGACCGGTGGCCTTCTCCTTGGGCGTCGCCGTGGCCGCGAGCAGGCGGCCGATCTCGTCGCCGCGATCGGCGCGGGCCGGCAGGTCAGCGAGGCGGCCGAGATGGGACGTGCCGATCAGCTCAAGGGCGAGATGCCGGTCCACTGCCGCCTGGAGACGATCCGGGCGGGTCAGGAGCTGCCATTCGGCGCGCAGCACCGCGATGGCCTGACGCTCCTTGTGGAGCTGGCTCTTGGCCTTCGAGACCTGGGCCGACTGGTAGAGCGTGTCGTATTTCGTCGAGTAGGCGTAGATGGCCGAGCCGATGAGGCCCATCACCGCGAAGAGGTTGAGCAGGCGGATCATCGGCGTCCCCCCCGACCCTTCATGGTCCGCTCCGGAAGGGCGGCGAGGGCCTCGATGGCAGCGAGCGGCGGCGGCGGCGCGGCTTCGGTCCGCGCGCCCACACGGAGCTTGGCCGATCGGGCGCGCGGGTTGGCATGGATCTCGGCGTCGGACGGCCTCACGGCGCCCCTCGTCGCGAGAGTGAAGCTCGGCGCGGCGGACGCCTCCGGGCTCGGCATGTGGCGCGACCCCTGGGCGGTGCGCCCGGAGCGCGTGGCGAAGAACTGCTTCACGATGCGGTCTTCGAGCGAGTGGAAGGTCACGACCGCGAGGCGCCCGCCCGGCCTGAGGATGCGCTCGGCCGCGTGCAGCGCCCGGACGAGCTCGCCGAGCTCGTCGTTCACCGCGATGCGCAGGCCCTGGAAGGTACGGGTCGCCGGGTTGATGCCGCTCGCCGGGTCGGCCCAGACCACGCTCGCGACGATCTCCGCCAGCCTTGCGGTGGTCTCGATCCGCCCGCTTTCACGAGCCTCGACGATGGCGCGGGCGACGGCGCGCGAGCGGCGCTCCTCGCCGTAATGGAAGATGATGTCGGCGAGATCCGCCTCGTCGGTCTCGTTGACGATGTCGGCGGCGCTTCGTCCGGAGCGCGCCATGCGCATGTCGAGGGGACCGTCGTGACGGAACGAGAAGCCGCGCTCGGCCTGATCGATCTGCATTGAGGACACGCCGATATCGAGGACGACGGCGTCGACCTCCTGCGTGCCCCGGGATCGCACCAGGGAATCGAGGTCGCCGAAGCGACCCTCCACGAGGGACAGGCGGCCGGCCGAGGCTTCGACGAGGGCGGTGCCGTCGGCGATCGCGCCGGGATCGCGATCGATGCCGATGACATGCAGGGTCGGGTCGGCGGCGAGCATCGCCTGCGAATAGCCGCCAGCCCCGAACGTCCCGTCGACGGCGAGCGCCGCTCCCGGCAGCGCCAGCGCCTGCACCACCTCGGCGAGCAGCACCGGAACGTGCGGAGCGCCTTCGGCGGGGCGCGGAAGGCGATCGCGGGGCCGCTTCATCGCATTGCCGCGGGCATGGGCACGACGTCGGGCATGGTCGTGCGGCTCCTGAATCCCTGCCGGCGCGCGAGGTCGGGGCGGGGTGGTCCTATGAAGGGTCGAATTGCCGGATGGGCCGATGCCGAGGGACCGCAGCCGGCTGTCGCTGGCTGCGTCCGATGATCCGAAAAGCGCCGCTGGCAGGATGTTGGCGGGTACCATGGGCCTCTGAACATCGTCAACGCGCCGGCCGCGGCGGTCCGGCCCGGAGGCGATCAGACCTCAGCAAGGTTAACCGAGCGTAAGGATCGAGGCGGGTTTTCGCGCAAGACGTATGGCGGATCAGCCGGCCTATAAGCCGGGTTCTGTAGGGCCCGGAGGCGAACCTCCGGACGTGGCGGCCATTCCTCTGGGACGATCGTCGCCGACCGCCTCGAGCAACCAACCCGGGCGACGAGCCTGGAAAGCGGGCCTGCCCCTCCCCTCGCGGGAAAAGGCGTGTCGCCCCTATTCGGTCTTGCTCCCGGTGGGGTTTGCCGTGCCGTCCGCGTTGCCGCGTCCGCGGTGCGC
>NZ_CAXUJR010000046.1:0-7753 GCF_964251405.1 uncultured Methylobacterium sp.
CTCATGAACGGTCCTCCGGGAGCCGGCAAGTCGATGCTGGCGGCGCGGTTGCCTTCGATCCTGCCGCCGCTCGGCCCGCGCGAACTCCTCGAAGTCTCGATGATCCAGTCGGTGGCCGGCGAGCTGAAAGGCGGGGCCTTGTCCCAACCGCAGGCCGTTCCGGCAGCCGCATCATTCGGCCTCCATGGCGGCACTCGTCGGCGGCGGCATCAATGCCCGCCCCGGCGAGGCCTCCCTGGCGCATGGCGGAGTGCTGTTCCTCGACGAACTGCCGGAATTCACAGCGCAAGTGCTCGATTCCCTACGCCAGCCGATGGAGACCGGCGAAGTCATGATCGCCAGGGCCAACCACCGCGTCACCTACCCGGCTCGCTTCCAGCTCGTCGCGGCGATGAATCCCTGCCGGTGCGGCCAGGCGCTGGAGCCCGGTTTTGCCTGTCGGCGCGGACCCAACGAGCGCTGCGTCGCGCAATACGGCGCCCGGATCTCCGGGCCGCTCCTCGACCGGATCGACCTGCGCATCGAGGTCGGCGCCGTCACGGCCGCGGATCTGATCCTGCCGCCGCCGTCCGAAGGCTCCGCCGAATGCGCGGCGCGGGTCGCCGCCGCCCGCACGCTTCAGACCGAGCGGTTCGCCGCCCGCGGTCTCACTGGGGTCATACCAACGCCACCTGTCCTGCGACGCTGATCGAGGACGTCGCGGCGCCCGATGCCGAGGGCGCCGCGCTTATCCGCGACGCGGCCGACGCCATGCGACTGTCGGCGCGCGGCTTCCACAGGGTGCTGCGGGTGGCACGGACGCTCGCCGATCTCGACGGGGAGGCGAGGGTCCGTCGCATCCATCTGGCAGAGGCTTTGTCCTACCGCGGGCGGGCGGAGCGCTCCTCCGCCGCGGCCTGACCGGGCCCTACCGTCCGTAGATGTCCTCCACGCGGATGATGTCGTCCTCGCCCGTGTAGCTGCCGACCTGGACCTCGATCAGTTCGAGCGGGATCTTGCCGGGGTTGGTGAGGCGGTGCATCGAGCCGATCGGCAGGTAGATGGCCTCGTTCTCGTGAACCAGCGAGACCGTCTCGTTCAGAGTGACCTCGGCGGTGCCGCGCACCACGACCCAATGCTCGGCCCGGTGGAAGTGCTTCTGCAGCGACAGCCGGCCGCCGGGCATCACCATGATGCGCTTCACCTGGAAGCGCTCGCCGATATCGATGCGCTGGTACCAGCCCCAGGGCCGGTACATCCGCCGATGTGCGTCGGCCTCCGGATGCGCCTTGGTCCGCAGCATCGCGACGAGCTCTTTGACCTCGCCCGAGCGGGCCTTGGAGGTCACCAGCACGGCGTCCGGTGTCGTCACCACCACGACGTCGTCGAGGCCTACCACCGTGGTCAGGTGCTCCCCCTCGCTATGGACGAGGCTGCCGCTCGTATGAAGTAACTCGACCCGCCCGCGCACCGCATTGCCGGCGCCGTCCTTGTCGAGCACGGCCCAGACCGCGTCCCAGGTGCCGACGTCCGACCAGGGGAAGGAGACCGGCAGCACGCCGGCCCGGGAGGTGCGCTCCATGACCGCGTAATCGATGGATGTCTTGGGTGCCCGGGCGAAGGCGGCGGGATCGAGGCGCACGAAATCGAGGTCGCGTGCCGCCCCGTCGAGCGCGGCCTCGGCCGCTTCGAGGATGTCCGGCTGGTAGCGGCGCAGTTCCTCGATCATCACGTCGGCGCGGAACAGGAAGTAGCCCGAGTTCCACAGGGCGCCCTCGACAATCAGTGCCTCGGCGCCGGCAGCGTCCGGCTTCTCCACGAAGCGCTCGACGGCGCAGGCCCCGGCCACTCCCTCGATCGGCCTGCCACGGCGGATATAGCCGTAATCGGTGGCCGGCCGCGTCGGCTCGATGCCGAGGGTCATGATGTGGCCGGCGCGGGCGCCCGCGGCCGCCCGCGCCGCCGCGGCCACAAAGGCGGCCGTATCGGAAATGACGTGGTCGGCGGCCATGATCAGGACCACCGCCTCGGGGGCGGTCCGGGCCGCATGGAGAGCGGCCACCGCCACCGCCGCAGCGGAATCGCGCCGCTCGGGTTCGAGCAGGATGTCGGCGGCGACCCCGACCTCGGCGAGTTGCTCGGCGACGATGAAGCGGGCGTCGCTGGCGGTGATCACCGTGGCGCGTCCGAAGCTCGCCGCGTCGGCGACCCGCAACGCCGTCTCCTGGAATGTCGAGCTGTCCGGCTTCACCAGGGCGGTGAACTGCTTGGGCATGCTCTCGCGGGAGGCGGGCCACAGCCGCGTCCCAGAACCGCCGCAGAGAATGACCGGAAGGATCTGGTCCTGGACGGCGTGGGGCATTCGGGGATCCTTCAGAGGAAAGGCATCTATTCGGCTGCCTGACGGGTGCCATAGCCCAGGCGCTCGTTCAACTCGCCCAGGAGCTTGATCGCCGCATCGGCAATGACCGTGCCAGGCGGGAAGATCGCCGAGGCTCCGGCGGCGTGCAGGGCTGCGTAGTCGCCTGGCGGGATGACGCCGCCGATCACGATCATCACGTCGCCCCGGCCGGCCTCGTCGAGGGCCGCCTTGAGTTCGGGCACCAGGGTCAGGTGCCCGGCGGCGAGGGAGGACACGCCGACGATGTGGACGTCGTTCTCCACCGCCTGCCGCGCGGCCTCGGCCGGCGTCGCGAAGAGCGGACCGATATCGACGTCGAATCCGAGATCGGCGAAGGCCGAGGCGATCACCTTCTGGCCGCGGTCGTGCCCGTCCTGCCCCATCTTGGCGACGAGGATGCGCGGGCGGCGCCCATCGGCCTCCTCGAAGGCCTCGACCAGCTCCCGCACCGTCTCGACCACCGGCGACATGCCACCCACCTCCCGCTTGTAGACGCCCGAGATCGAGCGGATCTCGGCCCGGTGCCGGCCCCAGGCCCGCTCCAGCGCTTCGGAAATCTCGCCGACCGTGGCCTTGGCGCGGCCCGCCTGGACCGCGAGTTCGAGCAGGTTGCCCGTGCCCTCGGCGGCCTTGGTCAGAGCGGCGAGCGCCGCATCGACGTCTGCCTGGTTGCGCTCGGCACGCAGGCGCTTGAGCTTGTCGATCTGAAGGGTGCGAACGTTGCCGTTGTCGACCCGCAGGAGCTCGATGGCACGGTCGCCGTCCGGCTTGAACTTGTTGACGCCCACGATGGTCTGTCGACCGGAATCGATCCGCGCCTGGGCGCGGGCAGCGGCCTCCTCGATGCGCAGCTTCGGGATGCCGGCCTCGATCGCTTTGGCCATGCCGCCGAGCTCGTTGACCTCGCGGATGTGCTCCCAGGCGCGGGCCGCGATGTCCTGGGTCAGCTTCTCGACATAGTAGGAGCCGCCCCACGGATCGACGATCCGGGTGGTGCCGGATTCCTGCTGGAGGAAGAGCTGCGTGTTGCGGGCGATCCGGGCGGAGAAGTCGGTCGGCAGCGCCAGGGCTTCGTCGAGTGCGTTGGTGTGGAGCGACTGGGTGCCGCCCTGTGTGGCTGCCATCGCCTCGATGCAGGTCCGGGTGACGTTGTTGAACACGTCTTGCGCGGTCAGCGACCAGCCGCTGGTCTGCGAATGCGTCCGCAGCGGCAGCGACTTGTCGGATTTCGGGTCGAACTCCTTGACGAGACCCGCCCAGATCAGGCGCGCGGCCCGCATCTTGGCGATCTCCATGAAGAAGTTCATGCCGATCGCCCAGAAGAACGACAGGCGTGGCGCGAACTGATCGATGGTCAGACCCGCGCCGAGGCCCGCCTTGATGTACTCGACGCCGTCGGCCAGCGTGTAGGCGAGCTCCAGGTCCTGCGTCGCCCCGGCTTCCTGCATGTGGTAGCCGGAGATCGAGATCGAATTGAACTTCGGCATGTGGGCCGAGGTGTAGGCGAAGATGTCGCCGATGATCCGCATCGAGCCCTTCGGCGGGTAGATGTAGGTGTTGCGGACCATGAACTCCTTGAGGATGTCGTTCTGGATCGTGCCCGCGAGTTTGCTCGCCGGCACGCCCTGCTCCTCGGCGGCCACGATGTAGAGGGCGAGGATCGGCAGCACGGCGCCGTTCATCGTCATCGACACGGTCATCTCGTCGAGGGGAATCCCCGAGAACAGCGTGCGCATGTCGTAGATCGAGTCGATCGCCACGCCCGCCATGCCGACGTCGCCCGACACGCGCGGGTGGTCGGAATCGTAGCCGCGGTGGGTCGCGAGGTCGAAGGCGACCGAGAGGCCCTTCTGCCCCGCCGCGAGGTTGCGCCGGTAGAAGGCGTTCGAGTCCTCCGCCGTGGAGAAACCAGCATATTGCCTGATCGTCCAGGGCTGCGTGACGTACATGGTCGGGTAAGGGCCGCGCAGATACGGCGCGACGCCCGGATAGGTGTGGAGGAAGGCAATTTCCTCGCGATCCGACGGCCCGTAATGGCCCTTCACCGGGATGCCTTCGGGCGTCATCCAGGGCTCGCCCACCGGCGGAGGCGGCGCCTGCACGGCATCCGCCGCATAAGCGAGCGTCGCGAAATCGGGGATGCGGGACGTCATGGATGCGTGCTCGTGCCTCGGCTTGGTGCGCGGCATTATAAGCAAGGGAGGTCGGCGGGCTACTCCCATCAACGCCGATGCTTACGTGCACGCGCCCTCTCGGGCGTGACGCGTGGAGCCGGGCCGTCGCGGCGCGCGAGCCAGCTCACGCGCTCGTCGATCATCCCCTTGAGCCGGTCGCGCCTGGCGTTGCGTTCGCGGCAATCGCAAGGCCAGTCACAGCTACCGCCGGGATCGCATTCGACCAGCGCCAACAAGAGGAAGAGGATGACGAGAACGGCGAGAGCCACCACCGGCAAGGCCAGTCCGAGGCCAATGAGTGCCGCTATGATGATCTTGCCGCCGATTGAACCGGCGACCTTCAGCTTAACCAGAAGGGCAAAACTTCCACCGGCACCTGCCAACCCTCTCGCACCGCGCGCGATCCAGGCCCGGACCCGTCTGCGGTAGGCCAAAGCCTCAAGCCGGGCGAGCTCGCGTCGGACGCGTTGGACGGTCGCATCGTCGTCGGTGAAGATCGGTGGAGTGAGCAAACTGGTGATGGACCGTGGTCACTGGCGATACAAACTATCTTTCGGGTCATTCTCTAACGGACCTGCCGCCATTGCGAATGGGCGAACGGCCTTCCAAAGGCTGATCAAGAAAAAAGCCAACCCAGGATCCCAAGACCGCGACGCTGGCGCCGCCGCAAAAATGCATACACGTCTCCCGATCGCGTTGAGCAATGGGCAAGGTGTCCGGCGTTAGGGTGGCGCGGCACCGAGGAGACCGCCCCAATGAGCGATTCCGTCGCCGACCTCGCAAGGTCCGTCGCCACGAGCCAGGCGTCGTCCCTCCGCGGGTCGTTTCAGACCGCCGCCCTGCGTCAGCAGGCCGACAGCGAGAAGGCCGTGGCGGATCTGGTTCAGCAGAGCGTCGAGACGCAGAGAGCCGCCGCACCGGAAGGGCAGGGTCAGGTCGTCGACATCATCGCCTGATCGACAAGGCGCTCGAACGACCGACGCCGGTGGAAGAGCCCCGCGGCGGACCGCTTTGGCAATCGCGAAAAGCATCGATTGATCATACGATCGCCGCCCAGAGCTCGAACCGATCCGGCTATCGCGCCGGGACAGTTCGCGAGCGCGGCGGCTGGGTCGTTCGTCCAGGTGCGCGGGTCAGCGCGCACCGTCAGGTCGGCAGCGGGGGCCGGACGTCAGTTCAGGTAGGTGCGGATCCAGTTCGGAGAGAGGATCTCGCCCTCCTCGGTGATGATCCAGGGCTGCTTGGCCGGGTCGGCGAGAGCGCCGGCGGCGGCCTCGATGGCCTCGCGCAGAGTGTCGAAGCGAGCCGGCTGCGCGACGGGCGAGGCGGCCGGCGCAGTGCGCCAGATCGTCAGGTCCGCCGGGCGTTCGAGGGCTTCGGTTTCCATGGTCGTGGGTCCTTGTTTGCTGTGACGGGCCACTACGGGCCGGCCGGGTTCTGTGAACGATCAGCCCCGGCGTCGCGAGGCTTGTATCGAGGGGGATGGAAGCATCTGTGAGGCGATTTCGCGATCAATTCGGGCCGATCTGCCATGATCGCCACCGTTTCGTCGCTTCATCCCTGATTTCGTTCATCATGAATTCGCCATGACGTTCGAAACCGCCGCCCCGGAACACTCCTCTTTCGTCTGATCCAAGAATGATCAGAAGCCGTGTCCATTTCGTTACCTGGAATGTCTCCGGCAAACGGTGCGCACGCGCACGGAGGCAGATCCAAAGCCATCCCCTAGTTGAAGGAATCGCGGTGAACGACCAGTTAACGGAGCGTGGCAACACGGCCACAGGGCGATCGTGTCCAGGGAGTTGTCGGGTGCCGGATCGGTTCGCGCGGGTGGTCTGGACGGCGGCGATCGTCCTGCTCGCCCTGTTCGTGCTGCAGCCCTACGTCACCGCGTTCCTGTACACGGCGGATGGGCCCCGTGCCGTCGTGGCCCGTGGCGAACTCGCGCCATCAGAAACGTCGACCGTCGAATTGTTCGCGCGCTCGAGTCCGTCCGTGGTTCACGTCTTCGCGCAATCGGCAGCCCAGGGACGAGCCCTGATGGAACCCGATCCGCGGGAGGGGGAAGGCCAGGGCAACGGCCAGCAGACCGGCACCGGCTTCGTCTGGGACGCGGCCGGTCACGTCGTCACCAACAACCACGTCGTGGCCGGCGCGACGCAACGCGGCGGCTCGATCTCGGTCCGGCTGTCCTCCGGCGATGTGGTGCCGGCGAGCGTTGTCGGCACGGCGCCGAACTACGACCTCGTGGTGCTGCGCCTCGGCCGCAGCGCCGCCGTGCCGCCGTCCCTGGCCGTCGGGACCTCGGCAGACCTGAAGGTCGGACAGGCGACCTTCGCCATCGGCAATCCCTTCGGACTCGACCACACCCTGACGACGGGCGTCGTCAGCGCGCTTCAGCGCCGGCTGCCGACGGGCGAAGGGCGCGAGCTCTCCGGCGTGATCCAGACCGACGCGGCGATCAATCCGGGCAATTCCGGCGGCCCGCTCCTCGATTCCGCGGGACGGCTCATCGGGGTGAACACCGCGATCTTCTCGCCGTCGGGCGCCAGCGCCGGCATCGGGTTTGCCATCCCGGTCGACGTGGTCAACCGCGTCGTTCCGGAGCTGATCAAGAACGGCCGCACCCGCAATCCCGGCATCGGCATCATCGCAGGCCAGGAAGCGACGGCGGCGCGGCTGGGCATCGATGGCGTGGTGATCGTGCGCGTCCTGCCGGGCTCTCCGGCGGCCGCGGCGGGGCTGCGCGGGGTCGACATGCAGACCGGCGAGATCGGCGACGTCGTGGTGGGAGCCGGCGGGCGCCCGGTCAACCGTCTCGCCGACCTCACCGCCGCCCTCGAAGCCGCGGGCCTCGATGCCTCGATCGAACTCGTCATCACCCGCGACGGTCGCACCCGGCGCGTCCGTGTGACGACGGCCGATATCGCCCAGGCACGGCTCTGACAGTCATCCTCCACGTCAGGGATTGCCGCGCAGGCGGCCTTCGGCGACATGCGTGAGGCGAGATCGGCGATGTCACGCGGTGCCCGGCGATCGCGGCATCGGGACCGACGGCCCGGAATGAGGCAGCACCATCCATGACCCTGCTGCTCGGTGCCGTCAGCCTGCTCGCCCTCTGGTGGTGGGGGGGGAGCATCCTGCGCCTCGCCCCGGAACGGCGCGCCAAGGTTGTGACGCGCTGGCTGGCATACGGCGC
>NZ_CAXUJR010000046.1:7853-26438 GCF_964251405.1 uncultured Methylobacterium sp.
GCCCGGCTCCTAGAGGCGTATCTCGACGGCCGGCACGCCGGCTGGCGTATAGACGCTGAGCGCGATCGCGACGCGCGGCCGGGCCGCCCGCCTGACCCAGGGGCGATGACGCAGGAGGAGGCCTATCAGATCCTGGGGCTTGAGCGCGGGGCGACCCTGGAGGAGATCCGGGCCGCCCACCGGGCGCTGATGAAGCGGTCTCACCCCGACCAGGGCGGAACCGTCGAGGGTGCGGCGCGCATCAACGCGGCCCGGGACAGGCTGACGAACCGACATCGCTGAAACTCCACGCGCGTTGCCAGGGGACAAAACGAAGACGTCGCATCGCACGCACGGGCGCTCGTCGCGTCCGCACGGAACTCGTAAAATGACGATCCGGGCGCTGCCGAACGATCGGCGCCGCCGGGATCAGCTGCGGGTGGCGAAACAGTTGAAGCCGTTGCGCTTCAGGGCGTTGCAGGCGTCCTGGGCAGCGTCCTGCTCGGCGAAGCCCGAGAACCGGGCCCGATACAGCGTGGCGCCGGCATGCTCGACCTTGACGGTGTAGGGCGCCGCCTTGGCCAGTGCGCCGCCGGCGCGAGAGCGCGCGGCGCTCAGCATCGACTTCGCCTTGTCCTCGTCGTCCATGGCGCCGAGCTGGATGACCCACGCCGTGGGCGTGATCCGTGGCAGGGCAGGCGATCGGATCTCCGACCTGCCCTCGGAGCGGGACGGTGCGTCGACGGAGGCGAGGCGGGCCTCGACCTTGCCCGAGCCCGGGAAGGTCGGTTGGCCGACCGCCTGGGCATAGGCTTGGGCGTTGCCCGGGACGGTGCGTGGCTTCCCGAAGGCGCTTCCCGGCGTCGTGGTGCGGGACGGCATGATGTCGAGCGGCTGTCCGCCGTTCGTCGAGGCCGTCGTCACCACGTCCTCGTCGTCGGCGGTCGCGATTTGCGTGCGGGTGCGCGAGTCGGCGTCGGCGATCACCGCGGGGCGGGCGCGCTCGGCGACCTCGACGATGGCGGGAGTCTGACGGTTGCCGGCATAGGCCCGCGGCAGGCTGGAACGGACGAGATCGGCCATGATCCGGTCGCGGCTCGCCCCCGACTTGCCGCCGAGGACGATCGCCACGATCTGGCGGTCGTCGAGTCGCGCCGCCGTCATCAGGTTGAAGCCGGAATCGCGGGTGTAGCCGGTCTTGATGCCGTCGACTCCCTCGACGGTGCCGAGGAGACGGTTGTGGTTGCCGATGGTCCGGCCGTGGAAGGCGAAGGACCGTGTCTGGAAGTAGCGGTAATAGCGCGGGAACCTGTCCTGGATCGCACGGGCGAGGATCGCGAGGTCGCGCGCCGTGGTGATCTGGTCTGAATCCGGAAGGCCCGAGGCGTTGACGAAGTTCGTCCGGGACATGCCGAGCGACCGGGCCTTGCGAGTCATGAGGTCGGCGAAACGGCCCTCCGAGCCGGCGATGTTCTCGCCGATGGCGCAGGCGACGTCGTTGGCCGATTTCGTCACGATCGCTTTGATCGCGTCCTCGACGTCGATGGTGGCGCCGGGGCGGAAGCCGAGCTTCGATGGCGACCGCGCCGCCGCATAGGCCGAGACCGTCAGCGGCGATTCCAGGGTGTAGCGGCCGCGCTCGAGCTGCTCGAACAGCATGTAGAGGGTCATCACCTTGGTGATCGAGGCCGGATGGCGCAGCGCGTCCTCGTTGACGGCGTGCAGGGTGCGCCCCGTCTTCACGTCGACCACCATGGCGGCGTAGGGCGGGTTGTAGCCGCCGGACGGGCGATGGTGCCGGCCGCGGCGGGCCTCGGCCGATACGGTGGTGGCGGCGATCAGGGCGGTGGCGGCCAACAGGGCCGGCAAGGTCCGCGACGGCTGAGCCGGGCTTCGAACGCTACGCATCACGACACTCTGCCCTCGGCCGGAACGGCACTGGGCCGACCGGCAACGCAACCCTTTCGCGAGGCTGGCGGACGGGCCGCCGTAACCCCGCAACATCTGTCAATCAGGCTAGGAGGATGCGGTTACGGGCGGGTTAATGCAGCGCAGCGGATTATCGGCTTATGGTGCAATGCAACATCGATCTTGATCGACAATGGTGCATTGCACATACTACCGTCGCCGCGCGGTCGATGCAGGATCGTGGCCGGTACGTCTGACCCCTCTTTCCAGGAGGCGTGCCCGATGGGGCGCGGCAAATCCATGATGACGAAACCCTTCGACAAAGCCGCCTTCGACAAGGTCCGGGACATGGGCCAGGGTGGCATGGACATGATGCTGAAGAGCGTCGGCACCCTCTCGAAGACGGCCCAGACCATGGGCATCGAGTGGGCCGATTTCGCCAAGCAGTCGATCAGCCATGGAAGCTCGACGATGCAAGCCCTGGCCAAGGCATCGACGCCCCAGGCCGCCATGGAGATCCAGACCGCGTACCTGAAGGGCTCCTACGAGCGCCTGATGGCCCAAGCCAAGGTCATGACCGAGCTCTACACAGGGTTTGCCACGGAGATCGGCAAGGAGATCGGCAAGCCCATCGACGGCATGATGCCCGGCAAGCTGCCCGTTGCCGCCTGACGTCACGCCCTTGCGGTGACGGATCACGCATCATGCGAGGGAGCCCGTCGCTCCCTCGCAACCTCCCGGCCTCGACGGGATGGTCCTCTCCGTCGACGACCTGCGGCAGGGCCGAAGGTCAGGACAAGTGCGCGCAGCCGACTGGCGCAGCCCGCCAACGCTCTATAGATTGACGTCGATGCGAGCGCGCCTCGCCGGCGCGCCCCGCGGACCAGCAGCTTCACGAGCAGCATGCCGCAAGACGGGGTCGATTCGATTCAGATGTTTCACGTCCTGATCCAGGACGGGGCGACGATGCGTCGTCCCTCGGCCCACCGCGGCGCCACGCCTGTCCACGCATCCGACCCGCGCGGGCCAAACGGAGGCGATGACGGCCGCTCGGGCACCGCGATCATCACTCGCACCAAGACGCGGACGAAGCGGCCGAGCCTCTACCGGGTGCTCCTCCTGAACGACGACTACACGCCGATGGAATTCGTCGTGCACGTGGTCGAAAAATTCTTCAACAAATCCCAGGAAGACGCGTACCAGATCATGATGCACGTGCATCACAATGGCGTGGGCGAATGCGGGGTGTTTACCTACGAAGTCGCCGAGACCAAGGTGACGCAGGTCATGGACTTCGCGCGCAAACATCAACATCCTCTCCAGTGCGTCATGGAAAAGAAATAGGCACCCCACTCAGAGGCCCCGCTTTGCCCAGCTTCTCTCGCAGCCTAGAACAAGCTCTCCACCGCGCCCTGGCGCTCGCCGGCGAGCGCCGGCACGAATATGCGACGCTGGAACATCTCCTGCTCGCCCTGGTCGACGACCAGGATGCGGCGGCGGTCATGCGGGCCTGCAATGTCGAGGTGGACACGCTCAAGCGCAGCCTCGTCGAGTACGTCGATACCGAACTTTCGAACCTGATCGGCGACGGACGCCAGGACGCCAAGCCGACCGCGGGTTTCCAGCGCGTCATCCAGCGCGCGGTCATCCACGTGCAGTCCTCGGGCCGCGAGGAGGTGACGGGCGCCAACGTGCTCGTGGCGATCTTCGCCGAGCGCGAGAGCCATGCCGCCTACTTCCTGCAGGAGCAGGACATGACCCGCTACGACGCGGTCAACTACATCAGCCACGGCATCGCCAAGCGCCCCGGAGCCTCCGAGCCGAAGCCCGTACGGGGCGCCGAGGAGGAGAGCCCGGCCGAGCGTCCGAGCGGCGAGGAGGGCGAGCGCACGAAGAAGAAGGGCGACGCCCTCGATGCCTACTGCGTGAACCTCAACAAGAAGGCGCGCGACGGCAAGATCGACCCGCTGATCGGTCGCGAGACCGAGGTCCAGCGCACGATCCAGATCCTGTGCCGACGCCAGAAGAACAACCCGCTGCTGGTGGGCGACCCCGGCGTCGGCAAGACGGCGATCGCCGAAGGGCTCGCCCGCAAGATCATCCATGGCGAAGTGCCGGAGGTGCTCGTCGACGCTACCGTATTCTCCCTCGATATGGGCACGCTTCTGGCCGGCACCCGCTATCGCGGCGACTTCGAGGAGCGGTTGAAGCAGGTGATGAAGGAGATCGAGGCGCACCCGAACGCGGTGCTCTTCATCGACGAGATCCACACCGTCATCGGCGCCGGCGCCACGTCGGGCGGCGCGATGGATGCCTCGAACCTCCTGAAGCCCGCTCTGGCCAACGGCTCGCTGCGGTGCATCGGCTCGACCACCTACAAGGAGTACCGCCAGTACTTCGAGAAGGACCGCGCCCTGGTGCGCCGTTTCCAGAAGATCGACGTCAAGGAGCCCTCGATCCCGGATGCGATCGAGATCGTGAAGGGCCTCAAGCCGTACTTCGAGGAGTTCCACAAGCTCAAATACACCACCGAGGCGGTGAAGGCAGCGGTGGAACTGTCGGCGCGCTACATCAACGATCGCAAGCTGCCGGACAAAGCTATCGACGTCATCGACGAGACCGGCGCATCGCAGATGCTGTTGCCGGAGGGGCGCCGCAAGCGCGTGATCGGCGTCAAGGAGATCGAGGCGACCATCGCCACGATGGCCCGCATCCCCCCAAAGACCGTGTCGAAGGACGACGCGGTGGTGCTTAAGAACCTCACCGAGAACCTCGGGCGCGTCGTCTACGGCCAGTCCAATGCCATCGAGGCGCTGACCTCGGCCATCAAGCTGGCACGGGCGGGCTTGCGCGATCCGGACAAGCCGATCGGATCTTATCTGTTCGCGGGTCCCACCGGGGTCGGCAAGACCGAAGCCGCCAAGCAGCTCGCCGCCTCCCTGGGTGTCGAGATGATCCGCTTCGACATGTCGGAATACATGGAGCGGCACACCGTGAGCCGTCTCATCGGCGCACCTCCCGGCTATGTCGGCTTCGATCAGGGCGGCCTGCTCACCGACGGCATCGACCAACACCCGCACTGCGTGCTGCTGCTCGACGAGATCGAGAAGGCCCACCCGGACCTGTTCAACATCCTGTTGCAGGTGATGGACCACGGCAAGCTCACTGACCACAACGGCAAGCAGGTCGATTTCCGCAACGTCATCATCATCATGACGTCCAATGCCGGGGCCGCCGACATGGCGCGCTCGGCCTACGGCTTCACGCAGTCGAAGCGCACCGGCGACGACGTCGAGGCGATCAACAAGCTGTTCGCTCCGGAATTCCGCAACCGGCTCGACGCGATCATCTCCTTCGGTCACCTGCCGAAGGAGGTCGTGGCCAAGGTGGTGGACAAGTTCGTCCTCCAGCTCGAGGCACAGCTCGCCGACCGCAACGTCACCATCGAACTGTCTGACGAGGCCCGCGAGTGGCTGGTGGAGCATGGCTACGACGATGCCATGGGTGCCCGCCCGATGGCACGGCTGATCCAATCCACGATCAAGACGCCGCTCGCCGACGAGGTCCTGTTCGGGCGTCTTAAGGATGGCGGTGCCGTCCGGGTCATCGTGAAGGTGCCGGACGAGGGGGAGAAGGAAGGGCTCGGGTTCGAGTTCCCGGCCGGTCCGGTGACTCCGAAGCCCGAGAAAGACGTGGCCAACGCCGCCAAGCGGCACAAGCGCGTGAAGTCACGTGCCGTCGTCCGCAAGAAGGACGACAAGAAGGACGACAAGGGGAGCGGGCCGAGCAGCGTGCGCACGGTGCCGAAGGTGCCCCTCGTCAAGGCGTAGCCGTCGACTCAGTCGACTTCTCCGCCGGCGGCCTTTAGCAAGCGCCGGGATGCGCCCGTCAGGCGGGCGCATCCATTCGCGACGCATCGGGCGTCGCCTCGGCGTCTGGAACAGGGGGAAACCGGATGAGCGACTTGCATGAGGGTCCCCTCACGCCCGTCTCGACCCCGGCAGCCGCCCCGAAGCCGACGGCCAGAGAGAAACGCTGGCGCAGGCGGCGCCAACGGCACCGCTTCGAGGAGATCCTGGGCTGGATCGTCGTGCCGTTCATCCTGTACGGCATCTTCTGGGGCATCAACGCCGGCTTCGACTTCCTCGGAACCACGCCGGGAACGGTTTGGGACCAGCTCATGCAGGTCAAGCAGATGATGGAGAAGCGGACCTGACGCACCCTGACGGCGCGCCGCGGCGGCCGATCAACGGCGCTTCAGGGCGTGGACCGAGAACAGGTTATCCGCATCCGTCCAGACCGACCCGGGCTCCCAGCCGGCCTCGACGGCCAAGGAGCGGAAGCCGGCGACCGTGTACTTGTAGCTGTTCTCGGTATGGATCGACTCGCCTTGCGCGAATGCGAACGACCGTTCCGCGACCCTGACGGTCTGTGCCTTCATGCTGACGAGATGCATCTCGATGCGCGAGGCGCGCGGGTTGAAGAAAGCCCGGTGGGTGAAGTCCTCGAGCGCGAAATCGCCGTCGAGTTCGCGGTTGATGCGAGTGAGAAGATTCAGGTTGAACGCGGCTGTCACGCCGGCCGCATCGTCATAGGCCGCTTCCAGGATGCCGACATCCTTCACGAGGTCGACACCGACGATCAGAGTGGCGTCGCGCCCGAGCACGCGACCGAAATGTGCAAGAAGCTGGGTCGCCTGTTGCGGCTCGAAATTACCGATGGTCGAACCGGGAAAGAACCCGGCGACGGCTTCGCCATGTAGGCTGTCAGGCAGGGTGAAGGGCCGGGTGAAATCCGCGGCCACGGGCTCGATGGCGATGCGAGGGAAATCCTTCACGAGCGCCTCGGCCTCGCTGAGCAGGAAACTCTCGGAGACGTCCACCGGCACGTAGGCGGAGAGATCCGGCAGATGCCGCAACAGGCGCCTGACCTTGACGGTGGATCCGCTGCCGAACTCCACGAGGTCGGCTCTCTGAGGCAGCGACGCCGCGATCGCCGGTCCTTCGGCGTCGAGGATTCCGAGCTCGGTCCGGGTCGGATAGTATTCCAGTTGCCGGGTGATCGCCTCGAACAGGTCTGAGCCGGCGGCATCGTAGAAGTACTTCGCGGACAGGTATTTCTGGCCTGCCGATAGACCGCTGACGACATCCGTGAAGAATTGCTGCTCTGGCGGGACCGGCGCGAGCGGGCTCGCATCCGTGAAGACGGGATTGATGGTCACGGGGTCGTCTCCAGGAACGCGGCAAGAGAACGCGGAAAGGAACGCTGAGGCGGTTTGGAATCAGTCGCCGTAATGGGCGAGCCGGAGCCCGGTGAACTGCCAACGCTGATGGGGGTAGAAGAAGTTGCGATAGCCGATGCGGGCATGGCCCTCGGCCGTCGCCACCGACGATCCACGCAGGACGAACTGGTTCGACATGAACTTGCCGTTGTACTCGCCGAGCGCGCCGGACACCGGACGGTAGCCCGGATAGGCGGTGTAGGCGCTACGGGTCCATTGCCAGACCGAGCCGAAGGCGTCGGCGAGCCGGCCGTCCCTGGCCGCTACCTCCCACTCGAACTCGGTGGGCAGGTCGCGCACGGCCCAGCGCGCATAAGCGTCGGCCTCGTAATAGCTGACATGGGTCACGGGCAAGGTGGGATCGACGGCCTTGAGCCCGGCCAGAGTCATGGTGGACCAGCCGTCGACGCCGCGCTGCCAATAGCCGGGCGCCTCCCAGCCTTCCGACTGCGCTGCGATAAAGCCGTCGGAGAGCCAGAGCTCAGGCCGGTCATAGCCGCCATCCTCCATGAAGGCCTGCCATTGCCGGTTCGTCACCAGCGCCCGGTCGACGGCGCAGGGCAGGATCAGGACGTCGTGGCGGGGCGACTCGTTGTCGAAGGAAAAGCCGTCGCCCTCATGCCCGATCCGGGTGACGCCGCCTGCGAGGTCGACGGTGCCGGTCGCGGCTTCAGGCGCGGGAAAACGCCAAGCCTCGTCGTAGGCCGGCTGAAGCGGGTTCTGCGCGAAAGCGTGAAGGATGTCGGTGATCAGCAGTTCCTGGTGCTGCTGCTCATGATAGAGGCCGATCTCGACCACCGGCAGCAGGGCCTCCAGCGTCGCGTCGGACGCCTGCGCCAGCAGCGTCTCCACGGCCTCGTCGACATGGGCCCGGTAGGCCGCGACCTCCTCGCCGGTCGGCCGCGTGATCAGCCCGCGCATGATCCGCGGCTGCCGCGGGCCGGCGGCGACATAGTAGGAATTGAACAGGTAGTGCAGCCGCTCGTCATAGACGCGGAAGCCCGGCAGGTGCTCGCTGAGCAGGAACTGCTCAAAGAACCAGGTCGTATGCGCCCGGTGCCACTTCGTCGGGCTGGCATCCGCCATCGACTGGATCTGCTGGTCTTCCGGGGAGAGAGGAGCAGCCCGGCGCTCGGTCTCGTCGCGGACATGGCGGAAGGCAGCGATCCAGGCGGCGCGATCGATCGGCCGCGCCGCGAGGCTCGGCGGCGGGAAGGCAACCCGGCCCTGTTGCGCATCGCGAAGTGCGGCCGTGGCTGCCATGTCGGGACTCCCTGTACTCGGACCGCATGGACATATGTGCCCGCGCCCATTCGGCAACGGTTGCAATGCCATCCGCGTTGCCGCGCCCTCGGTGCATGAGGCTCGATGCCATGAGGAAGGGGAGCCTTTTTCCTGCCGTGGTCAGCTGTCCTTAACCCTCTTGCGCCGACACTGATGTGTCATCGGGTATCGCGCGAGACCCTCATGCCGATCGATCTCATGGCCGGAACGACAACATCCGCCGCGGTGACGGCCTCGACACCCGAGCCGACGATCCTGGTGTTCGATTCGGGGCTCGGTGGGCTCACGGTGTTCGAGCAGGTCCGCCACGCGCGGCCCGATGCGGCCTACGTCTACGCCGCCGACGACGCGGCCTTCCCGTATGGCCGCCTGCCGGAAGCGATCCTCGTGGCGCGGGTGCTCTGCGTGATGGGGCGTCTGATCGCCCGCCACGCCCCCGACCTCGTGGTGGTGGCCTGCAACACCGCTTCGACCCTGGTTCTGCCGTCCCTGCGAGCGCGCTTCCCGATGCCCTTCGTCGGCGTGGTGCCGCCGATCAAGCCTGCCGCCGCCGCGACGCGCACGGGAATGATCTCGCTGCTCGCCACCCCCGGCACCGTGGCGCGCGCCTACACGCACGATCTCATCGCCACCTACGCGGGCACCTGCGACGTGACGCTGGTCGGAGCCCCGAACCTCGCGAACTTCGCCGAGGCCGAGCTCGCGGGCCAGGCGATCGACGACGCGTCGCTGGCCGCCGAGATCGCCGGCTGCTTCGTCACGGCACCCGACGGACGTCGGACCGACGTCGTCTGCCTCGCCTGCACCCATTACCCGCTGCTCCTGGCGCGGTTCGAGCGCCTGGCGCCCTGGCCGGTGACCTGGATCGATCCGTCCCCCGCGATCGCCCGCCGGGTGCTCCAGCTCCTCGGCCCGGCACCGGAGGAGGCCGATTTGATGCGGATGCCAGTTCGGGCGATCTTCACCGGTGGTGAGGCGGTGAGCACGCCCCTGCGCCACTCGCTTGCCACGCGCGGTATCCGCGAGGTCGTCGTCGAAGCGATGCCGCTCGGTCGTGACACCGCCTGAACAGATTGACCAGAGCCGGCTTCTCAACTAAGGACGCGCTGGTTACGGGGCTCCGCGAGGGGCCCCGTGACGTTTTCAAGCGCACCCGTGAGCGGCAACACCCCGCTCTGTCGTCCCGGTCCGGCCAAGCGCCGCGAGGGAAGAGGAGGGCGCGTTCCTCATCTCATCTCAGCTGCTGAGAGGAACCGCGATGTCAAAACGCATTCAGGCGAAGCATAAGCTCGATCGCCGCATGGGCCAGAACATCTGGGGCCGGCCCAAGAGCCCCGTCAATCGCCGCGAATACGGCCCGGGCCAGCACGGCCAGCGCCGCAAGGGCAAGATGTCCGACTTCGGCACGCAGCTGCGCGCCAAGCAGAAGCTCAAGGGCTACTACGCCAACATCACCGAGAAGCAGTTCCGCCGTTACTACGCCGAGGCGATCCGCCTGCGTGGCGATTCGGGCGAGAACCTGATCGGCCTGCTCGAGCGCCGCCTCGACGCCGTGGTCTACCGCGCCAAGTTCGTGCCGACCCCGTTCGCCGCGCGCCAGTTCGTCAACCACGGTCACATCAAGGTCAACGGTCAGCGCGTGAACATCGCGAGCTATCTCGTGAAGCCGGGCGACGTGATCGAGGTGAAGGAATCCTCCAAGCAGCTCGAGATCGTCGTCGTGGCGGTCCAGCTCGCCGAGCGTGACGTGCCCGACTACATCGAGGTCGATCACTCCAAGATGACCGCACGCGTCGCCCGCGTTCCGGGTCTAGGCGAGGTTCCCTATCCGGTTCAGATGGAACCGAACCTCGTCATCGAGTTCTATTCGCGCTGATCGTCAGCCGGCGAAGTCGCAACGGAAGGGGCCGTCCGAAAGGGCGGCCTTTTTTGTTGCCCTCGGGATGCTGGTGAAGTCCCGGATCAACGAAGGAGCGGCGGTGTCTCCGTGGCCTTCATCGGAAGTTTCATCGTCCGCACCGCATTGAGTGCACTCGGCGGCAGGCTCGGTGCAGTGGTTCGTCCCAGCGACGCGATGCCCTCCGCGGGGACATTGTCCCGCTTGTCCTTGCCGAAGGCGTAGCCGGCATTCACGCCGGCGTAGAACCCGGTGAAATCCTCGGACCGGGCAGCTCCGGCCCCACCCATCGATACGGTGACAACGACGATCACGACGGACAGGCTGCGCATTCGCATTCCCCGGCGATGTAGGCTCTCGAACGGCAAACGGCGGCCCTTCGGCCGCCGCTCGTCAATCGAGGATCAGTGTGACGGCAGCGGAACGACCCCGCTGTCCAAACCGGATCAGTCGTCGACCTGGACGCTCTGGGCCTCGCGGCCCTTCTGGCCCTCGACGACGCCGAGCACGACCTGCTGGCCTTCGGCAAGCGATTCGAGCCCGGCCCGCGACAGGGCGGAGCGATGCACGAACACATCCTTGCCGCCATCGTTCACGGAGACGAAGCCGAAGCCCTTCGCCGGATCGTACCACTTCACGGTGCCGCTCATCTCGGTGGACGGACCGCTGGCGAAACGCCCGCCTCCACCGCCGCCGGCAGGAGCCCCGTAACGGTCGCCACCGCCGCCATAGCCGCCTCCGCCACCAGCGCTGCCGTAACGGTCGCCACCACCGAAGCCGCCCGAACGCGGGGGACGAGCCTCACGCGGCGGGGGAGCCGCCTCGGCCGTGGATGTGTCGACGCTGGTGACGTCGGTGACCTGCGGACCCTTCTGGCCCTGAGCAGTGTGAACCGTCAGGCGCGTGCCCGGCAGGAGATCGGCATGGCCCGCAGCCTCGACGGCGCGGATGTGGAGGAAGGCATCGCCCGAGCCGTCAGCCAGCTCGACGAAACCGAAGCCCTTCTCCTTGTTGAACCACTTGACCGTCGCATCGCGCTCCGGTCCTGAAGGGGCTGCCGCCGCACGAGGCGGACCGCGGTCGAAACCGCCGCCACTGAAGCCGCCGCCGAAGCCACCACTCGGGGGAGCCTGATCCGGCCACCGAGGCTCGGCTCCACCCTCATCGAAGCCGCGCTTCTGCGGCCCCCTGAAATCACGACCACGTCCCATCGAAAGCTCGCCAAAAACCGTCCGCCGTCCATTAGTCTTCAGATACTGCGCACGCCCCGTCCCAGACGGCCCTCGCGACACAGAATCGTTGTTCCCGGCAGCGGTAACCAAGAATAACGCCCTAGTCCTGACCGAAAGCTGCCGCAATCGCAAGACGCATCTCGGCGTACGCCCTTCGGTTCCGTCACTTTCCCGCGGCGCTCACGATTTTTTTGTCGCATGCCGGTCCATCGCAGACTGGTCGGTCAAGCTGATCGGAATTGGTATCAGAAATTCCAGCGATTCCTTTAGCGAAGCGAAAAGGATGCTGCTCTAGGGTCTGCACTGACGCGACGGCGGATTGCGTCAGGCCCGAACGATCGAGCGATGATCGCAACCCCATCATTCCCGGACCTGTCGGCCCTCGTCGTCGACGAGAGCCTGTATATCCGCCGAATCGTGCGCGACATGCTGATGCGCGTCGGCATCAAGCGCGTCCTCGAAGCGCCCGACGGCGCCGAGGCGCTCGGCGTGCTGGCCGAGAGCAAGCCAGACCTCACGATCATCGATTGGGATCTCGCGATCCTGTCGGGCGAGGAATTCATCCGCCTTGCCCGGACGCCGATGACCTCGCCCTCGCCCACGGTGCCGATCATCCTGATGCTGGCCCAGCCGCGCCGCAACGTGGTGGACCGGGCGATCGCCATCGGCGTCAACGAGATCATCGCCAAGCCGTTCTCCCCGAAAACGCTGTGGTCGCGTCTCGACGAGGTCATCAACCGGCCGCGTCCGTTCTCGCAGGTCAAGAGCCTCCTGCGTCCGGTTCCGCGCATGAGCGCAGGCAGCAAGGGTTAGGGATCGGGACCGCCTCCCCAGAGTACGGGCCGTCCGGTGCAACGCGGCGCACCCGGACAGGAAGTCTTTGCAGTTCTACTCAAGCCCTGTAGTTTCGGTCGGGAATGATGGCCGGGCGATGCGCCCTGGGCCGCGACCGAGGAACCTGGCCCCCCGATGAGGGAAGAGAGTGCGGCGACCCTGCCGGCCCCGCCCGCCGGCCAGAGACCGATCGACGTGGTTTCTCGCGCTGCCGCCCCGGTTCGCCTCGGCCGTCGCAATGCCTATGCGGCGCTCGACCTCGGTACCAACAATTGCCGCCTTCTGGTCGCCGAGGCGGCATCCCACGGTTTTCGGGTCATCGACGCCTTCTCGCGCATCGTCCGTCTCGGGGAGGGCCTCGGCACGTCGGACCGCCTGAGCGAGGCGGCCATCGTACGGACGCTGGACGCCCTGCGGATCTGCCGCTCCAAGATGGAGGCCCGCGGGGTCGGGCGTGCCAAGATCATCGCCACCGAAGCCTGCCGCCTCGCCGTGAACGGCGCCGAGTTCGTGGAACGGGTGCAGAAGGAGGTCGGGCTCGACCTCGAGATCGTCGATCGGCAGACCGAAGCCTACCTCGCCGTCACCGGCTGCGCGGCGCTTGCCGATCCTTACGCGGAATCGGTCGTCATCTTCGACATCGGCGGCGGCTCCACCGAGATCGCCTGGCTCGACGGCGCGGCGACCAACCCGTCCGCGGACCCGACCCTGCGGATCCGCGCCTGGGATTCCCTGCCGGTCGGCGTCGTCACCCTGGCTGAACGCCATGGTGCCGCCGACGTGACGCGACTGATGTTCGAAGGCATGGTCGAGGAGGTCGCCGAGCTCCTCGCGCGGTTCGCGATCCGGGCGGCGCCCGCCGCCAATGCCCGGCATTTCCACCTGCTCGGCACCTCCGGCACGGTCACCACGCTGGCGGCGATGCACCTGCGCCTGGCCCGCTACGAACGCCGCCGGGTCGATGGCCTCTGGATGAGCGGCGGCGAGGTCTCGGACGCCATCGACGATCTCCTCGACACCCGCCTCGACCAGCGCGCCGACAATCCCTGCATCGGCCGCGACCGGGCCGACCTCGTGCTCGCCGGATGCGCCATCCTGGAAGCGATCCGGCGCGCCTTCCCGGCCGAGCGCCTGCGCATCGCCGACCGCGGCCTGCGCGAAGGTCTTTTGATGAACATGATGCGCGAGGACGGCGTCTGGCGCCGCGGGTCCCACCGGTGAGCGACCGGCGCGGTGCCAGCGGAGGCTTGCGGGGCGAGCTCAAGCAGCGGGTCAAGACCGGGCGGGGCCGGACCGCATCGCAGAAGCGCTGGCTGGAACGCCAGCTCAACGATCCCTACGTCGCCCGGGCCAAGCGCGAGGGCTATCGCTCGCGCGCGGCCTTCAAGCTCATCGAGATCGATGAGCGCTTCAAGATCCTGAAACCGGGTCAGAGGATCGTCGACCTCGGCGCCGCCCCCGGCGGCTGGTCTCAGGTGGCGGCCAAGATCGTCGGACCCGAGGGGCGCATCGTCGGCATCGACCTCCTGGAGATCGAGCCGATGGCGGGGGTCGAGTTCATCGCCCTCGACTTCCTCGATCCGACCGCGCCCGAGGTGCTGACCGAGCTGCTCGGCGGAAAGGCCGACCTCGTCCTGTCCGACATGGCCGCCAACACCACCGGCCACAAGCAGACAGACCATCTGCGCATCATCGGGCTCGCCGAGACCGCGGCCGAGTTCGCCCGCGAGATCCTGGCACCGGGCGGCACCTACCTCGCCAAGGTCTTCCAGGGAGGAACCGAGGGCACGCTGCTGGCCGAGCTCAAGCGCGACTTCAGCGCCGTGCGCCACGTCAAACCGAATGCGAGCCGGGCGGATTCGAGCGAGTTATACGTGCTGGCGACGGGGTATCGGGGTCTGGCGGCGTCGATCGCCGAGGTCGACGACGCCACGTAACGCCCGGCTAGAGCCGGCACGCTCCCTCAAGCGCCGTGTTCTCGGCCGCCGTGAACAGCCGCGAGCGGATCAGGAAGCGCTTGTCTCGCCCGTTCTCCAGGGAGAACATGCCGCCGCGGCCGCGCACCACGTCGAGGATGAGGTGGGTGTGCTTCCAGACCTCGAACTGAGGCCGGCTGATCCAGAAATCGGCGCCCGAGACCTGGCCCAGATGAACGTCGCTGTCGCCGGTCAGGAAGTCGCCGACCGGGTAGCACATCGGCGAGGAGCCATCGCAGCAGCCCCCGGACTGGTGGAACATCACCGGGCCGTGCTCGGCGCGCAGCTCACCGATGAGATCGAGCGCGGCCGGGGTCGCGGTGACGCGCAACGGCGTGCCGTCGGCGCCGACCTGGTCGGCGGTGGTGGGATCGCTGAGGGTGACGTCGCTCATGGGCGTGGGTTCCTGCATGGATTGATCGCTCGGACTTAGGTCGTCCGCGTTGAAACGAAAACGCCCCGGCTGGTGGGCCGGGGCGCTTCGCTAAGCCGTGTCAGACCTAGAAGAAGCCGAGCTTCTTGGCCGAGTAGCTGACCAGCATGTTCTTGGTCTGCTGGTAGTGGTCGAGCATCATCTTGTGGTTCTCGCGGCCGATGCCGGACTGCTTGTAGCCGCCGAAGGCCGCGTGGGCCGGGTAGGCATGGTAGCAGTTGGTCCAGACGCGGCCGGCCTGGATCGCCCGGCCGAAGCGGTAGGCGCGGCTGCCGTCGCGGGTCCAGACGCCCGCGCCCAGGCCGTAGAGGGTATCGTTGGCGATCGAGAGCGCCTCGGCATCGTCCTTGAAGGTCGTCACCGAGAGCACCGGCCCGAAGATCTCCTCCTGGAAGATCCGCATCCGGTTATGACCCTGGAACACGGTCGGCTTCACGTAGAAGCCCTCCGCGAACTCGCCCTCCAGCGTGTTGCGTTCGCCGCCGGTGAGCACCTTGGCGCCCTCCTGCTTGCCGATGTCGATGTAGCTCAGGATCTTCTCGAGCTGCTCGCTCGAGGCCTGCGCGCCGATCATCGTCGAGGCTTCCAGCGGCGAGCCCTGGACGATGGCCTCGACGCGGCTGATCGCCCGCTCCATGAAGCGGTCGTAGATCGACTCATGGACCAGCGCCCGGCTCGGGCAGGTGCAGACCTCGCCCTGGTTGAGGGCGAACATCGTGAAGCCCTCCAGCGCCTTGTCGAAGAAGTCGTCGTCCTCGTTGGCGACATCGGCAAAGAAGATGTTCGGCGACTTGCCGCCGAGTTCCAGCGTCACCGGGATGAGGTTCTGCGAGGCGTATTGCATGATCAGGCGGCCCGTCGTCGTCTCGCCGGTGAAGGCGATCTTGGCGATGCGGGGCGAGGAGGCGAGCGGCTTGCCGCATTCGAGGCCGAACCCGTTGACGATGTTGAGGGTGCCCGGCGGCAGAAGGTCGGCGATCAGTTCGGCCACCACGAGGATCGAGGCGGGCGTCTGCTCGGCGGGCTTCAGGACGACGCAGTTACCGGCGGCCAGGGCCGGCGCCAGTTTCCAGACGGCCATCAGGATCGGGAAATTCCACGGGATGATCTGCCCAACGACGCCGAGGGGCTCGTGGAAGTGGTAGGCGACCGTGTCGTGGTCGATCTCGGAGATCGAGCCTTCCTGCGCCCGCACGCAGCCGGCGAAATAACGGAAATGGTCGATGGCCAGCGGGATATCGGCGTGGGTCGTCTCGCGGATCGGCTTGCCGTTGTCCCAGGTCTCGGCCCGCGCGATGAGGTCGAGGTTGTCCTCCATCCGGTCGGCGATCCGGTTGAGGATCAGCGCGCGCTCGGCGGCGGAAGTGCGGCCCCAGGCTTCCTTGGCGGCGTGGGCGGCATCGAGGGCCTTATCGACGTCCTGGGCGTCCGAGCGGGCGACTTCGCAGATCACGCGGCCGTTGATCGGCGAGGTGTTCTCGAAATAGCGGCCGTTCACCGGCGCAACCCACTGGCCGCCGATGAAGTTGTCGTAGCGGGCCGCGAACGGCGACTTCAGGCTGGAGCCCAGAAATTCTGGCTTGTTCATGGCGAATCCTCCTTTTGATTTATTGAGACCTTGTAGCCCATGGCAGGGCCCGTGCCAAACGAGCCGACGACCCGCCGCCTATTCTTGTGCATCGCGGTAAGTTATTGATAAAACTCGCGGCTCAATGGGTTTTACCCCTCGAACTGCCGAGGGGGGGCTTTCATTTTCATCCTTCGTCGCACGCTCCCGCTCGACTCGGCCCGCGACACCTGCGACAGGTGTCGCATCCTGCAACACGCTGCATGACGGGCAGGTGATCGTCATGACAAGCAGGTGACCTTCGGGCGAGAAGCGATGGCGACGGACACTCTCCTGGCGGCTCGGCGGCAATCCCTGGAAGACCGTCATGACCTGCCCGAGCCGATCCTTCGGTCCTGGCTGCGCTGTGCCGAGGCCGGCCTCGACGGCAGCAGTCGGCCGACCGTGGAGCCGATACCCGATCATGCCCTGCGGCAGGCGGTGGAGCGCAGCGGTGATCTTCGCCGGATCTGCCGGCCGGAGGTCGAGACCCTCCACGCCGAGGCGGCCGCCAATGGCAGCATCGTCATCCTCGCGGACCCCGAGGGGGTCATCCTCGACAGCCTCGGCAGCACCGATTTCGCGGCGCGCGCCATGCAGGTTGCCCTACGCCCCGGCGTGCCCTGGTGCGAGGCGGCAACGGGGACGAACGCCATCGGCGCGGCCCTCATCGAGCGCGGCCCCGTCGAGGTTCGGGGGGCGGAGCACTATTTCGAGGGACATCACATCCTGAGCTGCGCCGCCATGCCGATCTTCGGCCCGCGCGGTGCCGTAAAGGGCGTCCTCGACCTCTCCGGCCCGGCCACGCGGCATCTCTCGCACAGTCTTGGCTTGCTGCAGCTCGCCGTGGATGGGATCGAGCACAGGGCCTTCGAGGGGGCTTTCTCGGGCTGCGAGATCCTTCGCCTCCATCCCGATCCCTCCATCGTCGGCACAGCGCGCGAGGGCGTGCTGGTGTTCGACGAGCGTCGCCTCGTGGCGGCCAACCGCCATGGGCTGCGCCTCCTCGGGCTCGGCTGGGACAGCCTCGACCGCCTCGCCCTCCCGGCGCTCTTCCCCGACTGGAGCCGGCTCGGCATCGGGGCGAAGCCGCTGCGCGACCGGAGCGGCCGCTCCTTCCATGCACGCATCGCGAGGGAGCCGGCACAACACTTGCCGCGGCGCCAGGACCGAACGGTACCGGCACCCGAGTTTCAGTTACTCAAGTCTCAATCACTTGAGGCTCGATCGCCCGAGATCGTCCTCTCCGAGGAGACGCGCCGGGACCTCGACCGGACCGTCCGCCTCATCGATGCCGGGGTCTCGGTCCTCGTCCAGGGTGAGACCGGCACGGGCAAGGAGGTGTTCGCCCGGGCCGCGCACGCGCGCAGCCGTCGCGGCAGCCGACCCTTCGTCGCCGTGAACTGCGCGGCCCTGCCCGAGAGCCTGATCGAGGCTGAACTGTTCGGCTACGAGGCAGGGGCTTTCACGGGCGCGCGGAAGGCTGGCGCCAAAGGTCTCCTTCGCGAGGCCGAGGGCGGCCTGCTCTTCCTCGACGAGATCGGCGACATGCCGCTCACCCTGCAATCGCGCCTGCTGCGCGTGCTCCAGGAGCGCGAGGTCGTGCCGGTGGGTGCGAGCCGGCCCGTGCCCCTCGACGTCGCCTTGATCTGCGCGACCCATCGTGCTCTGCCCGAACTCGTCGAGCGGCAGGCGTTTCGCGCCGACCTGTATTTCCGCATCGCCACCTACACGGTCGCCCTGCCGCCCCTGCGGGTGCTGGACGACCGCCTCGCCCTTGTACGGACGATCTGGCGGAGCCTCGCAGGCAGCGAGGTCACCCTCTCGCCCGATTGCGAGGCGGCATTGTCGGCCTGCGAATGGCCCGGCAACTTCCGACAGCTCGTCGGCACGCTACGAGCCCTGCGCGCACTCGCCGAGCCGGGCGAGACCGTGACCGTCGATGCCCTGCCGGCCGACCTGAAAGCCGCGAGGCGCACTGCGCCTCAGCCTGGCACCGGCCATCTCGACGCGATCGCCCGAGACGCGATGCTCGCGGCGCTCGCGGCCAGCGGCGGCAACGTCTCGCAGGCGGCCCACCGTCTCGGGATCAGCCGCAGCACGCTCTACCGGCGCTGTCTGTCAGCGCGTCTCGGTTCGGTCTGACTCTCGCGCA
>NZ_CAXUJR010000047.1:0-25991 GCF_964251405.1 uncultured Methylobacterium sp.
GCTTAGAAGGCGGCTGCTCTATCCAGCTGAGCTACGGAGTCGGGGGGTGCCGCGGCTCAAAAGCCATGGCTCCCTGCCTCGGTCAAGTCCTCGTGCGGCGCTATCCTTCCCGCGCCTTAGACGGACCAGTGAAGCTCGTGCGGGACACGCCGAGAGGCTTTGCGCGATCGGATTACCCCCAAATCGGTGGCGTTCTCACGCGGCTGGCGAGCCGGCGTTAACCACCCGGTAACCATGGCGGTCGTCAATGGTCTGGTAAGGAATCGCGAGAGACCGTGACCCAGATCGTGACCCACCGCCGCTCCGTGAAGATCCAGGGACGCGCCTTCAAGGCACTGATCCTGTCGCCGGCGACGCCGCTGTCAGAGTGGTTCGCCGACCTCGATGCCTCGCTCGACCGCTCGCCGACGCTGTTCGATGGGCGGCCGGTCATCCTCGACGTCGCCATGTTGGCGCCGGACCGGTCCGGCCTGCAGACGCTGCTGGCCGACCTCGGCGAACGCAGGGTCCGCATCCTCGGCATCGAGGGTGCGCTTCCTCATCTTGCCGGCCTCGAATTCCCGCCGCTGCTGGCGGCCGGGCGCCCCGTCACTACAATCGAGATCCCGGCCGAGCCCCCCAGTCTCGAGCCAGCGACGCCCTCCCTCGTCATCGAGGGCTCGGTCCGGTCGGGCCAGTCCATCGTCCATCGCGGCGGCGACGTCACCGTGATGGGTTCGATCTCCTCGGGCGCCGAGGTGCTCGCGGGAGGATCCATCCACGTCTACGGCGCCTTGCGCGGTCGTGCCATCGCCGGTGCGGCCCGCAACCCTCGCGCCCGCATCTACTGCCGCAAGTTCGAGCCCGAACTCCTCGGGATCGACCGCCTCGTCCGCACGGCCGAGGACATGGGCCCTGCCTTTCGCGGACGTTCCGCCCAGGTCTGGCTCGACGGCAGCGCCATCAAAATCGCATCGCTGGAATAAGGAACACAGCACCAATGGCCAAAATTCTGGTCGTGACTTCAGGCAAAGGCGGCGTCGGCAAGACGACGACGACGGCCGCACTTGGCGCGGCACTCGCGCAGGGCGGCGCCAGCGTCGCCGTGGTGGATTTCGACGTCGGCCTGCGCAACCTCGATCTCGTGATGGGGGCCGAGCGCCGCGTCGTGTACGACCTCATCAACGTCGTGAACGGCGATGCCAAGCTCAACCAGGCGCTCATCCGCGACAAGCGGCTCGAGAACCTGTCGCTGCTGCCCGCCTCGCAGACCCGCGACAAGGACGCGCTTACCGATGCCGGCATCGCCCGCGTCATGGACGAGCTTCGTGAAAAATTCGACTGGGTGATCTGCGACTCGCCGGCCGGCATCGAGCGCGGGGCCACGCTGGCCATGCGCCACGCCGACCTCGCCGTCGTCGTGACGAACCCGGAAGTGTCCTCCGTCCGCGACTCCGATCGGATCATCGGGTTGCTTGATTCGAAGACCATCAAGGCCGAGCGCGGCGAGCAGATGGAGAAGCACCTCATCCTCAGCCGCTACGACCCCGCCCGCGCCGACCGCGGCGACATGCTCAAGATCGAGGACGTGCTCGAGATCCTGTCGATCCCGCTGCTCGCCATCATCCCCGAGAGCATGGAGGTCCTGCGGGCCTCGAACGTCGGTTGCCCGGTCACGATGAACAATCCGCAGAGCGCCCCGGCACGGGCCTACCTCGATGCGGCGCGCCGGCTCAGCGGCGAGACGGTTCCGATGTCGGTTCCCTCCGACAAGAAGTCCTTCATCGACAAACTCCTGATGCGGAGGGCGGCATGAATCTGTTCAACGTCTTCAACCTGTTCAACCGCCGGCCTTCGGCCAGGGTCGCCCGCGACAGGCTGCAACTGATCCTGGCCCACGAGCGCGCCGGCAACGGTGGCTCGGACCTGGTCCTGATTCTGCGCGAGGAGATCCTCGCCGTCATCGCCAAGCACGTCACGGTCGAGCACGACAAGGTCCAGATCCGTCTGGAGCGCGGCCGCGGAGTCTCGACGCTCGGCGTGGATATCGAGCTGCCGGTGCAGCTCGGGGGTGGGCTTGTGGCGGCGTGAGGCGCTTGTCATCCGTCAAGAACGGCATCGCGGAGTGACACCGCGATGCCGGCCCCGGACACGAGATGTCGACCGCGACAGCCGGGCCATCGCGAGCCGGCGTCAAGGCGACCAACGTCGATCGACCATCCCTCACAACCCGATGAACAACCCGGCGATGGTCGCGCTCGTCAGGTTCGAGAGCGTGCCTGCCAGGATCGCGCGCAGGCCGTAGCGCGCCACTTCTCCCCGACGCTCCGGCGCGAGTGCTCCGATGCCGGCGAGCTGCACGCCGATCGAGGCGAGGTTGGCGAAACCGCACAAGGCGAAGCACAGGATTGCGGTGGTGCGTGGATCGAGGCTGCCGGCCGCTAAGGTCGGCGAAAGCTGCGCATAGGCCAGGAACTCGTTGAACACGATCTTCTGGCCGATGGCGCCGCCCACGAGCTGGGCCTGGTCCCAGGGCACGCCCATCAGCCAGGCCAGCGGTGCCAGGGCGACCCCGAGCACCCCCTCGATGGTCACCGCAGGGAAGCCGAACAGGCCGCCGGCCCATCCGACGATCCCGTTGAGCAGGGCGATCAGGCCGACGAAGGCGATGAGCATCGCGCCCACCGAGACCGCCACGACGAGGCCCTTCTGGGTGCCGTCCGCGGCCGCCTCGAACAGGTTAGCGGCCCGCGTCTCGCCGAACTCCACCCGGGTCGTGGTGACCCGGGTCGGCTCGGTCGTCGGCACCAGGATCTTGGCGTAGAGGAGCCCGCCAGGGATCGCCATGACGCTGGCGGCCAGCAGGTAGGTCATCGGTACGCCCAGTGCCGCGTACCCCGCCAGGATCGCGCCGGCGGTGGAGGCCGCGCCGCTCGACATCATCGCGAACAGCTCGGCCCCCGTCAGCAGCATCAGGAAGGGCCGCAGGGCCACGGCGATCTCGCTCTGCCCGATCACGATGGTGATCACCGCCGAGAAGGTCTCGATCGGCGATGTCCCGAGGACGCGCTGCAGCAGCGAGCCGAGCCCCCGGGCGAGGGCCTGCATCACTCCGAAATGGTAGAGGAGCGCGATCAGCGCCGAGACGTAGAGGATCGGCGGCAGGATGCGCAGGGCCAGGATGAATCCCGAGCCGCCGAACAGCTCGAACATGCGCGGCTCGACGAGGCCTCCGAACAGGAAAGCGACTCCGCGGTCGCCGTAGCCGAGCACGGTCTGGACGAGGTTCGCGGCGTAGGCCAGGGCCGTCCTGCCGAAGGGAACGAACAGGACGAGCGTCCCCAGCGCCACCTGCAGCGCCAGGGCGGCCAACACGACCCTCGGCCGGATCGCTCGTCGGTTCGTCGAGAACAGCACCGCGATCCCGAGGAGCAGGAGCAGGCTCGCGCCGGCATGAAACAGCTTCTCGGTCATGAGCCCCCGCGTGCGCGACATGTGCCAGCAAGGCCGATGCCGATCGTTCGCGGAACACCCGGGGTGCCTCACCCGTTCTGGTCAAGCTGCGCCGTGTGTCGGCGCTCCATGACTCTTACGGGGTTACAGCCATGAGCCTGATCGGACGTCTCGTCAGCAAGATCCTCGGCAATGAAGACCGGCCCGTCGTACGCGACGACCGCAACGCCGATTCCAGCAACGCCATCGGCCGTCTCGTCACCAAGATCCTTCGCCGGTAGACCCTGTGCCGCTGAAGCGTTGATGAGCGTCGGGCATCACGCCGCCCGACGCTTGGCCTTCTTCTCGCGGCCCTGTCCTGGAGCGCTCTTGCCGGCCTTGGCTCTGTCCAAGACGAAGCGGGCGTAGTCGTCCATATCGCCGGCGAATGGTTGGACGGTGTTATCGGCAGCCAGCCACAAGCGGTCCGCGACCAGTTCCATCAGCGAACGGTCGTGGGTGATGAGGATGACGGCGCCGCCGTAATCGTTGAGTGCGTCGAGGAGCGCCCGCCGGCTGTCGATGTCGAGGTGGTTGGTCGGTTCGTCGAGGATGAGCAGGTGAGGAGCCTGCATGGCGACGAGGTTCAGGAGCAGCCTCGCCCTCTCGCCGCCCGACAGCGACTCCACCGTGGTCTCCTGCTTGTCGAAGCCGAGGCCGAAGCTCGCCAGCTTCGCACGGCGCGAGGATTCGCTGTCGTCGGGCCGCTCGCGGCGGATGATCGCGAGCGGCGTGTCGTTGGGATCGAGGGCTTCGATCTGGTGCTGATGGAACCAGCCGACCTGCACCCGCCCCTCCCGCACCATCCGGCCGTCACGCACCTTCAGAGCCCCGGCCGCCATCTTGGCGAATGTCGACTTGCCCGCCCCGTTGACGCCGAGGAGGCCGATGCGGTCGTCGACGTCCAGCGTCAGGTTGAGGTCGCGTAGCACCGGCGCGTCCTCGCCGTAGCCGATGGTGGCGTCGGTGAGATGCATCAGCGGCGGTGCCAGCGGGCGCTTGGGTGAGGGCAGATGGAACGGCGCCACGTGCTCCTCGATCGTCGTGGCGATCGGCTCCATCTTGGCGAGCCGCTTGATGCGCGATTGAGCCTGGGCCGCCTTCGAGGCCGAAGCCTTGAAGCGGTCGATGAAGCTCTGCAGGTGGGCGCGCTCCGCCTCCTGCTTCACCTTGGTCGAGGCCTGGAGCCGCGCCTTCTCGGCCCGGCGCTTCTCGAAATCGTCGTAGCCGCCGGTATAGAGTTCGAGCTTCTCACCCGAGACGTGGAGGATCGCGTCAACCGAATTGTTGAGGAGTTCGCGGTCGTGGCTGATGATGAGGGCCGAGTGCGGGTAGCGCTTGAGCCTCGCCTCAAGCCAAAGCGCGCCTTCGAGATCGAGATAGTTGGTGGGCTCGTCCAGCAGCAGCATGTCGGGTTCGGCGAAGAGCGCCGCGGCGAGCGCCACCCGCATGCGCCAGCCGCCCGAGAACTCCGACATCGGCCGCGTGAGGTCCGCCACCGAGAAGCCGAGACCTGCCAGGATCTCGCCGGCCCTCGCCGGGGCGCGGTCTGCGTCGATCTCGATGAGGCGGCCGTAGATCTCGCCCATCCGCTCGGGTTCGGCGGTCTCGAGCTCGAGGTTGAGGGCCCCGCGCTCCAGGTCGGCCGCCAGGATCGTGTCGATCAGGCTGACCGGGGTTGCCGGGTGCTCCTGATCGACCGTGGCGATCCGGGCGGACTTCGGCAGGAAGACGGTGCCGCTATCGGGTTGGAACTCGCCGAGGATGATCTTGAAGAGGGTCGACTTGCCGACGCCGTTGCGGCCCACGAGCCCGACCTTGGCGCCTGGCGGCACCGCAACGCTGGCGCGGTCGAAGAAGCGGCGGCCCCAGGCATTAAAGGTCAGGTCTTCGATCTGGAGCATGGCGGGCATTCGCGAACGGGAGGCGGGCCGGGACCACGCTGATCCGCTTCCCTATCGCAGTGCAGCATCGAGCGCGAGGCCTGCGCTCGCGGGGCAGCACCTCATTTTCGGATCAGGTGGCTTGCTCTCAGGTCGATCGGGGATCGGGATCTGCCTTCGCCTCGTCGCCGTCCGGCGCTTCCCACGCCTTCTTCCATACGGCGTTTTCCCGCGACCCATCCGGATAGGGATTGGCGGTGATGGGATCGCCGCGATACCGCGCGTGCCTTCCCTCGTCCACGACCGCCGCCAGCGACTTCTCTGGAAACGACACGCTCAGCCCCTCGTCTGCACACCGCCGAGCATAGGCACGCTGACCGTGAAAGCTCAACGCGCCGCCACGATGGCTTTCACCAGCGGGGCCGTCGGCACGTTCTTGAGCCAGAACGATCCGGTCCGGCCCTTTTCGTAGCCGTCCTGATAAAGGCTGCGCATGTAGGCGGTATCGAAGCCCCGGGCCGCGTTCGTGTTGGGCGCAGTCTTGTCGATGTAGGTGAGGTTGAAGCCGATGCCGTTGGCGCGGGTGAAGGCGTAGGTCGACGCCATGGTGGCCCGGCTGCGGGAACGGCTCGCCGTGGTGAAGGAGCGCTCGACGATGGAGAGCGTGTTGTTCTGGGCGAGGTCGAATTCCGGCTCGAGGCGTCCGTTGATCACCACGTAGATATCGGCCTTGCCACCCGGATTGTTCAACCGGCCGTCCCGCAGGAGGAAGGATTGCGGCAGGGTGAATACCGGCGTTACCACCGAGCCGTCCACGTGCATCTCCTGGAAGGCCTTAGGCCCGTCCTGCACGTCGATGAGCTGGGGTGGAAACACCGCCGGGATGCTGGCCGAGGCGGTGAGTACGTCGCGGAACAGGCTGACGGCGTTCGGACCGCCGCTCGCGGCGATGGCGCCCATGTTCCAGATCACGGCGCGCTGGGAGTCGAGGTTCGTCGTCACCACGAGCAGGCGCCGGCCCTTGGCGTGGGCCTCTGCCACCGCAACGAGGAGGTCCGGCGTCACGAACCGTCCGACGAGGTCGCGCAGGCGCCCGTCGCCGAACAGGCCGGAGCCGAACAGCACGTTCGTGACGCTCGGCGACTGGACCAGAGTCGAGGCGATGCCGCTGGTGTAGATCTCGGTCAGGGTGGAATCGTAGCCGGAGCCCAGGAAGGCGAAGGGCGCGATCAGGGCGCCGGTGCTGACGCCGGAGACCAGGGCGAATTCCGGGCGTTTTCCCGACTCCGTCCAGCCGTTGAGGATGCCCGCGCCGAAGGCGCCATCGCCGCCGCCGCCGGAGAGGGCGAGGTAGGCGAATGGCGCCTTCCTGGCGTCCGGCCGCGCGACCATCCCGGTGAAGGTACTCTCGGAGGCATCCGCATAGGCGCGCACGCCGGGGTCCATGCCCGGCACTGCGGCGGCCGCGGCTTCCTCAGCGGTGTAGGCGATACGGGCGATCGACGAGCAGGCGGCGAGCTGCCCGGCGAGAGCCGTGACGAGAGCGGCGCGGAACCATCCGGAGCGGCGAAACATCGACATCCTCACGCTCTCGACGCCCGTTCGCCCACAACCGGCCGAGACCGTCCAAGGGAACGGCCTAGCTTAGCGCTGAACGAGCTTGGCCATGGTATCGTTCCGGCCATCGCCGAGCAAACCGCTTCGCCGCCTGCCACGGGTCTGACATCGGATTTGGGCCGTGCTGAGACATTGCAGCGACAACGCGGGTCGCTGTCCGGCCGACAGGATGATCGACAATCGATCGACGATCATCCCGAAGCCGCCCAGCCATCGCAGGTGACCGTCTCCCTGGAACAATGCCGGGTCGAGCGTGGCCAAACCCGATCGCCCCAAACGCCATCAGTCGCAAGGCGACCCGACGCAAGCCTCAGCGGTAGCCCGCCGCCTGTAGCTCGAACAGCTCGGCGTAACGCCCGCCCAGGGCCTGCAACTCGGCATGGGTACCGGATTCAAGGACACGCCCGCCCTCCAGAACGAGGATGCGGTCGGCCATGCGCACGGTGGAGAAACGGTGCGAGATGATGAGCGCCGTGCGGCCCCGGCTCAACTCGCGAAAACGCTGGAAGACCTCGAACTCCGCTCGCGCGTCGAGGGCGGCGGTGGGTTCGTCGAGGACGAGGATCTCGGCCTCGCGCATGTAGGCGCGGCTCAGCGCGATCTTCTGCCATTCGCCGCCGGAGAGGTCGACGCCGTCCTCGAAGCGCTTGCCGAGCGGCTGGTCGTAGCCGAGCGGCAGCCGGGCGATCACCGCGTCGGCGAGGCTGCGGCCGGCCGCAGCCTCGATCCTTGGTCCGTCGCCCCGGGCCTCGATCCGACCGACGGCCACGTTCTCGGACGCGGTGAAGTTGAAGCGCACGAAGTCCTGGAAGATCACGCCGATGCGCCCGCGCAGGGTATCGAGGTCGTAGGTGCGCAGGTCGCGGCCGTCGAGGAGGATGCGGCCCTCGCTCGGATCGTAGAGGCGGGTGAGCAGCTTGACGATGGTGGTCTTGCCCGCTCCGTTCTCGCCGACGAGCGCCAGCACCTCGCCGGCCGCGAGGCGGAAGCTCAAGGACCTGACCGCCCAGGTCTCGGTTCCCGGATAGCGGAAGCCCACCGCGTCGAACACGATGCCCTGCGCCATGGGTTCGGGAAACGGGATCGGATCGGCCGGCGACCGGATGGTCGGTACCACCGCGAAGAACGAGAACAGGTCGTCGAGGTACTGCGCCTGCGACGCGATCTGCGAGAAGCCGAGCAGCAACCCCTCGATCAGCCCGCGCAGGCGCTGGAAGGACCCCGCCAGGAAGGCGAGGTCGCCGATCGAGAACTCCCCCGCGACGGTGCGCCAGACGATGGTCGCATAGGCCGCGTAATAGGCGAGCGTGCCCAGCGCCGCGAAGGTGCCGCCCCAGGCCGCGCGGCGGATGGCGAGTGCCCGGCTGTCGGCCACGAGCTTGTTGGCGAGGACCTGGTATCGGGCGGCGATGTAGCCGTTGAGGCCGAAGAGCTTGACCTCTTTGGCCGCCTCGACGCTGGCTCCGAGGTAGCGCAGGTAGTCGATCTGGCGTCGCTCCGGGGTGCGGGTCCAGGCCAGCCGATAGCCCTGGCGGTTGAAGTAGGTCTCGTTGAGGAAGGCCGGGACCAGGGCGCCGGCCAGGAGCAGGATCAGCCACGGCGCGAAGGCCAGCAGCCCGACCGCGAACGAGACGAGGGTGATGACGTCCTGCACCTGGCCGAAGACCTGCGCCAGCAGGCTCGACCGGCCAGTGACCTGGCGCCGTGCCCGTTCGAGCCGGTCCTGCTGAGTGCTGTCCTCGAACTGTTCGAGGTCGAGCTCGGCGGCATGGCGCATCAGGCGCAAGGTGGCGGCGTTGCCGTAAAGGTCGGCGACGAGGCCGTCGACGAGGGTGCTGAGCCTTCCGAGTAGGTCGGAGAGCACCGCGAGCCCGAATTCGATGGCGACCAGGGTCGCGAGCCAGCGACGCTGCGGATCGGAGAACCAGCCCTCCCATCCATCCGGCCGTGGCCGCGCATGCTCGGCCACGATGCCGTCGAGGATGAGCTTGGCGACGTAGAGGATCAGCACTGGCAAGCCTGCCCGGACGAGGCGCAACGCGAGGCTCGCCTCCAGGAGGCGGGGGCTCGCGGCATGAACGAGGCGGAACAGGGCCGGCAAGTGGCGCAGGGCGCCGAGGCGCTCGGCCGCGATCCGGCGCAGGCTCGTCAGAGCGGGAAGGGAGCGGGGGAGCATCGCGGCGACCATGGCGCGGACGCTCGCGGTCGTCGATCCCGGAGGCACCGCGTTCCTGTCGCAGGTCCGTGCGATTTAGGAGGGATGGCGGTGGATGGACACCTGGATATCGCGCCGGAATCAGCGAGCCTATGTTAGCGTTCTCCGGCGTTTGTGCTTAGAGCGGGAAAAGATGCTCAGCGGTTCAGCCCTCGTCAGGGTCATCATCCTCGTCGTCGTGGCGGCCCTGCTGGCGGCGCTCGTCCAGGTCTATTGGCCATCGTTCGGGTCCGAGACGGTGGCCGACACCCGTCCCGTCCCGGCGACGCCGGAACGGCGTCAAGCGCAAGGGGGACCTCCTAAGGTGGAACCCGAACCGCCGCGACCCGCTCCCGTGCCGGTTCCGCCCCCTGCCCCCGCGGAAGCGCAGCCGCAAGCGTCGACGCCGGCGCCATCCCCCCAGCGTACACCGCCTCCGATGTTCGAAGCTCCGCCACGCGTCGAGGCCGAGCCACCGCCCAGCCTCGACGCCGCCGGCGCGGCGGCCGATTCATCGGGGCCGCGCGCGCTCTCGGTCGTCGATCTCAACACCGCGACGCTGGCCGAGCTCAACGCCCTGCAGGGCGGAGGCTCGATCGGGAAGGCGATCGTCAGGAGCCGGCCCTACGCCTCCGTCGACCAGCTCCTGTCGAAGCGGGTGCTGAGCAAGGCTACCTATCAGCGCATCAAGGACCAGGTGACGGTGCGCTGAGGAGTGGCGCCCGGCGGCGAGATCCGTACAATCGCGGCCCGAGACCCCAGGCTTCCCTCACGAGGATCGACCATGCTCACTCAACCCCGCGGCGCCATCCTGCGAGAGGATCTGGGCGTCGAAGAGACCACCGATTCCGACCATGTCGTGCGCTGGGACGGCGAGCGGCTCTATGTCGAGCATGACATCTACCACAACGGCCAGTTGGTCCACCGCAAGTACCGCAAGAACGTCACCGAGCCGGTGGCGCGGGCGCTCCAGGCGCTGATCAACCGGGCGCAGCAGTGAGGCCGCCACCGGCTTCGATGTTGACACATGCCTGACAGCGAGACCTGCGATCCAGACGAAGGATCGTTTCAGGTGAGCAGGCATGCGGGTCGCCCCCGGCATCAATCCGGCAGCCGGCTCGGCCACCTCCACGCGCCTGCGCGGCAACGAGCCCAAAGCCTCCAACCGGATCGTGAGCGCGGAGAGCGCCGCCGCCGTCACTGGGCGGGTTCTGGAACCTGACGCATCGGGTGGATGCGGCGGAGGCTACGCCCCGCTCCACTCGTGCTCCGCGATGACGGCCTCGACGGGTCGGCTCCAGGCACCCGGCTGGTCGGCCGATCCGGTCCCTAGCGCGCATTGCACCATCACGCTGTCGCTCCAGCGGCCGTACTTGTAGCCCACCGCCGGCAGCCGCCCGACGCGGACGAAGCCGCAGGCCTCGTGGAGGCGCAAGCTGGCCTCGTTCTGCGCGTCGATGTAGCCGATCATCTGCCGGTATCCGCCCGCGGCGCAGGCCTCGATCAGGGCTGGGAGCAGCCGCCGGCCGATGCCGGCATTCAGGTGCTGGTGGTGGACGTAGATCGAGTGCTTAAGGGTGTAGCGATAGGCCGGGCGCTTCCGGAACGGGACCGCATAGGCATAGCCCGCCACCACGCCGTCATGGTCGGCCACGAGATGCGGCAGGCGCTTCTTGCGCATGGCCTTGCGCCGGCGCTTGAGGTCGTCGGGATGAAGCGGGTCCTCCTCGAAGTCGCCGACATCGCCGACGCCGCGCCGGATATGGTGGGCGTAGATCGCCACCATAGCCGGCACGTCCGCATCGGACGAAGGCCGGATGACGAGGTCGGGTTCGGTCGGCGCGTCCGGCCTCACGCGCGGTTCTCGCGCATGACGTAGGTGTAGAAGCGGATCGTCCCGTCCGGGTCGACGTCGCGGAAGACGCCCTGGATCTCGGCCTCGAAGCCCGGGAACAGGTTGGCCGAGCGCTCGAACATCTTGAAATAGTCCAGCATGGGTTTCGCCCTTTCGTCCAGGCGTTCGCCCGGCAGGACGGTGCCGATGCCCGGCGGGTAGACCAGAAGCAAGGTCGTCGCCACCCGCCCCTCGGCCTCGGCGATGGGCACGTAATCGACGTTGTTGCGGGTGAGCTGCTGCACCGCCGCCTTCGGGGTCATGACCATCTCGGGTAGATGCCCCGGCTCGAACTGCTTGCGCTGGAGCGCGGAGGTGCCGGCCTCGCGATGGAAGGCGTGGAGATCCGCGCAGAGATCGCGCAGGCGCACGCCCTTGTAGCGTTTGGGCCGGCGCCGGACGAATTCGGGCATCGCCTCCTCGAGCGGCACGTTGTCGTCGTGCAGGCGCTTGAAGGCGACGAGTCCCGAGATCAGCGTGCCGGCCTTCGAGGATTCCACCCCGGGCGTCAGCAGGAAGAGCAGCGAGTTCAGATCGTTCTTCTCCGGCACGATCCGGTTCTCGCGCAGGTACTGCGCGACGATCGGAGCCGGGACGCCGTGCTCGGCGTATTCGCCGGTGCGCCGGTCGAAGCCGGGGGTGAGCACGGTGAGCTTGTTCGGGTCGGTCATGGCGTAGCCCGGCGCCACATGGGTGAAGCCGTGCCAGGCCGCGCCCGGCGCCAGCGCCCAGTAGCGCACATCGCTGGCGAGTTCGTCGGTGGAGAGGCTCTCCCACGGGACCCGGCCGTCCGGACCCTTCACCGTATCGGGCACGAAGGGGTCGAAGAACCAACGTTTGAGCGGATCGCCCTCCTTCTCCTCGAACTCGCGGCGGATGGCGCGGACCTTCTTGCGCCACTCGATACCGAGGCGAATGGTGTCGTCCCAGAGCACGACGCCGGAGCGCCCCTTCATCATCTGCGCACCGACATCGAGCGAGGCGAACAGAGGATAGAATGGCGAGGTCGAGGCGTGGACCAGGAAGGTCTCGTTGAAGCGCCGGTGCTCGATCCGCCGGGTCTGGCCTCGGATATGGCTGTCCTTGGTGTGGATCTGCGAGGCCTGACTGAAGCTCGCGAGCTGCTTGTGGGTCGATTGCGTGGCGATGATGCCCGGCGAGGTCTCGTCGAGGTTCTTCAAGCCCATCGCGAAGCGGCCGGCAAAGAGCGGGTGGAACTTCATGAAGCCCGCCCAGGCCTCGTCGAACAGGATGTAGTCGCAGAGGTGGCCGATCTTCGCCAGGATCATCTCGGCGTCGTAGATGGTGCCGTCGTAGGTGCATTGCTCGACGACCGCGACGCGGAACGGGCGCTCGCGCTTCCACGCGTCCTTGTCGGTGACGAGGGGATGGGTGCGGATCTTCTCCCGGATCGCGGCCTCGTCCAGGGCTTCGTGATAGATCGGGCCGATCAGCCCGAAGGCATTGCGGTCGGTCTCGAGGAAGATCGGGACCGCCCCGCCGAGGAACAGGGCGCCGTGATGGGCTGCCTTGTGGTTGTTCCGGTCGAACAGGACGAGGTCGCCCTCGGCCACCAGCGCCGACAGCACGATCTTGTTCGAGGCCGAGGTGCCGTTGAGGACGAAGTAGGTCTTCTCCGCCCCGAAGATGACGGCCGCCTCCTTCTGGGCCTGAAGGGCCGGCCCCTCGTGGACGAGGAGGTCGCCGAGATCGAGGACCGAGTTGTCGAGGTCGTCGCGGAACACCGCCTCGCCCAAGTGTTCCACGAAGATCCGGCCGATCGGCGAACGGTTGTAGAAGATGCCGCCGTTATGCCCCGGGCAGGTCCAGAGCTGGTTTCCCTTCTCGGCATAGTCGACGAGCGCGCCGAAGAACGGGGTCTTGAGGTTCTCGGCATATTGCTTGACGCGGCTGACGAGTCCTCGGGCGATGTAGTCGGGGGTTTCTTCCGCTAGGAAGATGTAGCCGTCGATGAAGTCGAGCACCTCGACCGGGATGTCCTCGAGGCGCTTCCGGCGGACCATGATGACGATGGGCATCTCGAGCCCGCGCTTGCGCATCAGGTTGATCAGCGCCGCCGCCTTGCCGTCGAGGCCGCGCTTGCCCCAGTCCACCACCATGCAGCCGATGGCGGCATCGGTCTGCACCGCGATGGCCGCATCCTCCACGCGCCGGGCGCGCACCACCTCGAAGCCGAGCTTCTCGATCGACGTGAGGATCTGCTGGACGCGCACGCCCTCCAGGTCGTCCGGATCGAAGTTCGGCGCGCACATCAGCACGGTGAAGCGGCGGAAGAAGTCCATGCGGGAATTGGCTCCGGGTTGAGGCGGCGCACCGTCGAGACGGGCGGTGACGTTTCGATGACGGCAGCCGGAAAGTGATGGTCACGAAGCGCGCCCGGGATCAACGCCCCCGTCTGGAGAGCCCGAGGCGGCGGATGACGAGGAAGACCGCGAGCGCCGAGAGCGCACCGATGCCGAGCGCGATGGTCGACCCGTTCTCGAAGTCGCCGAGGAACAGGCCCTTGGTGTTCATGCCGAACACGCCGGTGACCAGCGTCGCGGGCAGGAACAGGGCGGTGAGGACCGACAGGGTGAAGAGCTGGCGGTTGGTCTCGGCCGCGGTGCGGCCGGCGATCTCGTCCTGCAGCAACCGGCTGCGTTCGGCCAGAACCGCCATGTCGCGGTCGAGGGAATCGAGGCGCTGAACGATGCGCGAGGCCATGGCGACCACCGCCTCTGGGAGAGCCGCGCCCTCGTCCTCGGTCTCGGCCTCCAGGCGGTGGAACACGGCGCCGAGGCCGGCGAGCTGGCGGCGCAGGCGTACGGCCTGTCGGCGGATCGGCGCCAGCGGCCGGATCTCGTCGGCGCCGGCCTCGTCCAGAATCCGGTCCTCGATGGCGTCGAGCTCCTCGGAGATCCGCAACGCGGACGCCTCGATCGCCCCGACGACGTTTCCGACGAAGAGTTCGAGCACACGCGCCGGCGACGTCGCGATCAGGCCCGAGAGCACGGTATCCCTGGCTGCCTCGGCGCAGGCGGTGGCGTGACGCCGGCCGCTCACGAGGTAGCGTTCGCCGAGCACGCAATGGAGCCGCCCGCTCGGCTCGTCGCTGACGCTGCCTCCGAAATCCCGTTCGCGGTCGGCGATGACGAGCCCCAGGGCCGAGTCCTCGGTAACGACCCGCTGATGCCCGTCGCGCGCGAACGTCGCTGCCGCTAGGCGGGACGGACCGAGCCGGCCCTGGGCGATCAGGCCCTCAACGCGTGCATCGATCAAGTCGACATGCAGCCAGACGAAGCCTTCGCCCTCGGCATCGAGACCGGGAAGCTCGGCGCCCGAGGTGACGGGGTGCCCAACTCCATGCCGATCGAAGCACATTGCGAACAGCAGGCCCGGCAGGGCCGCATCATCGGTCAGCAAGCGCAGCATCGCAGGTCCGGAGTATTGCCGGCAAAGCGGCCGTTCGCTCCTACGGACGTTGCATCATGCGGCGACATCCTGATGACGTGCGCCCTTTGGACTCTTGACGGCCACGAAGCTGATCACAGACCCGACGCCGGCGTCAGATCGGCGTGCAGGTCATGCCGTTGCGGCGCGCGTTCTCGATACAATTCGATTTGTTGACGTAGGCTTCGCTGGAGGCGCCGACGATCCGCCCGTTCGACGCGGTTCGCCGCCACCGCCAGCCGCTCGCAGTGGTGTAGATTTCCCAGGTGTCGCCGTTACTCCCTACGCACGTGCTCATCGGCCACAAATCTCCAAAAGCAATCTCAGGTAAACAAAAATACTCTAGAGATTTTTATGGTCAGCTGTCCAGACCCGTCGCGCGACATGCCGGCGGCTCGCGAAGCAGTCTGGATTCGGCGGCCGTGACCGCTGCATCGGTTCGCCCAATTGTCACACCGGCGTGATCTAATAGAGTGGATTACATTCCTAGTAGTCGACGAATTGGATCGATCATGGACAGCAGGCATCCCTCGACCCTCGACATCGAGGCTCTCCGCCGCGAGATCGCCGACGATTTCGACGAAGAGCTCGAGATGGAGCTCGAGGACGAGCGCCTCGAGCAGCTCAGCACCGAACTCGGCGCCGAGAACCGCGTCCCCTCGATGGACCGAAAGGTCTATTTCCGCGAGCTGTTCCGCCTGCAGCACGAACTCGTCCGACTGCAGGATTGGGTCCAGACCCAGAAGCTGCGCGTTATCGTCGTGTTCGAGGGCCGCGATTCGGCCGGCAAGGGCGGCGCGATCAAGCGCATCACCCAGCGCCTCAACCCGCGGGTCTGCCGCGTCGCCGCACTGCCCGCGCCGAGCGAGCGCGAGCGCACGCAATGGTATTTCCAGCGCTACGTCGCCCACCTGCCGGCCGGTGGCGAGATCGTGCTGTTCGACCGTTCCTGGTACAACCGCGCCGGCGTCGAGCGCGTGATGGGCTTCTGCACGGACGAGCAATACGAGGAGTTCTTCCAGTCGGTGCCCGAGTTCGAGCGGATGCTGGTGCGCTCGGGCATCATCGTCCTGAAATACTGGTTCTCGATCACCGACGAGGAGCAGTCCCTGCGCTTCCAGCTGCGCATCCACGATCCGCTCAAGCAGTGGAAGCTCTCACCGATGGACGTGGAGTCGCGCCGCCGCTGGGAGGACTACACCAAGGCGAAGGAAGTGATGCTGTCCCGCACCCACATCCCCGAGGCGCCGTGGTGGGTCGTGGAGGCGGTGGACAAGAAGAAGGCCCGCCTCAACTGCATCAACCACCTTCTGGGGCAGATCCCCTACGACGACGTCCCGCGGTCGACCGTGGTCCTGCCCGACCGGGTGCGCCACGACGATTACGCGCGCCAGCCCGTGCCGGCGGAGATGTTCGTGCCGTCGGTGTATTGATCGGGGACAGGGAGGGCCGCATCGCCGACATCGGCTAAGGTCGGGTTTGTCCCTCCCGCCTCTCCCGAAGGCCGCCATGACCGACACCGCCGAACTGCTCTGCGAGACCGACGCCGCCGGCATCGCCCGCATCACCCTGAACCGCCCGCAGGCGCGCAACGCCCTCACCTTCGGGATGTACCAGGGCCTGATCGACCATTGCGCGGCGATCGAGGCCGAGCCGGCGATCAAGGTTCTGGTGATCGCCGGAGCCGGTCCCAAGGCCTTCGCGGCAGGTACCGATATCGCCCAGTTCCGCAGCTTCTCCACTGCCGAAGACGCCATCGGCTACGAGCGTTTCATGGACCGGGTGCTGGGCGGGCTGGAGCGCCTGCGCGTGCCGACGATCGCCGCCATTGCCGGAGCCTGCACCGGCGGGGGTGCCGCGATCGCGGCGGCCTGCGACCTGCGCGTCGCCACGCAGGACGCGAAGTTCGGCTTCCCGATCGCGCGCACGCTCGGCAATTGCCTGTCGCTCTCCAACCTCAAGCGGCTGTCGAACCTGATCGGGCCGGCGCGGGTGAAGGACATGATCTTCACCGCCCGCCTCTTCGGGGCGCAGGAGGCGCTCGGTGTCGGCCTCGTCGGAGAGGTCGTGGCCGATGCCGAGGCGCTGTCGACCCGTGCGACCGAACTCGCGACTTTGCTGGCCGGCCACGCGCCGCTGACCCTGCGCGCCACCAAGGAGGGTCTGCGCCGGCTTGCAGCCGAAGACGAGCCGGAGGGCGAACGCCCGGGCGACGACCTCATCCGCCTCTGCTACACGAGCGCCGATTTTCGCGAGGGCATGGAGGCGTTCCTGGGAAAGCGGCCGCCGAACTGGACGGGGCGGTGACACCCGGGCGATCCGCTCAGGCGGCATCCCGGCACCGGGTCGAGAGAGGGTTCGTCCCGCCGAGCAGTTCGGACCCCGATCATCGGGAAACGAACAAGGAGTGCGCCATCGCGAAAGCGCCCTACATCCGAGATCTCGCGATATGGGATCTCCATCATGAAGTGCTCGACCCTTGCCCTCGCCCTCACGATGCAGCTCGTCGCGCTTGGGGCCGTCCTCGCCGATCAGCCCAGCGCCGATTGGATGCCGGCCGAGAAGGTCAAGCAGAAGATGATGTCGTCAGGCTACACCTCGATCACCAAGCTCGTGGCGGATGACGGTCATTGGGATGGCGAAGGCGTCAAGAACGGCCAGAAGATGAAGTTCGAGGTTGATCCGAAGTCCGGGGACATCCTCGGCGAGATGCCGGACTGAGCCCGGCATGGGCACATCGCCGGGGAGCGAGCGATGATTTGGGTCGATGCTCGTCCCGCGACTTCAGGCGGATGTGACCGTATCGGCCGGCTCGACGAAGGTGGCGGCGATGACCGCTTTCTTGGCCCGGATATGGGCGCGCATCAGCGTGGAGAGCTCCGCCGCATTGCGGGCGCGCAGGAGCACGATCATGCGCTTGTGCTCCTCCACCGCGGATGCCCATTGCTCCGCCGTCTGATGCACGGCGTATCGCGAGCGTTGGATGCGGCCCGAGAGGCCGCTGTAGATGTGTGAGAGGATCGCGTTGCGGCTTGCAGTCATCATGGCGTCGTGAATGGCGCGGTTGCGTGCGAAGTACTGGTCCCGGTCGCCGCAGCGCCACGCCGCGATCATCGCATCATGCTCTACCTCGATCGCCGCGATCTCCTTGTCGGAGATGAAATGGCACGCAAGCTCGGCTGCCGTCGCTTCGAGGCCCGCGATCACCTCGATCATCTCCTCAATCTCGGCGAGCGTGAGGCTGGCGACGCGGGCTCCCCGGTTGGGCAGCAACTCCAGCAGCCCCTCCGTGGCAAGGATCTTGATCGCCTCGCGCAGCGGCGTCCGCGAGATCCCGAAGCGCTCCGTCAATTCGCCTTCGTTCACCCGGGAGCGCGGTTCGAGCTCCCCGGAGAGGATGAGTTCGCGCATCCGTTCCACGACCTCGTCGTGGAGGTAGCGTCGATTGATGCCAAAATCGCTCTCGGTTTTTGCCATTTGTCAACGCGCTGCAGACATAATTAGAAACACATTTTCGTGTCCTGTTATGTTTAGGTCTGAACCAATTCGGAGTCGAGCCGCCGATGCATGGCTAAATACGCAGACCGTTCCCTCCTTGGCTTCATGCACAAGAAGGTTCCCGCAGGCTGGCCGAACTCTCCTGACTGCATTGACCGGATTTCAACCCGGTCGGCTTCTCAAAGATCTTGTTCGTGCGTGGTATTTCGACGACCAGCGTCCGCTTTTGGTGCGGATGTTCTACTGCATCTCCTCATGCCAGGTTCGGCCATCGCGCTCGATCAGGGCGATCGCGGCGGTGGGACCCCAGCTTCCCGCGGGGTAGGGCCTCGGGGCCTCAGGGCGGTCGGCCCAAGCCTTGAGCAGCGAATCCGCCCATGCCCAGGCGACCTCGACCTCGTCGCGGCGCATGAACAGGGTGGCGTTCCCGCGCACCACGTCCATCAGCAGGCGCTCGTAGGCGTCCGGGTAGCGCTGCTTGAAGGTCTCCTCGAAGGAGATGTCGAGGTTCGTCGGCCGCAAGCGCATGCCGCCGGGTCCGGGGTCCTTGGTCATCACCTCGAGCTTGATGCCCTCCTCCGGCTGCAACCGGATCACGAGCCGGTTGGGCTCGCGTCCGAAGGATTCGGCGGGGAAGATCGAGAACGGCGAGGCACGGAACTGCACGACGATCTCGGAGAGCTTCTTGGGCAGCCGCTTGCCGGTGCGCAGGTAGAAGGGCACGCCGGCCCAGCGCCAGGACTGCACCTCGAGCTTGAGGGCCACGAAGGTCTCGGTCCGGCTCAGCCCATCCGTACCGAGATCCGCGCGGTAGCCGTCGACCGACCTGCCGTCGATGGCTCCGGCCGCGTACTGGCCGCGTACCGTCACGGCCTGGACGTCGTGAGGCGTGATCGGCTTCAGGGCTCGCAGGACCTTCAGCTTCTCATCGCGCACGGAGTTCGCGTCGAGAGAGAGCGGGCTCTCCATCGCCATGAGGCAAAGGAGTTGCAGCAGATGGTTCTGCACCATGTCGCGCAGGGCGCCCGACGTGTCGTAATAGCCGGCCCGGCCCTCGACCCCCACCGTCTCGCCGACCGTGATCTGGACGTGGTCGATCACGTCGGCCGTCCAGAGCCGCTCGAAGATGGTGTTGGCGAAACGCAGCGCGAGCAGGTTCTGCACGGTCTCCTTGCCGAGGTAGTGGTCGATGCGGAAGATCTGCTCCTCGGGAAACACCTCGCCGACCGCGTCGTTGATGGCACGGGCGGATTTGAGGTCCTTACCGATCGGCTTCTCCAGGACGACCCGGGACTTCTCGCCGATCAGGCCGTGGGCCGAGAGGTTGCGGCAGATCGCGCCGTAGAGGTCCGGCGAAGTGGCGAGGTAGTAGGGGCGGACCTGATCCGGCCGCTCGCCTAATTTCGCCGCCAGCACGTCCCAGCCATCGTCGCCCGAGCCGTCGACGGCCACGTAGTCGAGATGATCGAGGAAGGCCGCCAGCTTCGCCTCGTCGATGTCGATGGCCGGCACGAAGCGCTTGAGCGCGTCGTGGGCTCGTGCGCGGAATGCCTCCACGCTCATCTCGGAGCGCGAGGCGCCGATGATCCGGCTGGTTCCCGGGATCTGACCGTCCTTGAAACGGTAGTAGAGCGCCGGCAACAGCTTGCGAGTGGTCAGGTCGCCGGTGGCGCCGAACACGACGCAATCGAAGGAGGCGACGGGGATGATGGTGGCCAAGGGCGGCTCCCGTGTCTTGTCGGAGGATCAGTTTGCCGTGGATCGTGGAGGCTGACCTGGCATCGCCTCAGCGTCATGCAAGGCATCCGCCACGATGCCAAGCTTCAGTTTCGCTCACTCCGCCATAGTGCGCCGATAAGCGTCCGCGTAATCCGGGTGCCAGCGTGACAGCGCCGGTCGGTTCTCGATGAGGTCGCCTGCGGCCCATGCGATGCGCTTCTCGTCCTGCCTGCGCGTGGTCTCGTTGTCGGGACAGAGGATGTAGAAGTCGCCCCGCGCCATCCCGGTAATCAAGAACGAAACGGTCTCCTCCGGCGTCCAGGCGCCGTCCGGCTTCCGCGCGACGCCGCGGGCCTTCGTCAGGCCGGTATAGACGAAGCCTGGGATCAGGAGATGGGCGCTGACCTTGGCGCCGCGCTCGCGCAGGTCGTGAGCCAGCGCCTCGGTCGCCACCTTCACGCCCGCCTTCGAGACGTTGTAGGGCGTATTGCCCGGCGGCGTGGTGATGCCCTGCTTCGAGCCGGTGACGACGATGGCGCCGTCCGTCCCGCCCTCGATCATGACCGGTGCGAAGGCCTCGATCCCGTTGATGACGCCCCACAGGTTGGTGTCGAGGATGCGCCGCCAGGTCGCCTCGTCCGAGAACAAGGTGCCGCCCGCCTCGATGCCGGCGTTCAGCATCACGACGGCCGGTGGGCCGTCGGCCGAGGCCGCGTCGCGCAGGGCATCCATGGCCTCGCGTCGTCCGACGTCGGTGGGCAAAGCCCGGACGGCGGCACCCGCTGTCGCGGCGGCGGCCACCTCCGCACGGGCGCACTCCAAAGCCTCGCCGGGCAGATCGGCGAGCCAGACGGACAGACCTTCGCGGGCGAAGCGGACGGCCGCTGCCAATCCGATGCCGCTCGCCGCGCCGGTGACGACGGCCGTCCGGCCGTGGCGGAATGCTGGATGCATCGTGGAAATCCTACTGATCTCGGCGATGGGATCGGTTCTGGATGGACCGGATGCCGTCCCACCTAGGACACCGGTCATCGTTTGTGAGGGTAAGGCGTGTCGAGGTCGGGAAGGGGATTGGTAACCAAGCCCGCGCATCCTGCCGGCCAGTTCGACCACGAGGCCTGCCTGTGTCTGCCCGTCGCGTTGCCGTTCCCGCTCGCCTGCGCGCGGGCCTTTCGCCCTTCTTCCTGGTTCTGAGTCTCACCGGGGCTGGGGCCGAGCCGGGGCCGCCCTCCGGCTCGACGCAGGAAGTGCCACTTCCGCAGAAGGCCGTGCCGGTTGCCTCGCAGAGTCCGGCTCCGCCGAACTCCGCCGAGGCCAGCCCCGGCCAGCCGATCAAGTCGGGCGAGCCGATCGCGCAAAAAAAATCCCGGGAGCTACCGCCGCTGGTGATCGCCCGTGTCTCGGCCGATCCGACCCCGACCCTGGCCGCTTCGACCTTCCTCGACACGCTGCGCATGGCCGATCGCTACCAGGCCATCGTCGACGCTGGTGGTTGGAGCACGCTGCCCGTCGACCTCGTGGTCAAGCCGGGCGCGCGCGACCCCTCGATCCCGGGCCTGCGCCAGCACCTCACGCTGGTGGGCGATCTTCTTGCGGGGGCGCCCTCCTCCGATCAGCTCGACGCCGCCTTGATGGCGGCGGTGAAATCCTTTCAGGCGCGGCACGGCTTGCCGGAGACCGGCCTCGTCGGCCGTCAGACCGTGGCAGCGCTCAACGTGCCTGCGCGCACGCGCCAGCGCCAGCTCGCGGCCTCCGCCGCGCGGCAACTCGGTTCGACCTTCGCGTTCGGCGAACGCTACGTGGTCGTCAACATCCCGGCCGCCACGGTGGAGGCGGTGGAGAACGGTGCGGTGGCACGGCGCTACGTGGCGGTGGTGGGCAAACCCGACAAGGCGACGCCGCGGATCGAGGCGCGCATCTCCAGCGTCAACCTCAATCCGACCTGGACGGTGCCGGTGTCGATCATCAGACGCGAGATCATCCCGCGCATGCGGCGAGATCCCGGTTACCTCGCGCGTGAGCGCATCCGCATCCTCGGCCCCGGCGGCGTCGAGGTCGACCCGACGACGATCGATTGGGGAAGCGAGAAAGCCGCCGCCTACACGCTTCGCCAGGATTCCGGCCTCGACAACTCGTTGGGCCAGGTCCGGATCGACATGCCGAACCGGCAGGCGGTCTACCTGCACGATACGCCCTCGAAATCGCTGTTCGCACGCGACGTCCGGTTCCATTCGCATGGCTGCGTGCGGGTGGCGCAGGTGAAGGAACTCGCCGGCTGGTTGCTCGAAGGCACGCCCGGCCCGAATGCGGCCGGCTCCACCTGGGGGCCGATCGAGATCGAGACCAGCATCGCCACGAACGAGCGCATCGACATCAAGCTGGCCAAGCAGATCCCGGTGACCTTCGTCTATCTCACGGGCTACGCCACGCCGGACGGTCGGGCACATTTCAGGGACGACATCTACGGGATCGATTCCCCGGCTCCAGCCGCAGCGGCCGCCGAGGTGGTGACCACGGGATCCGTGTCTCAACGCCCGCCGCAGAAGGTGCCCACCGCCAAGGGAACACCGACGCCGCCCGGCATGATCCCCGCCAAAACCAGCCGTCAGGCCGAACCCTGAGGCGCCGCCCCGGCCGGCCGATCGGCCGGCCACTCGATCCAGGCTGGACGGCGCCGAGCGGTGCTGCGCCGATGGCGTTCGGGAACCGGGCATCGGCGTCCGAGGCTCGATCACCAGGGCTGATGCGCTCCCTTATGAATCGAGACCCGCGTCCTCGTCGATATCGACGAGGAAGACGATGTCGGCATCGTCTTCGTCGTCCTCTTCCTCATCATCGTTGGAGGCCTGACCATGGGGGGACTGGGCGTGCTTGGCGTCCGGCTCGAAGGGCTCGTCCTCCTCGGAATCGTCCTCGGCCAGCGCGTCCTCGAAGATCTCGACCTCCTCCTCGGAGGCTGCGCGGATCTTGAGTTCGGACTTGCCGTTCCAGAGGACGCGGCCGTCGCTCTTCATGGTCTGAATGTCATCCTTGAAGCCGTCGCAGGTGAACAGGTCGCGGGCGACCTCCTCGCTGCCGTTGATGACCGCGATTGCGACGCCGTCAATCTCGAGTGTGAACATCGCGAATCCTTTTTCGAGGCTGTGAGCCAGCGACCGTTTAGGGGTGAACCACGGACAGGCCAACCGGAATTACGCACCGCCCTCGGCACCGCGCGCGATCGCACGCTTGACCACGCCCTGGACGTCCGGATTCGAGAGGAACAGGTCGTGGTTGATGAGGCCGCCCCCGTAATCCGAGGCGTCGGCCACGCGCACGCCGAGCGCCTCCAGCCGGGCACGATCAGCGGCACCTGCGCGGATCACGCCACCGGCGATGGCGCCCGACAACTCGAGCGCGCGGTCGTTGGTAGCCGAGATCACCGTGATCCGTTTCACGTCGGAGCCCAGGCGCTCGACGCTCCCGGTGAACAGATCGATGTCGATGTCGGGGGCGGCGAGGATCACCGCGCCGATGCGCGCCATCGCCGCCTCGCCGGCCTCGGCGCGCAGCATCCGCAGGGTCTCGAGGGTCAGGAGGGTTCCCATGGAATGGGCGACGATATTGATGCGTCCGCCGCTGGGCGAGGCGACCAGCGCCTTCAGGAGGTCGCCGAAGCCGTCGCGCGACCACAGCGCGCTCTCGCGGTCGTAGCCGTAATCGAAGGTCGCGGCCGCCGAGGGCCATGTGAACAGGGCTGATGCCCCGCGGAAACGGATCCCGTCGGAGAGCCTGGCCGCGCTGACGGCGGCCGATTCGAAGCTCTCCCGGTAGCCGTGCACGTAGATCAGGACGTCGCGCCCGAGGGCCGCTTCGGCGAAGGCCGCGGCGGCCCCGGCTCCTGTCTGGACCTGGGGTACCGCCGTGACCGCCCAATCCCCGGTGACCACCGACGAGACCTTGCCGATGAGCGAGCGATCCGGGGACGACAGTCGCACCTCGGCAAAGCTCAGGCCGCGGCCCCTGTCGGAGCTGAAATACGGAGCCTTGGGTGGGCTGCCGACCGGCTTTCTCGTGGTCGCCACCAGAAGGATCGGGCTGACGTCGAGGGCGGATTGGCGCTCCGGTCCCGCTGCCGTTCCCGTAACGAGCCCCTCGGCGACGCAACCGGCGAGCCCCGGCGTCAGGCTGGAGACGCCCGCGAGCGCCGCGAATCGGATCAGGGAGCGTCGGGTGGGCCGGATGTCGCGGTTCATGTGGCGTCGTCAACCCTGATGACAGCGTGCAGGTCCGGGAGACCCCGTCAGCGGCTCTCCTGTCGGCCATGATCGTGACCGTGGCAGGGCACGCGCATGGTCGAACCGAACCGGGAGCCGCGGGAACATGGCCTGTTGCGGATGGAGCACAGAACTTGCCGCCGCCCCTCGACGAACGCGCATCGGCCCGGCATGAAGGACGCCATGGCGCCTCCTTCCCTCGATATCGACACCCTCCGCCAGCGGCTCCTCGCCGGCGATCGTGCCGCGCTGGCGCGGGCGATCACGCTGGCCGAATCGAAGCGCGCCGACCACCGCGCTGTGGCCCGCGACCTGATCGATGCCGTGCTCCCGCAGACCGGGTCGGCGATCCGGGTCGGGATCACCGGCGTGCCGGGGGTCGGCAAATCCACCACCATCGATGCCCTCGGCGCCAACCTGACGGCGGCCGGCCACAAGGTGGCGGTGCTCGCGGTCGATCCGAGTTCGACCCGCACGGGTGGCTCTATCCTGGGCGACAAGACCCGGATGGCGCGGCTCGCCCTCGATCCCGATGCCTTCATCCGCCCGTCACCCTCGTCGGGAACGCTGGGCGGCGTCGCCGCCAAGACCCGGGAGACCATGCTGCTCTGCGAGGCGGCGGGCTTCGACGTCATCCTGGTCGAGACCGTGGGCGTCGGCCAGTCCGAGACGGCGGTGGCGGACCTCACCGACTTCTTCCTCGTCCTGATGCTGCCGGGCGCCGGCGACGAGCTGCAGGGCATCAAGAAGGGTATTCTCGAACTCGCCGACATGATCGCGGTCAACAAGGCCGATGACGGGGAAGGCGAGCGCCGTGCCAGTGCGGCGGCCTCGGAATATCGCGCCGCCCTGCACATCCTGAGTGCGCCGAGCTCGACTTGGTCGCCCCCCGTGGTCACGATCTCGGGTCTCAACAACAAGGGCCTCGACGACCTCTGGGAGCGGGTCGTCGACCACCGCGGCAAGCTGACGGCGACCGGCGAGATCGCGAAGAAGCGCCGGGCTCAGGACGTGAAGTGGATGTGGGCGCTGGTCCACGAGCGCCTGCACCAGCGCCTCGTCGGCTCCGCCGAGGTTCGCAGGCAGACGGCTGAAGCGGAGGCCGCCGTCTCGGCCGGTACGCGTTCGCCGGCGGCGGGGGCCGAGGCCGTCGCGGCCCTGATCGGGCTGTAGGGATTGAGCGGGCACCTGCTCGTCACCGGCTTCGGGCCCTTTCCGAGGGTCCCGGTCAATCCGAGCGAAATCGTCGCGCGGCGGCTGGCGGCGCATCCGCGCCTGCGCCGGCTCCTCGGCGATCCACCTCGGCTGCTGGTGCTGCGCACCGCCTACGACGCCATCGAGGAAAGCCTCGTTCCCGCGCTTGCCCAGGGTCCGGCGGCGATCCTGATGTTCGGGGTCGCCACGCGCGCTAGACGGGTACGAGTGGAAATGCGGGCCATCAACCGGGCGAGTCGCCTCTTCCCGGACGCCTGCGGTCGGGTGGCTACAAGACTAAGCCTGGAGGCGGACGGCCCGAGCCAGCGCCGAAGCACGGTCTCGATCAAGGTCCTGACGCGCCTGCGCGGTCGCGACGCGTCCTGCTCTCTTTCCCGAGATGCCGGCAGATACCTCTGCAATGCCTCGTATTATCGCGCCTTACGCGAGGACTGCCCGGTCCTGTTCGTGCACATTCCCCCTCTGTCGCAGAACAGCATTCGGATGACCCGGCTTATCGAAGGCGCGGTCGAAGTCGCCGACGAATTGATGCGGGAGACCCGCCGGTCCGCATGTCGAAAGACGCGCCGGTGATCGAAGAGGGAAAGGTGCGTTACGGCACAGCTTCCGGCTCGACCGGACGCTAGGGAACGTTAAGGCGGCTGATACGCAGTTCAGAACGCCGCCGGGACCAGCATCATGCTCCTTGCCGCTCAGATCCGCCGCATCGCCTACGTCACCATCGCCCTCGCCCTCGTGTGCGCTCCTCTGATCGGGACTTTCCCGGTTTCAGTGCCGCTTTCGGTCGTGGTCAC
>NZ_CAXUJR010000048.1:0-11581 GCF_964251405.1 uncultured Methylobacterium sp.
CGATGCCGCCAGCATCGTCGAGACCGTCCAGGCAACCCTGCCAGAACGAAAGGCCGGTCGCCTGCGTCTGGCCTGAGCATACGGTCCGTCCGGCAACCGCGGCGGGCCGTCCCGTGTGGCCCGCATACGCTTGTCCGGTCCGCGTTTCGATGACAGAAGCGCCCGGACCGGGCTCGCCCGTGCCCGTTCCGATCCCCTGACGACGCGAGAGAGATGGCAGAGGCGCCCCCTACCGGCCGGTTCGACGCGAGCCTCGGAGATCCAGGCCCGGTCCTCATCACCGGTGCCAGCGGCTTCCTGGGGGCCGCCCTCGTCGACGTCTTCCGGCAGGCCGGCTTTCCGGTCCGGATCATGGTCCGCGCCACGAGTGCGCGCACAAACCTCGTCTGGGACGACGTCGAGATCGTCGAAGGCGACATGCGCGACCGCGCCGCCGTCGCCGCCGCGCTGGAGGGCCAGCGCTACCTGATCCACGCTGCCGCCGACTACCGGCTGTGGGCGCCGGACATGGAAGAGATCGTGCGGACCAACCGCGATGGCACCCTCATCATGATGGAGGAGGCCTTGCGCGCTCGCGTCGAGCGCATTGTCTACACGTCGAGCGTGGCCACCATCAAACCTCGCGACGACGGGACATCCGCCGACGAAACCCGGCCGCTGACGCCCGGCACCGCCATCGGCGCGTACAAGCGCAGCAAGGTCGTGGCCGAGCGCGTCGTGGAGGAGATGGCCGCGCGCAACGGCCTGCCGGTGGTCATCGTCAACCCCTCGACCCCGATCGGCCCGCGCGACGTCAAGCCCACGCCCACCGGCCGAATCATCCTGGAGGCGGCCCTCGGGCGGATGCCGGCCTTCGTCGATACCGGGCTCAACCTCGCCCATGTCGACGACGTCGCCGCCGGCCATCTCGCGGCGCTGCGCAAGGGCCGCACCGGCGAGCGCTACATCCTGGGGGGCGAGAACGTGCTCCTGTCGCAGATGCTCGCCGACATCGCCGGCATGGTCGGCCGGAAGGCCCCCACGGTGAACCTGCCGCGCGCCGTCGTCTATCCGATCGCTTATCTCTCCGAGCAGATGGCCCGGATCACCGGGAAGGCGCCCTTCGCCACCATCGACGGCATCCGGATGTCGCGCTACCGCATGTTCTTCACCGACGCCAAAGCCCGGTCGGAGCTCGGCTACACCGCCCGCCCCTATCGCGAGGGACTGTCGGATGCGATCGCGTGGTTCCGTCAATCGGGGCTGATTCGGTGAGCACGAGCCTGTCCAACGCGACCCAGACGCGCTCCGGGAAGGGTCACCGCGACGAGAACTTCCCCGTCGCCTCGCACCTGATCCACCCGAAGAACCGCGGTGCGATCCTGGCCTTCTACAATTTCGTCCGTGCCGGCGACGACGTCGCCGACCATGCGGAGCTGTCGTCTGAGGCGAAGCTCGCGCTCCTCGACAAACTCGCCGACGCGCTGACCGGCAACGGGCCGCCCGATCCGGAGGCCGAGCCGCTTAAGGCGGAACTCGCGGCTCGCGGGTTGCCTCCACGCCACGCCCTCGAACTCCTCGACGCCTTCCGCCTCGATGCCCGCCAGAGCCGCTACGAGACCTGGGACGACCTGATCGGTTATTGCCGGCTCTCGGCCATGCCGGTGGGCCGCTACGTCCTCGACGTCCACGGAGAGGATCCCGGCGTGGTCTGGGGTCCGTCCGACGCGATCTGCGCCGCGCTCCAGATCATCAACCACCTGCAGGATTGCGGGAAGGATTTCCACGCGCTCGACCGGGTCTACATCCCGCAGGAGACGCTCGACCGGCAAGGCGTGCCCGTCTCGGCGCTCGGGGCGGATGTCGCTTCGCCGGCCCTGCTCGCCGTGATCCGCGATCTTGCGGAGCGCACCCTGGTGCTCCTCGATGAGGGCGCGGTGCTTCCCGACCTGATCGCGGATCTTCGTCTCAGCCTGGAGATCGCCGCGATCCACCGGCTCGCCGTCGTCCTGGCGAGAGGGCTGACGACCCGGGATCCGCTTAGCGAGAAAGTCCATCATGGCAAGGCTGCCTTCGCGTTCACGGCCTTCGGGGGAATCGCCGCGACGCTGGCGCGGCGGCCCTTGCGGGCGAGGACGCTGCGGGCGCAGGCATCCCGCGTCGTGAACCAGGGAGGACGCCCGTGAGCGCCACCGCCACGCCGATGCCGGCGGAGACCGCCGCGGCCCCTGCCCTGCCGGCGAAATCCTCGTCGTTCTACACGGCGATGCGGCTCCTGCCGAAGGAGCGGCGCGAGGCGATGTACGCGGTCTATGCGTTCTGCCGCGCAGTGGACGACGTCGCCGACGATGGCGGGGCCGCCGAGATCCGCGCGGCCGAACTCGACCGCTGGCGCGCCGACATCGACTCCCTCTATGCTGGCCGGCCGGCGGCGCGGGTGCAGGACCTCGTCGTCCCGATCCGGCGCTACGGCCTCCTGCGCGAGGATTTCCAGGCGGTCATCGACGGCATGGCGATGGATGCCTTCGAGGACATCGTCGCCCCCGACGAGGACACCCTCGACCTCTATTGCGACCGGGTCGCCAGCGCGGTCGGCCGCCTCTCGGTGCGGATCTTCGGCTTGCCGGAGGATCTTGGCATCCGCCTCGCCTATCACGAGGGCCGGGCGCTGCAGCTCACCAACATCCTGCGCGACATCGACGAGGACGCGACGCGCGGCCGCCTCTACCTGCCGCGCGAGAAGCTGCGAGCGATCGGGCTCTCCGCCCCGACGCCGCAAGCGGCGATGGCGCATCCGCGTCTCGGAGAGGTCTGTGCCGCGGTGGCGGCGGAGGCGCAGGAGCATTATCGCCAGACCTGGGCGATCATCGCGAGGAGCCCGAGGACCGCCACGAAGGCGCCCCGGCTGATGGCGGCCGCCTACCGGCTCTACCTCGATGCGCTCCTGGCGCGTGGCTGGTCCGCCCCACGAGCCAGGGTCAAGCCCGGCAAGCTCGCCCTGATCGCCGTCGCCCTGCGTCACGGGATCGTCTGAATGACCGGGACCGTACATGTGATCGGCGCCGGCCTCGCCGGGCTCTCCGCGGCGGTGTCGCTGACGGAGCGCGGCGTCCGGGTCGTGCTGCACGAGGCCGCCAAGCAAGCCGGTGGGCGATGCCGCTCCTACTACGACCCGACGCTGGGCCTGACCATCGACAACGGCAACCACCTCCTGCTGTCGGGCAACAGCTCGGCCCTCGGCTTCATGCGGACCATCGGAGCGCCGGCGGACGCCCTTTCCGGGCCGGCGGAGGCGGAGTTCGACTTCGCCGATCTTAAGACCGGCGAGCGCTGGCAGTTGCGCCCGAATCGCGGGCGCTTGCCCTGGTGGGTGATGAGCGCGTCGCGCCGGGTGCCCGGAACCAGCGCTGTAGACTACTTAGCTCCGCTCGGAATCCTCAGGGCCGCTGCCGGCAAGGGCCCGGGCCTGGGCGGCACCATCGGCGAGAGCATGGCCTGCTCTGGTCCTCTCTACGAACGCCTCTGGCATCCGGTGCTGCTCGCCGCCCTCAACACCGATCCGAAGGAAAGCGACGTCGGCCTGGCGGCCAAGATCCTGCTCGAAACGCTCGGAGCCGGCGGCGAGGCGTGCCGCCCGCTCGTGGCGGTCGCCGGCCTCTCGGCGGCCTTCGTCGATCCGGCGGTCGACTACCTGAGTGCGAGAGGTGCCGAGATCCGCTTCGGTCGTCGCCTGCGGAGCCTCGCGTTCGGCGCAGGCCGCATCGACGGCCTCGTCTTCAGCGACGGCCCACAGGATCTCGGACCCGACGACGGCATCGTGCTGGCGCTACCGCCCTGGGTCGCCGCCGACATCCTGCCCGGACTGGCGAGCCCGCAATCCTACCGTTCGATCGTGAACGCTCATTTCGCTATTGTCCCACCGCCGGGTGCTCCACTTCTTCTCGGCGTGGTGAACGGACTGACCGAATGGCTGTTTGCCTATCCGGATCGTCTATCGGTCACCATCAGTGGCGCCGATCACCTGCTCGACACCCCGCGCGAAGACTTGAGCGCGAGGATCTGGTCGGAGCTGTCGACTTTGACGGGACTTGCGCCCGAAAGGCCAAGCTGGCAGATCGTCAAGGAGAAGCGGGCGACCTTCGCGGCAACGCCCGCCGAGGCCGCACGGCGTGCGAGCGCCGTGACGGACCATGCGAATCTCGTCCTGGCAGGCGATTGGACCGCGACCGGCTTGCCATCGACGATTGAAGGGGCGATCCGCTCAGGGACGACGGCCGCGCAAGCGCTCCTGAATGGAGCACGGGCGCGGAACAAGTTGCGTGGCGCGGCCTGAACGGCGGCGTCGGACGTGTGCTCGATCACGTGCGTGGCCACACGGACGGTCTAGTCCGGGGCGTCGTGGTTGAGCAGTGAGGCAAGGCGAGGATCGATGCGCGAGGCATTCAAGAAGGTAGAGGCGCTGCAGCGCCCCAAGACCCAGGAAATCTCACTCTCCGACGTCGAGCGCGGCATCGTCCGGGCGACCCAGAGCCTGACGGCGCTCGCCCACAAGGACGGGCATCTGTGCTTCGAACTCGAGGCGGATGCGACGATCCCGTCGGAATACATCCTGTTCCACAACTTTCGCGCCACACCGATCCCGAATGGGCTCGGGCCGAAGATCGGAAACTACCTGCGCCGGACGCAGGGAAAGCATGGCGGTTGGGCTCTGGTCCATGACGGCCCCTTCGATATCAGCGCCAGCGTGAAGGCTTATTTCGCCCTGAAGATGATCGGTGATTCGGTCGAGGCGCCGCATATGCGCAAGGCGCGCGAGGCGATCCTGTCGCGCGGCGGCGCCGCCAACGCGAATGTGTTCACCCGCTTCTTCCTCGCCCTCTACGGCGAGGTGCCCTGGCGCGCGGTGCCGGTGATGCCCGTGGAGGTGATGCACCTGCCGCGCTGGTTCCCGTTCCACCTCGACAAGGTGTCGTACTGGGCGCGCTGCGTGATGGTGCCCCTGTTCGTGCTCCAGGCCAAGAAACCGCGGGCCAAGAACCCGCTCGGCATCAGGATCCCCGAGCTCTTCGTGACACCTCCCGAGCACGTGGTGAACTGGCCCGGTAGCCCGCACGCGACCTGGCCTTGGACACCGATCTTCGGCGCCATCGATACGGTGCTGCAGCACGTCCAGGACTACTTCCCGAAGAAGCGCCGCCAGCGGGCCATCGACAAGGCCGTGGCCTGGGTCAGCGAGCGCCTCAACGGCGAGGACGGGCTCGGTGCGATCTATCCGGCCATGGCCAACTCCGTGCTGATGTACGAGGTGCTCGGCTATCCGCACGACCATCCGCAGATGCGCATTGCCTGCGAAGCGATCGAGAAGCTGGTCGTCGACAAGGGCTACGAGGCCTATGTCCAGCCCTGCCTCTCGCCGGTCTGGGACACGGCCCTGGCCAGTCATGCCCTCCTCGAGGCGGGTGGCCCTCAGGCCGAGCATCAGGCGCGGCGCGGCCTCGACTGGCTGCGTCCGCTCCAGGTCCTCGACATCAAGGGCGATTGGGCGGCGGGCCGGCCGAACGTGCGCCCTGGCGGCTGGGCGTTCCAGTATGCCAACCCGCATTTTCCCGACCTCGACGACACCGCCGTGGTCGTGATGGCGATGGACCGCGCCATGCGTCAGCACGGCCTCGTCGCCGACATGCCGGACTACACAACAGCGATCGCCCGTGCCCGGGAATGGGTCGAGGGCCTGCAATCGAGCGATGGCGGCTGGGCGGCCTTCGACGCCGACAACAACCACCATTACCTCAACCACATCCCGTTCTCGGACCACGGCGCCCTGCTCGATCCCCCGACCGCCGACGTGACGGCGCGGGTGGTCTCGATGCTGTCCCAGCTCGGCGAGACCCGTTCCAGTTCGAAGGCGCTGGACCGCGGCGTCGTCTATCTCCTCGCTGATCAGGAGCAGGACGGCAGCTGGTACGGCCGCTGGGGCATGAACTTCATCTATGGCACTTGGTCGGTGCTGTGCGCACTCAACGCCGCGGGCGTCGACCCGGCCTCCCCGGAGATCCGCCGGGCGGTCGCATGGCTGATCCGCATCCAGAACCCGGATGGTGGCTGGGGCGAGGACGCCTCGTCCTACAAGATCGACCCGGCGTTCGAGCCCGGTTATTCCACGGCTTCGCAGACGGCCTGGGCGCTGCTCGCGCTGATGGCCGTGGGCGAGGCCGACGATCCGGCCGTGACGCGCGGCATCAACTATCTGACCCGCACGCAAGGTGCTGACGGGTTCTGGGCCGAGGAACGCTACACCGCGACCGGCTTCCCGCGGGTGTTCTACCTGCGCTACCACGGCTACCCGAAGTTCTTCCCGCTCTGGGCGATGGCGCGCTTCCGCAACCTCAAGCAGAGCAACACGCGGAATGTGGCGTTCGGGATGTAGGGCCGGGTCGGCCCCCCGTTGGGCGATCCGGTGACCCCGTCGGGCGATCAGGCCAAGGTCCTCGCCATCGTCGGGCTTTCCAAGGAAGCTAGGCTTGCCGCCGGCCGCGGCGTCGAAGCGGTCGGTGCAGGTGGAAGCCCGCATCGGCTACGGGACCTGCTGGGCGCGCGCGATGCGACCGGGTTGCGCGCCGTCGTCAGCTTCGGCATCGCGGGTGGCCTCGGCCCGGATCTTTTACCCGGCGATGTCGTCGTGGCGTCCGGGATCCTCTGTGATGGCGAGCGCCACGCAACCGATGCGGCCGTCAGTGCCGCCATCACGAGAAGGCTCGGCGGTCTTGGTAAGAGCCCGGTCATGGCCGACCTCGCCGGGGTCGATGCGGCCGTGCTGAGCGTCGACGCCAAGCACGAACTGCGCAATCGAACCGGAGCGGCGGCGGTCGACATGGAATCCCACGTGGCCGCAGCGTTCGCCCGACGTCATGGCCTGCCTTTCGCGGCGATCCGTGTCGTTTGTGATCCCGCTCACCGCGCTCTTCCGGCCTTCGTCGCCACAGCCCTCAAGCCGAATGGCGACCCGGATATCCGCGCCGTTCTCGCTGCCCTCGCTCGTGGTCAGGTCGGGATCGGTGTTCTGATCAGGCTTGCCCGCGACTCTTCGGCGGCCTTCACGTCCTTGAACCACTGTCGCGCCTTGCTGGGACGCGGCCTCGGCGTTCCAGAGGCGTCCATCGGATCAGGATGACGCTTCAAGCCTCTTCTGGCCAAAGAAAAGCCCCGCCGAACGTCCGCTCGGCAGGGCTGGTCTACTGAAGCGATGGAAGCTCAGGCCGCGGTGCGGTTGCGAGCCTCGCGCTTCGTGTCGGTGCCCGACGCTTTGATCTCGGACAGCTTCTGGGCGACGTTGCGCGAGAACACGAACTCGGCCGGGCGCTGGTTCTCCAGGCTGACCTCGGGGGCCATCTCGCCCTCAGTCTTGATTCCCCGCATCGCGTGGATCAGCGGCTTCCAGGGCTTCTTCACGGAATCGACCACCGACGAGGCCTCGTAGCCCGAATGGACCATGCAATCCGCGCACTTCTCGTAGTTGCCGGTGCCGTAGGAATCCCAGTCGGTCTCCTCCATCAACTCCTTGAAGGTGGCGGCGTAGCCCTCGCCGAGCAGGTAGCAGGGCTTCTGCCAGCCGAACACGGTGCGGGTCGGGTTGCCCCAGGGCGTGCAATGGTAGGTCTGGTTGCCGGCGAGGAAGTCGAGGAACAGGCCCGACTGCTGGAATGTCCACTTCTCGCGACCTTTTTCCTTCCCATGACGGAAGACGCCACGGAACAGGTCCTTCGTCGCCTTGCGGTTCAGGAAGTGCTGCTGGTCAGGCGCGCGCTCGTAGGCATAGCCGGGCGAGACCGTGATGCCGTCGATGCCCATCTTCGTCACGCTGTCGAAGAAGTCCGCAATCTTGTCCGCGGACGAGTTGTTGAAGAAGGTGCAGTTGATGGTGACGCGGAAGCCCATCTCCTTGGCCTTGGCGATGGCCGCCACGGCCTTGTCGTAGACGCCGCGCTGGCACACCGACCCGTCATGCATCTCCTTGTCGCCATCGAGGTGGATCGACCAGGTGAAGTACGGGCTCGGCTTGTACTCCTTGATCTTCTTCTCGAGGAGCAGCGCGTTGGTGCACACGATCGCGAACTTCTTCTGCGCGATGATGCCCTCGACGATCTGCGGCAGGTCCTTGTGCAGGAGAGGCTCGCCGCCGGCGATCACGACCACGGGTGCGCCGCATTCACGAACGGATTCGAGAGCGTCGGCCACCGGCAGTCGCTTATTGAGGATCTCGTCCGGGTAGTCGATCTTCCCACAGCCGGCGCAGGCGAGATTGCAGCGGAACAGCGGCTCCATCATCATCACGAGCGGGTAGCGCTTGCGACCGGTGAGGTGCTGCTTGAGGATGTAGCCGCCAATCTTCGCGACGTACCGAAGGGGAATACCCAAGGCGCGGCTCCTTTGCTTTTTGGCCCCGATTTGAAGGGCTGCTTACAGTGAAAAATCGTCGATTTCCAGCGCACTAGGCTCGAACGGGCCTAAGGCTGGAGTCGACTGAGTATTGTTTTGGACCGTGGCGTAAGCGTGTCACAGCCCGAGGGTCCAAAACGCTTGTTTTTGCAGGGCCGAAGCCGACGTCGAGTCAGAGGATAGGCACCCACATGGCCGTCCCGCCTTGCTTCGGGTACCGGACCCTATCTGGAGCCCGAGATCCAACCTGCAGCGCGATCATGCCAGTCGTGCACGGTATTCTGTCCGACTGCGGGAATTTGCGGTGCTAAAGCGCACAGGCGGACGCAATACGAACAGGGAATAGCGCTTTCGTTGCAATTGTCGGCCTAGCGACGTACTCAGCGCCGGTTCCGGAAGACTCCTTGGAGCCCTTTTCGGCCTGCTCCCGAACCGGATTCGGGGAATATCGCCGTCGGTGGTACTCCCGGAGCATGGCGACGAAGGTCGCGGATGCATCGCTTGACGCCGCCAGGCGTTCCAATGGGCCGCGCTTCGTGACGGCTCCGATAGGCAGGTAGGGTACCCGTGATCGAACGGCTCGTTGCGTTCTCCGTCCAGCGTCGCTGGCTCGTCATCGTTGTCATCGCCGTGCTGACGGCGGCGAGTGCCGGTCTTGCCGCCCATCGGTTCCGCATCAACACGGATGTCGAGCGTCTGATCGACAAGGACGTCCCCTGGCGCCAGGACGAGATCAACTTCGAGAAGGCCTTCCCGCAGCGGACCGGAACCCTCGTCGCAGTCATCGACGGGCGGACACCGGAGATCGCAGAGGAAGCCGCCGCCTCCTTCGCGAGGGAACTGGCGACCCATAAGGACCGGATCGAGACCGTCTACCGCCCCGATGGCGGCCCGTTCTACGACCGCAACGGCTTCCTGCTGATGTCGCAGGACGAGCTGACGAAGACCACGGAGCAGCTCATCCAGCAGCAGGGTCTTCTCGGACCGCTCGCGGCGGACCCGTCGCTGCGCGGCCTGATGCGTGTCCTCGGTCTCGGCGCCAGGGGCATCAAGAGCGGCGATGCCAAGCTCGAGGATCTCGAAGGTCCGATGAACCGGATCGACGAAACCCTTCAGGGGGCGATGGCGGGCAAGCCCGCCCGGTTGTCGTGGCAGATGCTGCTGTCGAACGGCAAGACGCAGAGCACCGAACTGCGCAAGTTCGTGATGATCCAGCCGGTGCTCGACTTCAACGCCCTGCAGCCCGGCGCCGAGGCGACGAAGCTCGTCCGGCGCATCGCCGAGGATCTCAAGATCACCTCGGAGAACGGACTGCGTCTGCGCCTGACCGGCCCCGTCGCGGTCTCGGACGACGAGTTCGCGACGTTGGCCGACGACGCCCTGCTCAACAACCTCGTCACCATCGGGGCGATCCTGCTGTTCCTGTGGCTCGCATTGCGTTCCGGCGCCCTCGTGGTCGCCGTGATGATCACGACCTTCTCGGGCCTGATCGTCACCGCCGCGCTGGGTCTCGTCATGGTGGGCGAGCTCAACCCGATCTCGGTGGCCTTCGCGGCCCTGTTCGTCGGCCTCGGGATCGATTTCGGCATCCAGTTCGCCGTTCGGTACCGGGCCGACCGGTTCGAGCAGCCTGATCTGCCCTCGGCGATCCGGGCGGCCGCCCGGGGCGTCGGGTGGTCGCTGACGCTGGCGGCAATCTCACTGATCGCCGGATTCTTCGCGTTCCTGCCCACCGCCTTCCGGGGCGTGTCGGAACTCGGCCTCATCGCCGGCGTCGGCATGATCGTCGCCTACCTGTTCTCCCTGACCCTGCTGCCGGCCCTCATCGCCGTGATGAAGCCGCGGCTCGAGAAGGAGGCGGTGGAGACGGCGTGGCTGGCGGGTGTCGATCACTGGATCATCGAGCACCGCAAAGCCGTGCTCATCTTCGTCGGCTTGATCACGGTCGCCGGCATCCCGTTCCTCTTCAAGCTGCCGTTCGATTCGAACCCGATGCACCTGCGCAGCCCAAAGGTGGAGTCGATCGCGACGTATCTCGACCTCATCAAGGACCCCGAGACCAGCCCGAACCTGATCGACGTCATCGCGCCGTCCGTCGCCGCCGTGCCAGAACTCTCGGCGAAACTGCGTGCGTTGCCGTCGGTGGCCCGGGTCATCGATATTCAGACCTTCGTCCCGCCGGACCAGGAGCAGAAGACGGCCACCATCGAAGAGACCGCACAGCTCCTTCGGCCGATCCTCAATCCCGCCCGCAAGCCACCGCCGCCCACGGACGCCGACACGGTCAAGGCGCTCAAGGAGACCGCCGCCGCACTCAAGGGTATCGCCAACGACCCCGCACCCGGTGCGAAGGCAGCCGGCAAGCTCTCCGAAACCCTCGACAAGCTGGCCGTCGGTTCGGCTGCTCAGCGCGAGGCTGCCAATGTCGCGGTGACGACCGACCTGAAGACGCTGCTCACGCGCCTGCGCGGGATCCTCGACCCGCAGACGATCAGCATCGACAACCTGCCTCCGCAGCTCAAGGCCGAATGGATCACCGCGGACGGCCGCTCGCGCATCGAGGTCCACCCGGGCGGCGATGCCAACGACAACGCCGTGCTGCGCAACTTCGCCAAGGAGGTTCAGAGCGTCGCTCCCCACGCCACCGGCGCGCCCGTGGCCACGACTTCGTCGAGCTACACGATCCTCGGCGCCTTCGTGCAGGCGGCGCTCACCGCCCTCGTCCTCATCTTCATCATCCTGTCGGTTGCCCTGCGCAAACCCTGGGACGTGGCGATGACGTTGGGGCCGTTGGTGCTGGCGACGCTCTGGACCCTCATGGCGCTCCACATCGTCGGGATGCCGCTCAACTTCGCCAACATCATCGCGATGCCGCTGATGCTCGCGGTGGGCGTCGCCTTCCACATCTACTACGTCATCGCCTGGCGCGCGGGCGTGGTCGACATGCTCGCCTCCAGCCTGACCCGGGCGATCTTCTTCTCCGCGCTGACCACCGGAACCGCCTTCGGCTCCCTGGTGCTTTCGAGCCATCCCGGCACCGCCAGCATGGGCAAGCTGCTCGCCCTGTCGCTGTTCTTCACGCTCGTGGCCGCGTTCTTCGTGGTACCGGCCTTCCTGGGGCCGCCACCCAAGCAGGCCGATTCCAAGCGGCCCGAGGGCGACGAAG
>NZ_CAXUJR010000048.1:11681-20773 GCF_964251405.1 uncultured Methylobacterium sp.
CGGTCGAACCGGCTGCGCGCCTCCTGGATCTCGGGAAGATGCGCGAAGGCCCATGTCCCCAGGGCCATGACCGGAACGTGCAACGAGCGCCCGAGGTCCGTCAGCTCGTAATCGACCCTTGGTGGGATGGTGGGAAACATCGTGCGGGTCACGAGGCCGTCTCGTTCGAGACCACGCAGCGTGAAGGTCAGCATGCGCTGCGAGATACCGCCGATGATCCGCTTCAACTCGTTGAAGCGCCGCGGCCCGTCGCTGAGCGTCATCACGACCAGGACGCTCCACTTGTCGCCGATGCGCGACAGCACCGAACCGACGAGGCGGCAATCGTGCGAGCCGGGATCGATGGGTTCGGCGGTCACTTCGATGTGCCTGAGTTCCAAGACTGTGCCTCCTTGCGAAGCGACGCAATCGGTCATCTATAGCGCCTCGGTACAAGTCTGATACCAGGAACCGAACATGAAACTCCTTCACGTCGACGGCAGCATCCTCGGCATCCACTCCGTAAGCCGGACCATCTCCGCTGCGATCGCGGATCGGCTCAAGGCCGAGATGCCCCAGCTCAAGGTCACCGATCGCGACCTCGCCGCCACTCCGATCCCGCACCTGTCCGGCGCCACCCTGGCGGGCCAGCAGCCGAACGCCACGAACACCCCCGACGTGCAGCACGACGTCGCCCTGGGCGTTCAGGTCCTCGACGAGTTCCTCGCCGCCGATATCGTCGTGATCGGAGCGCCGATGTACAACTTCACCATCTCCAGCCAGCTCAAGGCCTGGATTGATCGCATCCTTGTGGCGGGCAAGACCTTCCGGTACGGCGAGACCGGCGCGATCGGCCTCGTCGGCGACAAGCGGGTCATCGTCGCCCTGGCGCGTGGCGGCTTCTACGGCGCTGACACGCCGCAGGCGGCGGCCGAGCACGCAGAGACCTACCTGCGCACGGTGCTCGGCTTCATCGGAGTGACGAACCCCGAGATCATCGTGGCGGAGGGGATCGCGGTCGGTCCAGAGTTGCGCGAGACGGCGCTGGCCGGTGCGTTGAAGGCGGTGAGCGAGCTTCGCTCCGCCTGACTTTGGCATCGAATCCGGCCCGCGACGCGCCGCTGCGGCTCGCCGCAGGCCGATGGTGACTATGCGGTCGGCGTTTGGGCGATCGCGGCCGCCAATGTGTCGGCGAAGCCGTCGGCACCCGCCTTCCAGGACGGATAATCCGAGCCGTAGCAGGTCATGACCCGGTGGAACTGCTTGTGCGCCGCACCGAAGGCGGTGTCGTGCAGGCCGCAACGGTTGAAATAGCGCCCGATCTCGCAATTGTCGGGGTTCTTGGATTTCTCCTTCCGGGCGACCGGAAGCGGCTGGTGCATGAGGATCCGGCAGGTCTCCACCACCATGAGGTGGCTGGCGAAGCTACCGAGCAGCGATCTCGGCGAGCGCGTCGCGACGGGAACCTTGTAGCTGTCGAGCCAAGGCCGGACCTGGTCCGCCGGCATCGGCCGCGCGATGCCGTAGCCCTGCGCGAACTCGACCCCGAGGATCATGAGCGCGTCGAGGATCTCCGCGGTCTCGACCCCTTCGATCACCAGTGCCTTGCCGAGGCCGCGAGCCAGGGAGAGGAGGCTGAGCACGAATTGCAGGTCGTGCGGCGCCTTGGCGAGTCCTCGCACGAAGCTCTGGTCGAGCTTGAGGATGTCGACCGGCAGGGTCTTGATGTCGATGAGGGACGAATGCGCTCTGCCGAGATCGTCGAGGGCGACGCGAACGCCGAGCCGTCTCACCCGGGCGATGGCCTCGATCATCCTGGCCTCGTCCTCGATGATGCCCTCTTCGAGAAATTCCAGCACGAGGCCGGAGCCCTGGTAGGCGTGGGCGTCGAGAATCTGCGTCAGCGACGTCAGGAAAGCCTCTTCGAGGAAGAGGAAGCGTTCGACGTTCACCGAGATCGAGAGGCCCGGCTCCGGGCCGGCGAATCCCTTCATCGCCGCCAGGGACTGGTCGAGCATGGTCTCGAACAACCAGAGGCGGTCGGCCCGGGGAAGGCCGGCCAGGAAATCGGCGTGGGGAGCGCTCGCCCCGTTCTGCATGAGCCGGGCCAGTGCCTCGAAGCCGGAGACGCAGCCGTTTCTGAGATCGACGATCGGCTGGAACACCGGCCGGATCGGCAGTCCCGGCCGCTGCTTGAGCAGGGCCGGCAGCGATCTGCGTCGACGTCCGGGCGCCGAAGTGGTGAAGCGGGTCAAGGAACCCATGTTCCGATCTTGGCGGGAGACATGCTGTCGGGCGCGATCCGTTGGCTGCGACCGACGCGATCGACGTCCGAGCGCTTCGCCAACGATGACGGCACGTCCTTAAGACGCCGTTACGGACGAGCCTCCATGCGACCTGCGGTTGGACTCGGGCCCTTCAGGCGGCAACCGCCTTGAGGAAGCGGTCGATCTCGGCCTCCAGGCCGGCGGCGACGGTCTCGACGGCGGTCGCGGTGTCCTGCACGCTTCCCGCCATGGTGGCCGTGCGCTGGGAGGCGTCGGTGACCGTATCGAGGTCGCGGGCGATGGCGACGGAGGTTCCAGCGGTCTCCGCGGCATTGCGCGAGATCTCGCTGGTGGCCGCACCCTGGGCGGTCACCGCGTCGGCGAGGTCGGCCGTGGTGGCGCTGATCGTCGCCATGCGCCCCGTCACCCGGCCGATCGCCTCGACGGCGGTGCCGGTCGACAATTGAACCGATGCGATCTGGCTCGCGATCTCGTCGGTGGCCTTGGCGGTCTGGCTGGCGAGCTGCTTGACCTCGGAGGCGACCACGGCAAAGCCCCGGCCCGCCTCGCCGGCTCGCGCGGCCTCGATCGTCGCGTTGAGCGCCAGGAGGTTGGTCTGGGCGGCGATGGCACGGATCAGGCCGACGACGTCGCCGATGCGCTGTGCCGTGGTGGCGAGTTCGCCGATCTGCCGGTTGGTCGCCGCCGCCTCGCCGAAGGCGCCCTCGACCTCGCGCTTGGCCTCAGCGATCCGGGCGCCGATCTCGCCGATCGAGGCCGAGAGCTGCTCGGCCGCGCTCGCCACGGTCTGAACGTGCGAGGAAGTCTCTCGCGAACCGTCGGATGCGCCCTCGGCGGCGCGACGGGCATCGTGCGACAGGGACGCCATCTCGGTGGCGCGGCCGCGCATCGTGGTCATGCGTTCGGCCAAGGACCGTACGGCGTCGGCGGCCGTGTTGCGGAAGCGCGCGATCTCGGCATCGAGCCGGACACGCCGTCCACGCTCGTCCGTCGAGGCGACGCGCTGGTCGGATTCGAGCAGGCGCGCCTGCCGGCTGGTGTCGAGGAGGCCGTCGAGGGCCCTGGCAACCGAGCCGATCTCGTCGCGCCGCGACAGGAAGGCGATCGGGCTGTCGATATCGCCCGCGGCCAGCTTCTCGGTCCGGTCAGCGATGGCGGCGAGGGGGCGTAGCAGGCGCAAGGCCGCGAAACCGACGAGCAGGCAGGCCAGCAGCGCGACACCGAGGGCGGTCCAGCCCATGGTCGTCATGGTGGAGTTGTAGAGGGCGTTGTAAGCCTCGAGAGGAAGGCCGACGAAGAGGATGCCGTTGACCTTGCCGGCCCCGTCGAGGGTCGGCTGATAGACGGTGAAGAAATCGCGCCCGAATAGGGTCGCCCGTCCGCGATAGGTCGTGCCTGCGCGCATCTTGGCCTGGGCCGGATGATCCGCGGCCAGCACCGTGCCGACGGCGCGTTCCCCGTTCTCCTTCTTCACCGTGGTGATGCGGCGGACGAAGGCGTCGCGGCCGGCATCGTAGGCGAAGACCGTGGCCGTGCCGCCCGCATAGGCGACCGCCATGTCGACGACGGAGGTGTCGGACAGGTTGGCGAGGCTCGGCGCCTCGACGGTCGCGACCCGGTCGCCGTCGAGCTTCAGCCTGCTGCCGTCGACCCGTCCGTCGAAGACCAGCGCAAGCGTCCGCAGATGCCGATCGCCTTCCTGCTGCTGCCGGAGATCGAGCTGCGTCGCGACCTCACGCGCCGTGGCGAACCAGAGCAAGGCGGACATTCCCGCCATCGCGACCGCCGCCAGAAGGATGATCTTGGCCGTGAGGCTGCGAAAGGATGGCATCGGGGGGACCGCAAGGAGGACCGCCCTCCGTCGCATAGAAAAAGCAGAAAATATCTAAAGCTAAGTTGACGCGCCGCGGCGACCAATCGTTTGCGGTAAGAATTCAGATGGACCAGACTTCGCCCGGCCGCATGGCCTTGAAGGAAAGCGTCCCGCTTTGCTCCGCGCAGGCCGCGGCAAGTGCCTCCACCGGCCGCTCGATGCCTTCGTCTGTGAGGCGGAATGTTCCCCAATGGTGCCCCAGAGCCTGGTTCGCGTCGAGCAGGATCGCGGCTTCCACTGCATCGGCCGGATTCAGGTGCTGGCCCTTCATGAACCAGCGCGGCTCGTAGGCGCCGATCGGCAGGGTCGCGAGTCGAGCGGGGCCGAATCGCGTCCTGGCCGCTCGGAAGATCGATCCGTCGCCGAGGCCGGTATCGCCGGAATGGTAGTGGACGCCGCTCGGGCTGGTCAGCACGTAGGAGCACCACAGCGCCATGCGGCGGTCATTCAGGCCCCGAGCCGACCAATGGTTGGCCGCGACGAGATGCACGGTGACGCCGCCGCCGAGATCGACGGCCTCGTCCCAGTCCTTGGCGACGACGTGCATGGTGTCGTCGTAGCTGCGCAGGATCGTGTCGTTGCCGAGCGGCGCCACGATGAGGGGCTGCTGTTCCTGCCACAGCCGCGCCATCGTCGGCCCGTCGAGATGGTCGTAATGGTTGTGGGTGATCAGGACCACGTCGATCGGCGGTAGCTTGTCGAAGGGGATACCGGGCGAATTGGCCCGCTTCGGCCCGGCCAGGCTCACCGGGCTCGCCCGCTTCGCGTAGACCGGGTCGACCAGGATGTTGCGGCCCGCCACCTGGAACAGGTAGCTCGCATGGCCGATCAGGGTCACGCGCAGGCCGTCGACCCGCTGCGGCGGCGTGTCGGAATAGGGGCTCGGAAATCGCGCCGGCCAGGCTTCGCCCGAACGAGCGAGTTGCCAGCGCACCACCTCCATCATCGTCTTGTCCGCCGATTGATCGGGGGAATGAAAACGAACGCCGTCGAAATGGTCGCTGACCGGACCGTCGTAATAGGGATTGCGGTGGCGACGATGGGCGGCATAGCCGACGCCGCCGAGGGTCATGACGGTGGCGGCACTCATGGCCGCGATCAGGCTTCGCCGTTTCATCAGGAACGAGATGGCCGCGCGCTCGGCTCCGTCAAGCCTCGCCTGACGCGGGACCGCCGCCCGACGCCGGTTCGAGTGCCCCTGCAGCCACGGCGAGTTCGGCAGCCAGGGCGCGGATCTTCTCGTGCGCCGCCCGCTCGACCTCGGCCTTCGAGCGGTTCTCGGTCGGGACCGTCACGACGCCGGTGATGCGCCCGTGCTGGGCGAGCAGGGTGAAGTTGAACCGACCCAGTCGCGAACGACGGACGAGATAATGGTGCGGCAAAGGGCGAACCTCACCTTGGGATCCCGGTCAGCCTCCCTACGGCGCGCCGGCCGGAAAGGTTTCAGGACGCGCCGATGGAGCGCCCTCAGGAACGCCAGCGCAGCTCCTGCCGCAGCAGCGGATTGCGGAAGTCCCGTCCCTCGGCCTGCGCCGCCAGGGCCTCGCGCTTCAGACGGAAGTACCATTGCGAGGGCAGGTCGCCCTGCCCGAACAGCACCATGGTCGGCTTGCGATCGAGGCCGGCCTGCGCGTACTGGAGCACCTGCTGATCCTGCGTCAGGAACTGTCGCATCAGCACCCGGGCGACGGGCTTCAGGAGGTTGAGCGCCGGCACGTTCCAGTAGAGGGCATTGGTCAGCATCGTGCGGTTGCGGCCGAGGGGAGTCGCGAAGGTGTAGTTGGCGAGGCGCTTCGCCCCCGCCTCGATTCGCTCGAGGCGCGATCCCGGCAGCCGGAACTCGATCTCGACCTCCGGAGCTCCGCCGAGCAGCCGGTAGACCGGCGAGCTCGTGGCCGTGCCGTGGCTCGTCATGGTGAAGCCATGGGGCGTCGGCGAGAAGGTCTTCACCTTTTCGCACAGGGTCTTGGACGGACGGAACCACCAGGAATCGTGGACGAAGGCGACGTGGCCGGGATCGACCAGGCTCAGGGTGGTGAGATCGAAGGAGGCCTCCACCACGAGTTCGACCACGACACGTCCGGCCGCCTTGAAGCCGAGGTCGGGCAGTGCCGGCACGTCGACGCCGTCCTGCGGGCCGAGATGGACGTTCACCCAGGCGAAGCCCGCGCTCTCCCGGACGGGAAAGCGCTGGATCGCGATCTTGGAGAAATCCGCGGCATCCGATGCGGACAGGGTCGGCACGTCGCGGCAGCGCCCGTCTGTGCCGAAGCGCCAGCCGTGAAACGGACAGGTCAGCCCACCGTCGTCATAGCGTCCCTTGGACAGGGCCATGCCGCGATGAGGGCAGCGGTCTCGCAGGGCGAAGAAGTCTCCGGATGCGTCGCGTCCCATGACGAGCTGCTCGCCGTCGAGCTCCACCGCGCGCAAGTTCTTCGGCGAGAAGCTCTCGGATCGGCCGACGCAGTACCAGGCATTGGCCAGCGGCTGGCGCATGGCGTCGGGATCGAGCGCCGCCTCGGGCTCGGGTGCGAGCGGCCTGATCGGGTTCGACAGCATGATCGGCTCTACGGGTCCGTCGGTCGGCATGAAGGTGTGCCCTCATACGCTCAGGCCGGAACGGGAGCCACCCGCGCGGTCCCTGCCAGCGGCGAGAGAGCGCAGTCGACGGCGGCGGGCTTTTCAAACCGGGATTCGCCACATACCTTCGCATCATCGCAACGAACGAAAGGAGGTGATCCAGTGTCTCATTGTCATCAGCCGCTCTCTCCGGCTCACCGGACCTGGACTGTCGCCTCCGGCGCGATCGATTAAGCGCCAGAGCGTCCCGTAAGGGTTCGGCCGGACGCGTGAAGCGGTTCGGCAATGGAAGGGCCGCCCGAGTGATCGGGCGGCCCTTCGTCGTGTCGGGAGTCGTCTCGGCGTTCTTGCCGTTCAGCGCTTCTGGAACAGGGGCTGGGCCAGGGCCTCGGCGCGCGCCATCCAGAGGTCGCGCTCGGCGCGGATCTCGTTGAGCTCGTCCATCTCGTCGTCGATATGCGCCCGCAGGTCACGCAGTTCCTGGGCGAGGATGGCCTGGAGCTCGTTGTAGCGATCGCCCTCGATGCGCAGCTTGGCCTTCAGCATCATGTTCTCGGCCATGAGGTCGGCGACGTCGCCGTCGGCCTCCGGAGTGCCCGCATGGTGCGCGCCCGACGGTGTCGATGCGGAGATGGGAGGAGCGACGACGCGCGGCGACCAGGCCGAGGCCGCCTGCTGGGCAGAAATCTTCTCGTCACGCTCCGGCGCGGGTCCGGCCGGCCCCTCTCCCGGCTGGCTCGTGGCCGCCTTCATCGCGGCGAGCCAATCGCGCAGGGGTCCGGGAGCCGGGCGAGAGGGTATGTCCTGGCTGGGGTAGTGACGGGCGGCTTCCGACATCGCTGTGTCCTCGCGTTCTGAAGGCATACGATCAAAACATACTTAACGAACCGTAAAGAGCCGTGCGTGACCTTCACGCCTCGGAAGGATGTCGCCGTCGTCGAGGCGCCGCGCCTGGGCCTCGACGGGCATTGCTCTGGCGGTAGGGACGGTCACGAACCGCTGAACCAGTTGTAGCCCTGGTCCTCCCAGTAGCCACCGGGGTGATCGTTGGTCACGGTGATCGCCATGATATGCTTGGGATTCTTGAAGCCGAGCTTGGTCGGGATGCGCAGCTTGACCGGAAATCCGTATTTCGGCGGCAGCGGCGCGCCGGCATAATCGAGGGCCAGGATCGTCTGCGGGTGCAGGGCCGTGGCCATGTCGATGCTGGAACGATAATCGTCGCCGCAGGTGAAACCGACATAGGCCGCCTTCGTGTCAGCCCCGATCCTCTCGAGGAAGGTCCGGAACGGCACCCCCGCCCATTGCCCGATCGCGCTCCAGCCCTCGACGCAGATGTGCCGGGTGATCTGGCTCTCCTGCGGCAGCGTCCGCAGGGCGTCCAGAGTCCAGGGCGTCTTGTCCGCGATGCGCCCGGCCAACGCGAGTTTCCAGGTGGCCCCGTCGATCACCCGGACCTTGCTCTCGGGATAATAGGCGTTGAAGGGGAAATCCGGCGTGATCTCGGCGGCCGTGTAGGTCGGCGCGAGCCGGGTGCCGCTGAACAGGACGGCCTGGACACGGTCGTTGAAGCGCGAGATCGCGCCGAGCGCCCGCTCGATGCCCTCGTTGTCGCTGATGGAACAGCCCGACAGCAGGGACACGGCACCGAGCGAGAGACCGCCGCGCAGGAGGAGCCGGCGTTCCACGTTGATCAGATCGGACTTGTGATCCTTGAGCGAGAGGCGTGGGCGGGCCTGGATGGGGTCGATGCTCATGGCTTCACCGTGGTTTTGTGGCCGAGCCGGAGGTCGCGGCCGATGATCATCGCGGGGAGGGTTCGGGGCACCAGGATCACGAGCGCCAGATGGATCACGGTGAAGCCGACGATGCCCGCCATCGCGGTGAAGTGGACGAGACGGCCGCCTTCGTAGCCGCCGAACACGCTGGCGAGTTCCTGGAACTGGACTGGCTTCCAGATCGCCAGTCCTGACAGCACCACGATGACGCCGAGGACGAGGACGACCACGTAGAGAAGCCGTTGGACCGCGTTGTAGGCACCGACGACGTGGGGCAGGCGGAACGTCGCCGCGGCCACGGCGTCACGGACGATCTCGGACGGGCGCAGGGGCAGGAAGTGCCGGCGGAAATGGCCGGAGGCGAAGCCGGAGACGACGTAGACGAGACCATTGGCCACGAGCAGCCACATGCCGGCGAAGTGCCATTGCAGGGCGCCGCCCAGCCAGCCGCCGAGGGTGAGGGCCTTGGGGAAGGCGAAGCCTTCGAAGAGCGGCGAGGCATTGTAGATGCGCCAGCCGCTCGCGATCATGATGAGCATCGCGAGCGCGTTGACCCAATGGGTGATGCGCACCACCCGTGTATGGATCACGGGA
>NZ_CAXUJR010000048.1:20873-24534 GCF_964251405.1 uncultured Methylobacterium sp.
GCAAATCCGGCGAGACCAGGAAAAGCGACGACGACGCGTAACTCTTTGGGTTGTGCCGTCGAAGACCTCGGCGACACCGCAGCCGTCGGCCGGTGTGTTCCGCAAAGAGGATACCGACCTATGCGCACTCAACTCCGTCTCGCGGTCTCCGCTCTCTTCCTGTCCGCCGCCGTCGCGGGGGCACCGGCCTTCGCCGCCGAGTCGATGGCAAAGGACAGCATGACCAAAGATTCGATGGCCAAGGATTCGATGGCCAAAGATTCCATGAAGAAGGATGGCATGGCCAAAGACACCATGGCCAAAGACGGGATGACCAAGGATTCCATGTCCAAGGATTCGATGGCCAAGGACTCGATGAAGAAGTAGGCCGCGTCGGTCGCATCGACGTCCGATGAATTGTGGGCGGGACCGTCCGCGCGGCTCCCGCCCCGCCTTGACTTGCGCGCATTTCGCGAATAGCCCGCCCCTCACATCAGACGTTCGTTCGTCACCGCAGAACGCCGACCGGCCCATCGAGGCCGGAGGTCAACGCCCGACAGCGCGATGCGCCCTCGGGCGTGTCTTGCGTTGGAAAGCGGCGTCGCCACCCCGTTGCGCGATTTCAAACGAGCCGCATGCCCGACGCCTCGCCCTCCCCCGTCCCCAGCATCGCCGATGCGGTGAACGACACCTGCCCCTGGTCGGGCAAGCCGATCGCGCCGGATTCGCTGACGCTCTACAACGGCGCCGTCGTGGGTTTCTGCAATCCCGATTGCCGGGACAAGTTCGCCCGGGCCGTCCAGTCCTTCGAGGCCGCGCTGCAGGCGCGCCGCGTCACCAACGCGGGTCTCGACCAGTGACGCCGACCATCTAGGGAAGCCGCCCGCATGTTCGAAGGCCTGTCCGACCGGCTATCCGGCATCCTGTCCGGGCTCACCCGCCGTGGTGCGCTCACCGAAGCCGACGTCACCGCGGCCCTGCGCGAGGTTCGTCGCGCACTTCTGGAGGCCGACGTCGCCCTGGAGGTGGTGCGGGACTTCACCGAGAAGGTGCGCGAGAAGGCGGTGGGCGCCGTCGTCGTCAAGTCGGTGACGCCCGGCCAGATGGTCGTCAAGATCGTCAACGACGAGCTCGTGGCGATGCTTGGCTCGGACGCCGGCATCATCGACCTCAATGCGCCGGCCCCCGTCGCCATCCTGATGGTCGGCCTGCAGGGCTCGGGTAAAACCACCACCACCGCCAAGATCGCCCGCCGCCTCACGAGCCGCGACAAGCGCAAGGTTCTGCTCGCCTCGCTCGACACCCGCCGCCCGGCAGCCATGGAGCAGCTCGCGGTCCTCGCCGCCCAGGTCGGCGTCGAGAGCCTGCCGATCATGGCCGGGCAGTCGGCCGTCCAGATCGCCCGGCGCGCGATGGATGCGGCCCGGCTCGGCGGCTTCGACGTGGTGATGCTCGACACCGCCGGCCGCACCACGCTGGACGAGACGCTGATGACGGAGGCGGCCGAGGTGAAGGCCGCCACGAACCCGCACGAGGTGCTCCTCGTCGCGGATGCCCTGACCGGTCAGGACGCGGTGGTCACCGCCCGCGCCTTCGACCAGCGCCTCGGCGTCACCGGCATCGTGCTCACCCGCATGGATGGCGATTCCCGCGGCGGCGCGGCGCTCTCCATGCGTGCCGTTACCGGCAAGCCGATCAAGCTCGTCGGCACTGGCGAGAAGGTCGACGCGCTCGAGGAGTTCCACCCCTCGCGCGTCGCGAACCGCATCCTCGGCATGGGCGACATCGTCTCCCTCGTCGAGAAGGCGGCCGAGACGATCGATCACGAGCAGGCCCTGCGCACCGCCGAGAAGATGCGCAAGGGCAAGTTCGACCTCGACGACCTGTCGATGCAGCTCGGCCAGATGGAGAAGATGGGCGGCATCGGCGGACTGATGGGCATGCTGCCGGGCATGGGCGCCATCAAGAAGCAGGTCGAGGGCGCCAACCTCGACGAGAACATGTTCAAGCGCCAGCGCGCGATCATCTCGTCGATGACCGCCCAGGAGCGCCGGAACCCCGACATCCTCAAGAACTCGCGCAAGAAGCGCATCGCAGCGGGTTCGGGAACGAAGGTCGAGGAGCTCAACAAGCTCCTCAAGATGCACCGGACCATGGCCGACATGATGAAGGCGATGGGCTCGGGCAAGCGCGGCATCGGCCAGGCGCTGGGGAGCATGTTCGGGATGGGCGGCGGGATGGGCGGCATGCCGGGCGGAATGCCCGGTCTACCGCCCGGCATGCCCGAGCCAACGCCCGAGATGATCGCCGACATGCAGAAGCAGATGGGCGGCAAGCTGCCTCCGATGCCTCCGGGCCTCGGGGGCGGAAAGATGCCGGGCCTTCCGGGGCTCGGCGCGAAGGGCGGGCTGCCGGGCCTCGGCGGTTTTCCATTCGGGAAGAAGAAATGACTTGGGCGAATGGCGAATGGCGAATGGCGAATAGGAAGGGTGCGCCTCGTGCCCCCATTCGCCACTCCCCATTCGCCATTCGCTTGATCCAAACCCTCACCACACACCGGTAGCTAGGAGAAAACCATGTCCCTCAAGATTCGCCTCACCCGTGGCGGCGCCAAGAAGCGCCCGTACTACCGCATCGTCGTCGCCGACGCCCGCGCGCCGCGCGACGGTCGTTTCATCGAGAAGGTCGGCGTCTACGACCCGATGAAGGCCAAGGACGATCCGGCCCGCATCGTTCTCGAGAACGAGAAGATCACGGCCTGGCTCGCCAAGGGCGCCCAGCCGACCGACCGCGTCCTGCGCTTCCTCGATGCCGCCGGCCTCGCCAAGCGCCCGGCCCGCAACAACCCGCAGAAGGCCGAGCCCGGCGAGAAGGCCAAGGAGCGCGCCGCCAAGCGCGCCGAGAAAGCCGCCGCTCCCCCGGCCGAAGACGCCGCGGCGTAAGCCTTCCTCCCCTCCCCCTTGTGGGGAGGGGTCGGGGGTAGGGGTGGTTCCGCTGGCCTCCGCAGCGGGTCACCGATCCACCCCCACCACCCTCTCCTCCCCCCTTGTGGGGAGAAGAGTGGCCCGAACTGATCAACCGAATCTGGACCGCTGATGGCTCGTCGTCCCGGATCATCCTCCCGCGGTAGCCAACGGACCGACCGGCCCGGTCGGCTCGACCCCGGGGCGGTCACCGCACCGCACCGTCCCGAACCTGATTCCGACGCGCCGCTGCCGGCCACCGATCCGAGCCTCGTGCAGATGGGCGAGTTCGGCCGCGCCCACGGACTCAACGGCGAGGTTCGGCTGAAATCCTACTCCGGCGACCCGTTGGCGATATCCTCGTATGGGCTGCTGATCGGCGCCGACGGACGGCGCATTGAGCTCACCGATGTGCGACGGGCCGGCGGCGCATCGCCCGATCTCCTCGTGGTGCGGGTGAAGGGCATCGCCGACCGCACCGGCGCGGAAAGCCTGAACCGCCTCGCGCTCTATCTCCCGCGCGCCCGTCTCGGAGAGGTCGAGGACGAGGACGAGTTCTTCACCGCGGACCTCGTTGGCCTCGATGTCGTCGATGGTGCCGGAACCGTGCTCGGATCCGTCACGGACGTGCCGAATTACGGCGGCGGCGATCTCCTGGAGATCAGGCCGGCCGCCGGCGGGGCCACCGCCCTGCTGCCCTTCACCAAGGCCTTCGTGCC
>NZ_CAXUJR010000049.1:0-14734 GCF_964251405.1 uncultured Methylobacterium sp.
CGCCCGAGAAGGTCCCGCCGCAGGGCCGGGGGCAGGTCCAGCTCTCCTTCGCCCCCGTCGTGAAGCGGGCGGCTCCGTCGGTGGTCAACGTCTACGGCTCCCATGTCGAGAAGCGCGGCGCGAGCCGCAGCGCCATGGACGAGTTCATGCGCCGCTTCTTCGGCGAGGACGGGTCTGGCCGTGGGCGGGGCGGGGCGCCGGGCGAGCGGGCGCAGCGCTCCCTCGGCTCGGGCGTCATCGTCGACGAGAGCGGCCTCGTCATCACCAACAACCACGTCATCGAGAACATGAACGAGGTCCGGATCGCGCTCGCCGACCGGCGCGAATACGAGGCCACCATCGTGCTGCGCGACCCGCGCACCGATCTGGCCGTGGTCAAGATCAAGACGCCCAACGCCGGCCTGGTGCCGATGCCCTTCGGCGATTCCGAGACCCTCGAGGTCGGCGACTTCGTGATGGCGATCGGCAACCCCTTCGGCGTCGGGCAGACCGTGACGCAGGGCATCGTCTCGGCGCTGGCGCGCACGCAGGTCGGCTCGTCGGACTACCAGTTCTTCATCCAGACCGACGCGGCGATCAATCCGGGCAATTCCGGCGGTGCGCTCGTCGACCTCCAGGGCCGGTTGGTGGGCATCAACACCGCGATCTACTCGCAGTCGGGCGGCAGCCACGGCATCGGCTTCGCCATTCCCGCCAGTATGGTCAACGCGGTGGTAGAGACGGCCAAGGCCGGCGCCTCGACGGTGCGGCGGCCTTGGCTCGGGGCGCGGGTGCAGAGCGTGACCCCCGACATCGCCGAGAGCATGGAACTCGACCATCCGACCGGCGTGCTGGTGGCGAGCCTGCAGGCCAAGAGCCCGGCCGAGGAGGCCGGCCTCAAGCGCGGCGATCTCATCCTCACCGTGGACGGCAAGGTCGTCGACGACCCCGAGGCGTTCGGTTACCGCTTCGCCCTGAAGGGGCTCGCCGGCCAGACCAAGTTCGGCATCCAGCGCGGCACGGCGCGCAGCACGATCTCGGTCAAGCTCGGACCCGCCCCCGAGACGCGGCCGCGCGACCTCGTCAAGGTTCGCACCCGCTCGCCCTTCATGGGCGCGACGCTCGTGAACACCTCGCCCGCGGTCGCCGAGGAGCTGCAGGTGGATTTCCCAAGCGAAGGCGTGGCGGTGTCGAGCGTCGACGACGGCTCCTTCGCCAACCGGGCCGGGCTGCAGAAGGGCGACGTCATCGTCGCCATCAACGGCACCCCGGTCTCGACCACGAAGGACCTCGAGCGCCTGACCAAGACGGCGATCAACGCCTGGGAGGTCTCGATCAACCGCGGCGGCACCGTGCTGACCTCGGTGTTCGGGGGGTGAGAGTTCAGCCGCGGGCTTTGCGTCCCTCGACCGCGATGGTGAGGCTGGCGACGTAGACGCCTCCCTCCCGCCTCATCGTGCAGAACCCGAGGCGCCGCGGATCCTCGGAGCGGGCGAAGACGTCGGTGGCGTTGAGGGTGTCGCGCTTGAACAGCCGGTTCCCGTAGGCAGCCTCGGTCCGGTAGACCGCCTCGTTGGTCTCGTCGGGAAAATACATCTGTCCGGTGACCAGGGTGCGGGAATCGACGAAGACCTTGAAATGGACGTGGGTCGCGCGGCCGGGATACCAGCCCGGATAGAGCGTCTCGAAGGCGACCGCTCCGATCCCGTCGCTGAGCTGCGTGCCGCGCAGGAAGGACTGCCCCACCGTCGAGATCCGACGGCGGTCGCCTTGGGCCTCGTAGCCGAAATAGAGTCCCTGAGCGTCGGCGTGCCAGACGTCGACGCGCGCTCCCCGCAGGGGCGTGCAGGACCCGGCTTCCACGACCCGCAGGTCGAGGCGCAAGGGGACGCCGGGGCGTCCCTCGACGAGGTTGGGGCGCACGAGGCGCGGATCGAGGTAGAACGGCCCCTCGATCGATTGCGGGGTGAGCAGGCAGGCGCCCGGCTGCGGCGATGCTGCGCCGGCATCGCGGCTCGCCGCGAGGACGACCGAGGGGGCCGCCGACAGCCCGAGCAGCGCGGCGCGACGGGAGAGGCCGGGACGGATCGTCATCGAAGGGAAACCTCGCAGCCGACGGTGCCGGCATCCTACAGGGATCTGACCCGGACAGTGCCGCGATATCCCATCGCAAGGGGATGGTCGCGTTTTGCCGGTTGCGGCACGCAGCCGGCCGGGTCTTCATGCGCGGATGTCCGACCTCTTCTCAGCCGCCGGCCTTCAGAACACCGCCCCACGGCCCCTCGCCGACCGCCTGCGCCCACCCACCCTGGCCGAGGTCGTCGGCCAGGAACACCTCACCGGGCCGGACGGGGCGCTGACCAGGCTGCTCGCCGGAAAGGCCTTCGGCTCGCTGATCTTCTGGGGGCCGCCCGGCACCGGCAAGACCACGGTCGCGCGGCTTCTGGCGCACGAGACCGATCTGCATTTCGAGCAGATCTCGGCGATCTTCTCCGGCATCGCCGACCTCAAGAAGGTGTTCGAGGCGGCTCGCGGGCGGCGCTCGGGAGGCCAAGGGACCCTGCTCTTCGTCGACGAGATCCACCGCTTCAACCGGGCGCAGCTCGACGCCTTCCTCCCCGTGATGGAGGACGGCACGGTGACGCTCGTCGGCGCCACCACGGAGAACCCGTCCTTCGAGCTCAACGCGGCCCTGCTCTCGCGTGCCCGCGTCCTTCTGTTCCGGGCGCTGGACGAGGCCGCCATCGCCCGGCTTCTGACGCGGGCCGAGACCCTGGTCGAGCGTCCGCTGCCGCTGGACGAGGAGGGCCGCGGCGTCCTCGTGCGCATGGCCGACGGGGACGGGCGCGCCTCGCTGACGCTCGCCGAGGAGGTGTGGCGCTCGGCCAAACCCGGGGAGGTGTTCGATGCGGCGACGCTGCAGGAGATCATCCAGCGCCGCGCCCCGATCTACGACAAGTCCCAGGAGGGCCACTACAACCTCGTCAGCGCCCTGCATAAGACCGTGCGTGGTTCCGACCCGGACGCCGCGCTCTATTACCTCTGTCGGATGCTCGACGGCGGCGAGGATCGCCTGTTCATCGCCCGGCGCCTCGTGCGCATGGCGGTCGAGGATATCGGGCTCGCCGACCCGCAGGCGCTGGTGGTCGCCACCGCCGCCAAGGACGCGTTCGACTTCCTCGGCTCGCCGGAGGGCGAGCTCGCCCTAGCGCAGGTCACGGTCTACCTCGCCTGCGCGCCGAAATCGAACGCGGTCTACACCGCCTACAAGGCCGCCACGAAGGTCGCCAAGGAGCACGGCTCCCTGCCGCCGCCGCGCACGATCCTCAACGGCTCGACGAAGCTGATGCGCCAGATCGGCTACGGCGACGGCTACCGCTACGACCACGACGAGCCGGACGCCTTCTCGGGGCAGGATTACTGGCCGGACCGGCTCGGGCGCCAGCGTTTCTACGAACCGACCGACCGGGGGATGGAAAGCCGGTACAGTGACCGCCTCGCCCATTGGGAGCGCCTGCGGGCTGAGCGCAAGGACGATTCGGAGCGCTGATGGACGTCCTCTGGAAGGGCCTCGTCGGGGGCCTCGTGACCATGGCGATCGTGCTCGCCTCGAAGCGCGGCAACGTGCTGCCCGGCATCCTGCCCTTGGCGCCGACCTTCGCGATCATCGCCCTGCTGGCGGTGGGCGCGAAGGGTGACGCGGGCGGGTTCCGCGAGGCCTGCCTCGCCGGCGTCAAAACCATCCCGGCCTACCTCGTCTTCCTGGGCGTCGCGTATGCCTTGAGCGGCGGCCTCGATTACCGGCTGGCCATCCTCGGCGGGCTCGCCGCCTGGCTCGCGGCCGCGCTCCTCATCTTCCTCGGGCCGCGTTGGCTGTAGGGCCGGCCTGCGTCTTGCGGGTGGACCGGGGGGAGCCGACCCTGTAGGGGGACCGCCCCGATTCCCGGCATCTCGCGCGAAGAAACCTCATGGCGGCCTGCGGCCTCGATTTCGGCACGTCCAACACCACCCTCGGCCTCGCCGCCGGGCCGCATCCGGCCCTGGTGCCGCTAGAGGGAAGCCACCTCACGATCCCCAGCGCGATCTTCTTCGCGCCGGGGCAGGGAAGCCTCGTCGGCCGGGCCGCGATGGCGGCCTATGTGGAGGGCAATCCCGGCCGGCTGATGCGCAGCCTGAAATCCGTGCTCGGCTCCTCGCTCCTCGAAGAGACGACGCCGGTCGGCCGCGAGCGCATCCGCTTTCGCGACGTCATCGGCCGCTACCTCGCCGTCATCAAGGCACGGGCCGAGGCCGCGACGGGTCGTTCCCTCGACACCGTGGTCCATGGCCGCCCGGTCCATTTCGTCGATGGCGACCCCGAGGGCGATGCCCGCGCGGAGGGCGCCCTGCGCGAGATCGCCAACGGCATCGGCTTCAGGCACGTCTCGTTCCAGTTCGAGCCGATCGCCGCCGCCCTCGACTACGAGCGACAGGTGCGCTCGGAGGAGATCGCGCTGATCGCCGATATCGGCGGTGGAACCTCGGACTTCTCGATCGTGCGCCTCTCGCCCGAGCGCCATGCCAGGGCGGAGCGCGCCGAGGACATCCTCGCCAATGACGGCGTGCGCATCGGCGGCACCGATTTCGACCGCCGCCTCAGCCTGCGCACGGTGATGCCGCTGCTCGGCCTCGGCAGCGCGATGAAGCGCGGCGACCTCGACGTTCCGACCTCGTATTTCCACGACCTCGCCACGTGGTCGAGCATCAACCGGCTCTACAACGCCAAGACCCTACGGGAGATCGAGGAGGTCCGCCGCGACGCGCAGCGGCCTGACCTTGTCGACCGGCTCTACACCGTCGTCGAGGCCGAGCGCGGCCATTCGCTTGCCATGGAAGTGGAAGGCGCCAAGATCGCCGCTTCGGACCGGGGCGAGGGCGGCGTCTCCCTCGACTGGGTCGAGGACGGGCTCGCGGCGGAGATCGACCGGGACGGCCTCGTTACCCATACGGGCGAACTCAGCCGCCGCATCGCCGAGCGGATCGGACGCTGCCTTGCCCAGGCCGGCCTCGACGCCTCCGACATCGACGCGCTGTTCCTGACGGGAGGCTCCACCGGCCTGCCGCATGTGCGCGCAGCTCTGGTCGCCGCCGTCCCGCGGGCAAGGGTGGTCGAGGGCGACACCTTTGGCTCGGTGGGCACCGGGCTCACCATCGAGGCGGCGCGCAGGGCGGCCTGACGCGTTCCGCAAGGCTGGACTGCTTTGCCGAGGCCCGGCGCGGGTGTTACGAGCGGGCATGACTGTCAGACCACCATCACGCGGCGGCTCCGGGCGCAAAGGCCCCGGCGCGGGCAAAGGCGCCGGCCCCAGCCGATCGGGCAAGCCCGGCCGCCCCGAAAAGTTCGGCCGCCCCAGAAAGCCCGGTCGATCGGACGCCTTCCGTCGCCCCGACCGCGAGCGCACCGGCCCGCGCACCAGCGCCCTCGACGCCGCACAGCGCGCGGCGCAGGTCAGGGGCGATGCCGCCGCCAAGCACGCCCCCTGGCGTCCGGGCCAGGAGGCGAGCCAAGGGACGAGCGAAGGGACGAGCCAAGAGCAGACCTTGGAGGCCCGCGGCGAGGCCGTCGAGAAGACGAGAACGCGTGCGCCACGGACGAGGGCAGCGTCGCCGGATCTCGCGCCGCGCCGCCGCGCCGCGCCGCAAGAGCAGCCCCCCGTCGTCGAGGGACCGACCAGGCGCGAGCAGCGTGCCGCCGCCTCCGCGACCCTCGCCTCGGGCGTGCAGACGCTCACCGTCGAGGAGGACGAGGCCGGGATGCGGATCGATCGCTTCCTGACGACGCGGTTTCCGCAGCTGCCCTTCACCCGCGTCCAGAGCATCGTCCGCAAGGGCGAACTGCGCGTCGACGGCAAACGCGCCAAGCCCAACGACCGGCTGGAGCCGGGCATGAGCGTGCGCATCCCGCCGCTCAAGCTCGACCCGGTCGCGGAGCGTCCGCGCAGCCTCGCCCGCGACGCCACCGATGCCGACTTCATTCGCTCGCTGATCCTCTACGAGGATGCGGACATGATGGTGCTCAACAAACCGTTCGGCCTCGCGGTCCAGGGCGGGTCGGGTACCGTGCGCCACGTCGACGGCCTCCTCGACGCGCTGACCGGTCCCGACGGCCAGAAGCCGCGCCTCGTCCATCGCCTCGACAAGGACACCGCCGGCTGCCTCATCGTCGCCAAGACGCGCCTTGCCGCGGCGACTTTGTCCAAGAGCTTCCGCTCGCGCTCGGCCCGCAAGGTCTACTGGGCGCTCACCGCCGGGGTGCCCCGCGTCCACCAGGGCCGGATCTCGACCTACCTCGCAAAGGAGGAGCCCACCGACGCCGACGCGCGCATGCGCGTCGCCCAGCACGGCGACGAGGGTGCGGCCCACGCGCTGACCTACTACGCCATGGTCGACAATGCGGCCCAGAAGCTGTCCTGGCTGTCGCTGAAGCCGGTGACGGGCCGGACCCACCAGTTGCGCGCGCATGCGGCCCATATCGGTCACCCCATCGTCGGGGACCCGAAATATTTCAGTATCGAGAACTGGGAGCTGCCCGGCGGCATCCAGAACCGCCTGCATCTCCTGGCGCGCCGGATCGTCATCCCGCATCCGCGCACGAACAGGCCCATCGACGTGACGGCGCCGCTGCCGCCGCACATGGCCCAGAGCTGGAACCTCCTCGGCTTTGACGCCTCGCGCTACGACCCGATCGTCGAGGCGCCGGAAGCCTGACGCGGGATGCCGCACCGTCGCCTGACGGCGCGCGGCGGGAAGGTGCTTGGAAAACGGCTTGCATGCCTTATCCTCCCGGTGCGGGCGCGACGAAGGCGTGCGAAGCGCCCGCACCGGGCCTCTGGCGGAGCATCGATGCATCGACCGACGACCACGACGCGCGTGACGGCCCTGATCGGCGCGACCCTGACGGGCGGCCTACTGCTGGGGCTGCTGGCGCTCGGCGGCGCCCAGGCCCAGAATGCGGCCCCTCCGGGCCAATCGCCCGGCGTGCAGGCACCGCCTCCCGCGCCGCAGGCCACCCCGGCAACTGCGGCGCAGCGCGGCGCTCCCGCCGCACGGCCCGAGAGGCGGCGGCGGACATCCTACGCCGCCTGCAACCGCCAATCGACCAATCGCGGGCTGCGGGGCGGGGCACGCCGCCGCTTCCTCGTGCGGTGCAAGCTCGGCTACGAACGCCCGAGAGCCGTGCCGGCCCAGCCGCAGACGGCACCGGCCCGACAGCCGTGAGGCCGACGGAGCACGTCCGCGACGGGCACGACCGGCCGTGAGGCTCATCGTCTTCGACGTCGACGGCACCCTCGTCGACAGCCAGCACCTCATCGTGGCCGCGCAGGGCGTCGCCTTCGCCGAGCACGACCTGCCGATGCCGGAGCGGCGCGAGGCGCTCTCCGTCGTCGGGCTGTCGCTGCCGCAGGCGTTCCGCCGCCTCGTGGGCGACGACGGCCCGGTCGCGAGCCTGTCGGAAAGCTACAAGCGGGCCTTCAACGCCCTGCGGCTCGACCCGGCCTACGAGGAGCCGCTGTTTCCCGGCATGGGCGAGCTGCTGGCCCGACTTCATGCCCGCCACGACCTGCAACTCGGCATCGCCACCGGCAAGTCGCGCCGCGGCGTCGAGCACCTCATCGCAGCCAACGGGTGGGAAGGCTGGTTCGCCACGACGCAGACCGCCGACGACGCGCCCTCCAAGCCCGACCCGACCATGCTGGAGCAGGCGATGGCGGAGGCCGGTACCGCGCCCAGCGCCACGATGATGATTGGCGACACCACCTACGACATGGCGATGGCGGTGAGCGCCGGCGTCGCAGCGGTGGGGGTCGGCTGGGGTTATCATCGCCCCGGCGCGCTGTTCGGCGCTGGCGCGGTCACGGTCGTCGACGATTCCGCCGCGCTGGCCGACCTCTTCCGGGATATTCTGCAGCCCACCTGAGAACAGGCTATGTCGCCGACGCCGGCTCGCCGGGCGGGCGGCAAGCGCCTATCTGACCACACATGAGTGACGATCCCCTTCCCGACTGGCTCGGCGAGCCGACCGACTCCTCTCCGCAACCGCCCGACCCGCTGCGGTCGGTGCGTGACGGCGGCCGCCCGGCGCTACCGAAACGGTTCTACGCCGAGGCGGGCTTTGCGGAGGTCGGGGACGGCTTCCGCCTCACCCTCGACGGCCGTCCCGCCAACACCCCCGCCAAGAACCCCCTTTGCCTGCCGACGCGCGAGTTGGCCGAGGCCGTGGCGGCGGAATGGGCCGCGCAGGTCGCCGTCATCGATCCGGCCAGGATGCCGCTGACCCGTCTCGCCAACACCGCCATCGACGGTGTCGCGCCGCGCCGCGAGGCCGTGGTGGAGGACCTCTGCACCTATGCCCGGACCGACCTCGTCGCCTACAGGGCCGGCGACCCCGAGCGCCTCGTGGCGATGCAGGCCGCCGCTTGGGACCCGGTGCTCGACTGGGCGCACGAGACCTTCGGCGCCCGCTTCATGCTCAGTGAGGGCGTGCGGCACGTCGAGCAGCCGGAGGGCTCGGTTCGCGCCTTGGAAGCCGCGGTGGCGGCGATCGAGGGGCCGTTCCGGTTGGCCGCCTTCCACACCCTGACAACTCTGACCGGCTCGCTCCTGATCGCGCTCGCGACGCTGCATGGCCGCCTGAGCCCGGAGGAAGCTTGGGATGCGGCCCATGTCGACGAGACCTATCAGGCGGCGGTCTGGGGCTCCGACGCTGAGGCGGAAGCCCGGACGGCGGCGCGCCGGGCGGAGTTCGAGGCGGCGGCCGTGATGGCGAAACTCGCCGGCTGAACCCGTTTTCGACGCTGACAGCGCGTGCTAGAGCCGAACGGAGACCTTACCGCCAAGCCTGTCGCGGCGCCGTCGGGTCGTGACAGCTCCAGCGCTTAGGGCCAAACCACCATGAAGGACATTCTCGAACGGCTCGAGGAGCGGCGTGCGCAGGCCCGCCTCGGCGGCGGTGAGAACCGCGTCGTCGCCCAGCACAAGCGCGGCAAGCTGACGGCGCGCGAGCGCATCGAACTTCTCCTCGACCACGGGTCGTTCGAGGAATTCGACATGTTCGTGCAGCACCGCTCCTCCGATTTCGGGATGGAGAAGCAGAAGATCCCCGGCGACGGCGTCGTCACCGGCTGGGGCACGATCAACGGCCGCACGGTGTTCCTGTTCTCGAAGGACTTCACCGTCTTCGGCGGCTCGCTGTCCGAGGCGCATGCCCAGAAGATCGTCAAGGTCCAGGACATGGCGCTGAAGATGCGCGCGCCGACCATCGGCATCTTCGATGCCGGCGGCGCCCGCATCCAGGAGGGCGTGGCCGCCCTTGGCGGCTACGGCGAGGTGTTCAAGCGCAACGTCGCGGCCTCCGGCGTGATCCCGCAGATCTCCGTGATCATGGGACCGTGCGCGGGCGGCGACGTCTACTCGCCGGCCATGACCGACTTCATCTTCATGGTCCGCGACACGAGCTACATGTTCGTGACCGGCCCCGACGTGGTCAAGACGGTGACGAACGAGGTCGTCACGGCGGAGGAGCTCGGCGGCGCCAAGGTCCACACCACGAAGTCCTCGATCGCCGACGGCTCCTTCGAGAACGACGTCGAGGCGATCCTGCAGATCCGGCGGCTCCTCGACTTCTTGCCCGCCAACAACATCGACGGCGTGCCCGAGATCGAGAGCTTCGACGATCCGCTTCGCCTCGACATGAGCCTCGACACGCTCATCCCCGACAATCCGAACAAGCCCTACGACATGGGCGAGCTGATCCGGCGTGTGGCCGACGAGGGCGATTTCTTCGAGATCCAGGCGACCTACGCCCGCAACATCATGACCGGCTTCGGCCGCATCGAGGGCCGCACGGTCGGGTTCGTGGCCAACCAGCCGATGGTACTCGCCGGCGTGCTCGATTCCGATGCATCGCGAAAAGCCGCGCGGTTCGTGCGCTTCTGCGACGCTTTCTCGATCCCGATCGTCACCTTCGTGGACGTGCCAGGCTTCCTGCCGGGGACGGCGCAGGAATATGGCGGCCTGATCAAACACGGCGCCAAGCTGCTGTTCGCCTACAGCCAGGCCACGGTGCCGCTGGTCACCATCATCACCCGAAAGGCCTTCGGTGGCGCCTACGACGTGATGGCCTCGAAGCACGTGGGCGCCGACCTGAACTACGCGTGGCCCACCGCGCAGATCGCCGTGATGGGCGCCAAGGGCGCCGTAGAGATCATCTTCCGCAGCGAGATCGGCGATAGCGACAAGATCGCCGCCCGCACGAGCGAATACGAGGACCGCTTCCTGTCGCCCTTCGTGGCGGCGGAGCGCGGCTACATCGACGAGGTCATCATGCCCCATTCCACCCGCAAGCGGATCGCGCGGGCGCTCGGCATGCTGCGCACCAAGGAGATGGAGCAGCCCTGGAAGAAGCACGACAACATCCCGCTGTGAGGGCTGGCGCCGCGGCGACCGGCATATTTTCCATGCCGCGGTTTCTCCGGGGCATGCCATGATCATCCCCCGGAAGAACCCAAGGAGAGCGACATGGCACAGGAAAACAAGCGCGGCAGCCGCGAAGCCAAGAAGCCGAAGAAGGTCGTCGCCAAGACCAATGCCGCCGCCCCCTCGACCAAGGACATGGTCAGTTCGGCCGTGAAGGCCGCCAAGAAGTAGGCCCTACTCGACCCGGTTGCGCTCGACGACGTTGCCCGTGGCACCGTCGTCGTCGTCGAGGCTGCTGCCGAACGGGTAGCCCGCGTCGGCAGTGCAATTCATGGTCCAGCCCCAGCCGCCGCGGGACCCGACCTTGACCGGGTCCGGACGCAGGAGACCGGTCGCGCGGAAGCTGTTGTCCGTGATCACGTTGTCCGACGGTGTCTGGTGGCGGACCGTGCCGCCCTCGCCGCAGTTGCGGTAGAGATGGATGCCGCCGCGATAGCCGAGCGCGAAGCGGTTGTGGCGGATCGTGTTGCGGGCCGATCCGTCCACCGCCACCGCCTCGCGGCCGGTCTCGACGGAAAACACGTTGCCGGTGATGACATTGTCCGCGCTCTCGGCGTCGAGATAGAGCCCGACCGAGCCGGATTTCCCCGACAGCGTCGATCCCGACAGGGTCAGCCTCGTCACGCCGGGGCCGAGATAGAGCGGGATCGATCCCAGCGCCGTCAGGCGGGAGTCGAGGATGCGGACCCCACTGGGTGCCGCCGCCTGCGCCCGCTCGGTATGGCCGGGCCGGTGCGAGGATGCGCGGACCGCCTCGCCCTGACCGTTGAGCCCCATGCCCCAGACCCGGACGTTGCCGAGGATCGTGCAGTCGCGCAGGGTCACCCCGACCGGCCGTTCCCAGCGCTCGGCCGACGGGTCGGGACGGCGCGAGCGGATCTCGACCGCGAACTCGTAGAATTTCGGGGCCGGCAGGGTTCGGCCGATGGTGGCGCCGTTGCAATCGACCTCGACGCCTGAGGCGCCTGCCCCTTCGAGCAGGATGCGGCGCTCGACCCTTTCGCCCGGCCGCAGCCGGACGGAGCAGGTCAGCGACACCGCGTCATCGTTGGGTGTTGGCGGCGCGAGGAGCCTGGCGCGGGCGCCGGCATCGCAGGGTGCGGCGGCGGTCAGGGTCAGAACGGAGGCGGCGAGGAACGGGATAGCGAGCATTTGCGGACTGTAGCCGACGAGCACGGCCGAAATCGTGACGTCGCAGCCGGCGCGACCGCATTTCGCCTGGGAGGAAGCGTGGCCTTAACAGAATTCCGATATCGGCTTCTGCATCATGCGCCCATCGTCCGTGACGATCGTCCATCCAGACAGGCGCGCCCATAGGATCGGCTGCCAGCCGACCGAGTACGGAAAGGACCGAAGCGAAGTGTCCGTTCTGTTTCCCGTCGCCGCCAACGAGCCGCAGCGCCTCGACCTCCCGCGCGCCCTCGAGATCGTCGGAACCGCGCCAGAGGACCATTTCGACGCGGTCTGCCGGACGGCGTCCGCCCTGTTCGGCCTCCCCATCGCCTTCATCTCGATGATCGAGGCGGAGGAGCAATGGTTCAAGGCGAAATGCGGCCTCTCGTTCGACGGGACGAGCCGGGACCTCGCCTTCTGCAATCATACCATCCTGTCGAGCGCCGTTCTGGTGGTCGAGGACGCGAGCCAGGACCCGCGCTTCGCGCAGAATGCTCTGGTCACCGGCAAGCCGGGGATTCGCTTCTATGCCGGTGCGCCGCTCGAGGTCGAGCCCGGCTTGCGTGTCGGCACGCTCTGCGTGATCGACGTGGTGCCGAGAACCCTGTCGCCCGGAGAAAGCCGTCAGCTCCAGGATCTCGCCGCCATCGTCGTCGCCCATCTGCGTCTGACCGCGGCCGATGTCCGCGCCCGCAACGAGACCGCCTCGTGCCAGGCTCACGAAGCGCTGATCGCGGCGCAGGCCGCGACCCTGCGCCAGCGCGAGTTGCGCCTGAGCGAGACCAACCGGCTGCTCGTCATGGCCGAGCAGATGGCGCATGTCGGGTAGTGCCGCCTCCAACTCGGGACCGACCGGCGGATCTGGTCGGCGGAGATGTTCCGGATCTTCGGGATCGACCCGCGTCAAGGCGAACCGAACCTCGAGGGGCTGATCGAACGCTGCCATCCCGACGACCGCTGCCTCGTTCGTACCGCCTGGGACGAAGCGCTCGCGAAGAGGTGTGACTTCAGCTTCGAGACGCGTGTCGTCCGCCCCTCGGGCGACGTGCGGACCGTGGTCGTGCGGGCGGCCTACGAGGCCGACGGGTGCGAGGGCGCCTTCATCATCGTCACCATGGACGTGACCGACCTGCACCGGACGGAGGTGCGGCTCATCGAGAGCGAGGAGCGCGTCAGGCTCCTGGTCGAGGGCATCACGGACTGCGCCATCTGCATGCTCGACCCGCACGGCATCGTCACCGATTGGCACGCCGGCGGCGAGCGGATCTACGGCTACCGCAGCGAGGAGGTCGTCGGCCAGCATGTCTCGCGGCTCTATACCGACGACGATCAGGCTGCGAGCCTGCCGCGGGCGGCCCTCCATGCGGCCGTGGCCGACGGCCGGTCGACGTCCGAGGGCTGGCGCGTGCGCAAGGACGGCGGCCTGTTCTGGGCCTCCGACCTGATCCAGCCGATCCGGGACAATCAGGGCAACCTGATCGGCTTCGCCCAGCTCAGCCGCGACACCACCGAGCAGCGGCAGGCGGCCGAAGCCATGCGCATCAGCGAGGCCCGCTACCGCCTCCTGACCGACAACTCGACCGACATGATCGCGCAGCTCGATCGCGACGGCCGCCGGATCTACATCTCGCCGGCATCGCAGGACCTTCTGGGTTACGCGCCTGCGGAACTGATCGGGACGCGCCCGTTCGACACGATGCATCCCGACGACGTTCCGACCTTCCATGCCATGATCGCGTCCCTTGTCTCCGGGGAGGTGACGCGGGCGGTCAGCATCAACCGCATGCGCCACCGGGACGGCCACTGGATCTGGATCGAGGCCTCGCTGCACATGCTGCGGGACGCCGCGGGCCGGCCCGATGGGTTCCTCGCCTCGGTGCGCGACACCACCGGCCGCCGCCGAGCCGAGGAGGATCTGCGCGAGAGCGAGACCCGCTATCGCATCCTCGCCGATAGCCTGCCGCAGATGGTCTGGATCATGGACAACGAAAACCGTGACACGACCTACGCCAACCGCCAGTTCGTCTCCTACTACGGCGCTATCGGGACGAGCTTTCCCGAAAGGATGGCCAAACACCACCCAGACGACCGCGCGTTCGTCGAGAGGGCCTGGAGTGACCGGTCAGACACCGGTGGCAGCGGGACCGCCAACATCCGCCTGCAGCACCAGGACGGCACGTTCCGCTGGCACCGGGTAATGGTCGTCCCGATCCACCGCGACGAAGCGATCGTCGGCTGGCTTGGAACGGCGCTCGACATCCATGACGCGGTGACGGCGCAAGAGGCTCTGCTGAAATCTACGGACCTTCTGCGCATCGCGCAGACCGCGGCGGGCGCGGGCGCCTGGGACGTGGCTCTCGGCGCCGACGCCATCGTCCTGTCGCCGGAGAGCGCGGCCATGCACGGCCTCGACGGCGCCGGGCCGACGACGCTGACGGCGGCCGAGTGGAACGAGATTGTCCATCCCGACGACTCGGTAAAGGTGTGGGCAACAGTCAAGCAGGCGGTCGAGGCTCAGGAGGTCTATTCGGCCGAGTTCCGGGTACTGCTGCCCGACGGCGGCGTCCGCTGGATCCATGGGATCGGCCGCGCCTATTTCGATGCTCACGGCCATCCGGTCCGGCTGGTCGGCCTGAATTTCGACGTCGATCGGCGCAAGCAGGTCGAGGCGGCACTGATCGAGGCAGGCCAGGCCGCCGAGACGGCGAGGCGGGAGGCCGAGAAGGCGAGTGCGGCGAAGTCCGATTTCCTGGCCGCCATGAGCCATGAGATCCGCACGCCCCTCAACAGCATCCTCGGCTATACCGAGCTGCTGCTCGATGCAGGCCCCGACGAACCTCTGGACCGGAGCAAGCTCAGCCGCATCCTCGGCTCCGGCCGGGCACTCCTCACCATCGTCAACGACGTGCTCGATTTCTCGAAGATCGAGGCCGGCCGCATCGAGCTCGAGCCGGAAACGTTCGCCCTCGCGGGGCTGATCGCCGACACGATGTCGATGATCAGCGGGATCGCCATGGACAAGCCGATGTCCCTGCGCACCGACATCGACCCCAACCTGCCGCCGGTC
>NZ_CAXUJR010000049.1:14834-24531 GCF_964251405.1 uncultured Methylobacterium sp.
CATGGACAAGCCGATGTCCCTGCGCACCGACATCGACCCCAACCTGCCGCCGGTCCTGGTGGGAGACCAGAACCGGCTGCGCCAGGTTCTGCTCAATCTGCTCAACAACGCCGTCAAGTTCACCCCCTCTGGCGACGTCGTGCTGACGATGCGTTGCGAGCGGCGCATCGGGGAGCGTCTGCGCCTGCGATGCGAGGTCAGCGATACCGGCATCGGCGTCCCGCACGACAAGCGCGACCGGCTGTTCCAGCGTTTCAGCCAGATCGACGGGTCGATCTCGCGCCGCTTCGGGGGCACCGGCCTCGGTCTCGCCATCAGCAAGAACCTCGTCGAGCTGATGGGGGGCGAGATCGGGCTCGCGAGCCGTTCCGGCCCGGGCTCGACCTTCTGGTTCACCGTGGAACTTGCCATCGGCGACGCCGCGCCCGCCACGGTGGAGACGACGGCCGCGCCGTTGCCGACGCACCGGCCCGTCAGGATCCTCCTCGTCGAGGACGTCGTCCAGAACCAGGACATCGCCATGGCGGTCCTGTCGGCAGGGGGGCACCATGTCGACCTCGCCGGCGACGGAGCCGAGGCGGTCCAGGCGGTCCAGAACGGCGCCTACGACATCGTCCTGATGGATATTCAGATGCCCGTGATGGACGGGATCGAGGCCACCGGCCGCATCCGTGCCCTCGGCGGCCGCTATGCCAAGATTCCGATCGTGGGGCTGACCGCCAATGTCCTTCCCGAGCAGATCGAGTCCTTCAAGCGGGCCGGCATGGTCGACCATATCGGCAAGCCGTTCCGAAAGGCGGACCTGCTCTCCGCCGTCGCCCGTGGGATTCGGGCGGCGGCCGAGGCGCCCGATACCCCCGCCCCGTTCTTCGATCACGCCGCCTTCATCGAGCTGAGGGACCTGCTCGGCCGCGAGAAGGTCGGACGGATGCTCGACGACCTCGAATCGGTCCTCACCTCCGGCTTCGTGTACGATGCCATCACCGGGACCGCTCGCGGCGATCGCGATCCGGCCGGGCTCGCGATCGCCGACGTCGCTCACAAGCTCGTCTCATCCGCCGGCATGCTCGGCTTCATGACCCTGTCCGAGACATGCCGGGCCTTCGAGCGCGCGAGCCGCGCGGGGCGCCTCACCGAGGCCGATATCGATCTCGCCGCCGAAGCAAGTCGCCTCGCACTCGCGGCGACGGACCTCCTCCGACGCGATGCAGACGGGCTCTCGCCCATGGACATTCCGCTCCTTCGCAGCGTGTCCTGACGGCGAACCGCTCGAACGAGAACGGGCGCCCGTCGGGGCGCCCGCTTCGGTCTACGGACCGCCCTATCCCTCAGAGGTGGGCCAGCACCGCCAGCAGGAGCAGCGCGATGATGTTGGTGATCTTGATCGCCGGGTTCACCGCGGGGCCTGCCGTGTCCTTGTAGGGGTCGCCGACGGTGTCGCCGGTGACGGCGGCCTTGTGGGCCTCCGAGCCCTTGCCGCCGTGATGGCCGTCCTCGATGTACTTCTTGGCGTTGTCCCAGGCGCCGCCGCCGGACGTCATCGAGACGGCGACGTAGAGGCCCGTGATGATGACGCCGAGAAGCATTGCCCCGACCGTGGCGAAGGCCTGGGACTTGCCCGCGATCGCCTGGATCACGAAGAACAGCACGATCGGCGAGAGCACCGGCAGCAGGGACGGCAGGATCATCTCCTTGATCGCCGCCTTGGTGAGCATGTCGACGGCCCGGCCGTAATCGGGCCGGTCGGTGCCCGCCATGATGCCCGGCTTCTCCCGGAACTGGCGGCGGACCTCCTCCACCACGGCGCCGGCCGCCCGGCCGACCGCCGTCATCGCCATGCCGCCGAACAGGAACGGAATCAGGCCGCCGAGCAGGAGCCCGACCACGACGTAGGGGTTCATCAGGGTGAAATCGACGCTGACGCCCTGGAAGAAGCGGTACTGGGTCGGGCTCGCATTGGCGATGAAGTAGTTCAGGTCCGAGGTGTAGGCGGCAAACAGCACCAGGGCGCCGAGACCCGCCGAGCCGATGGCGTAGCCCTTGGTCACCGCCTTGGTGGTGTTGCCGACGGCGTCGAGGGCATCGGTGGACTTGCGGACCTCGGGCGGCAGACCGGCCATCTCGGCGATGCCGCCGGCATTGTCGGTGACCGGTCCGAAGGCGTCGAGCGCCACGATGAAGCCGGCCAGAGCCAGCATCGCGGTGACCGCGATGGCGATGCCGAACAGGCCCGCCAGCGAGTAGGTCGAGATGATGCCGGCCACGATGACGAGGGCCGGCAGCGCAGTGGATTCGAGCGAGATCGCGAGGCCCTGGATCACGTTGGTGCCGTGACCGGTGACGGAGGCGTCCGCGATGGACTTCACCGGCCGGAAGTTGGTGCCGGTGTAGTACTCGGTGATGACCACGATCAGCGCCGTGATGACGAGGCCGATCACGGCGCAGCCGAACAGGCCGCCCGACGTGAAGGTGACGCCGGCCGTGGTGGTGAAGGACGTGTTGAAACTGCCGAAGAGAGCGAAGTTGACGAGCGCGATCGCGACGATCGAGAGCGCGCCGGCCGTGATCAGGCCCTTGTAGAGGGCACCCATGATCGACTGGTTGGCCCCGAGCCGCACGGCGTAGGTGCCGGCGATGGAGGTGAGGATGCAGGACGAGCCGATCGCCAGCGGATAGAGCAGCATGGCTTCGAGCACGTTGCGCCCGCCCACATCGGTCTGGCCGGCAAAGAAGATCGCGGCGAGCACCATGGTGGCGACCACGGTCACCGCATAGGTCTCGAACAGGTCCGCGGCCATGCCGGCGCAATCGCCGACATTGTCGCCGACGTTGTCGGCGATGGTGGCCGGATTGCGCGGGTCATCCTCCGGGATTCCGGCCTCGACCTTGCCGACGAGGTCGCCGCCGACATCCGCACCCTTGGTGAAGATGCCGCCGCCGAGACGGGCGAAGATCGAGATCAGCGAGGCGCCGAACCCGAGAGCCACCAGGGCGTCGATGACCTCGCGGCTGGCGGGGGGCAGGCCGACGATGCGGGTGAGGTAGCCGAAATAGAGGGCCACCCCGAGGAGCGCGAGGCCGGCGACGAACATGCCGGTGACCGCGCCCGACTTGAAGGCGACGTCGAGGCCGGCGCCGAGCGATGTCGACGCGGCCTGGGCGGTGCGGACGTTGGCGCGTACCGAAACGTTCATGCCGATGAAGCCGGCGGCTCCCGAGAGCACCGCCCCGATCAGGAAGCCGACGGCGACCTTGATCCCGAGGAAATAGGCCAATGCGACGAACAGGACGGCCCCGACGAGCGCGATGGTGGCGTATTGGCGGCGCAGATAGGCCTGGGCACCTTCGGCGATGGCGCCGGCGATCTCCTGCATGCGCTGCGTGCCGGCGTCCCGCCGCATCAGCGCGTTGATGGTCACGATACCGTAGGCGACGGCGCACAGCCCGCCTCCGATGATCAGCAGCAATGCGGTCATTCTACCGTCCTTGGGGGTTGTTTCGATGAATCTCGAGCTTGGCCTGGCGTGGCCACGGGACGTCTCGCTCGGATTTTTTGCATTCCTCCCCGGAATTGCGCGTCTTGAGTGCCAAACTTCCGCCGCCAGCGCAAACGGTGACTTGGGATGCGAACAGCGGATGTTTGTGCAAGGCAACAGAAGATTGTGCGGCACACAACGAAGGCTCGCGTTCGGAAGCGTCCATCCACGGACTCGCCGGCGGCGCGCTCCAGGCCAAGCGGTGGCCCGAGCGCTCGCGCCCTGTCAGAACGACGCCCTTACCCCGCCGAAGACACTCTGGCCGTTGCCGGGATAGAAGGCCGCCAGCGCCGCCGCGCCGCCCACCCCCGTCGAGGCGTTGGCCACCACCGAGATGTCGGAGACGAAGCGCTCGTCCGTGAGGTTGCGCGCATCGAGGAACAGCGAGACGCCGTTCTTGAAGTCGATGCCGGTCTGGACATTGAGGAGGGCGTAGCCCGACACCTGCAGCGTGTTGGCATGGTCGGCGAAGGCGCCCCCCGGCACCCAGTCCACGGACGGCGAGACGTAGAGCCCGCTCGGATGGGCATAGGTGACCACCGTGCGCAGGACGTCTCGCGGGATGCCGGCGATGCGGTTGTTGGAGAAGACCGGGTCGCCCACGAAGCGGAAGTCGTTGTGGGTCCAGATCTGCGAGACGGCGAGGGTGTCGCCGATGCCGGTGAGATCGCGCACGAGGTCGAGGGAGACGGCCGCTTCCACGCCCTGGTGCAGGGTCCGCGCCGCGTTGAAGGTCGCGGCCGGGATGTTGAGGCCGGGATTGACCGAGAAGTTGATCAGCTCGTCCCGGATCTCGGACCGGTAGAGCGTGACGTCCCAGGCCAAGCGATCGATGCGGCCTCGGCTGCCGGCCTCGTAGGTCCAGGCGCGCTGCGCCTCCAGCGGCACGAAGGTGGTGCGCAGGCTGCTGGTCTGGGCGAGGTCGGAGAAGTCGGGCACGTCGCGCGAGCGCGCGATGTCGCCGAAGACCTGGATGTCGGGCACGGGTTGCCAGATCAGGCCGACCTTGGGGTTGATGCCCTCGAAGGTCCGGTTGCCGAACTGGACGTTCGGGTTGGCGGCAAAGCCGCCCTTGTTGCTGTAGGTCCGGTTCGACGAAAAGGCCTTGGCGCCGGCCATCAGCGCGACGTCGGGCAGGAACCAGAACCGGTTCTCGCCGTAAGCCTCGTAGTTCGAGGCGCTCTGGAGAGCGCTCAGGGTCTGGCCGTTGCGCTGGCCGGCGCGGTTGTTGAACTGCAGCGCCGAGTTGATCCCCGCCGAGGCGCGCAGCCCGAGGATCGTGTCGTTGCGGTACCCCGCGACATCGAAGCTGCCGGCCCAGTGCGGCGAGATCCCGTAGGTCCAGCCGTCCTGGTCGATGACCTGGAAGATCGGGTGGTAGAGCGATTTGTGGATCGCCCACGTATCGATATCGAGCTTGCCGACGTCGAGGACGAAGGAGGTTCGGTTCGCGATCCGCTCGGTCTCGACCTTTCGCGACTGGTTGCCGGAGATCGCCGTGGGGTTGGCGAGCGTCGGGGTGTTCAGGGCATTGAAGAGCGTCAGCGTGCCGGGCAGCTTCTGGTCGGTGAGATAGATGCCGGCGTAGAAGCGGGTCTCGACGCCGGGCGCGAGCCGGTAGCCGAGATTGGCATTGAAGTTCTGCGTGCGCTGGGTCTCATGGGTCCGGTAGCCGTCGGAATTCGTGATCGTGCCGTTGATCAGGAAATCGGCCGGCCCTGAAATCCGCGAGAACTGAAAATTTTCGCGGATGGTGCCGAAGCTGCCGCCGTCGATCCGAAGGATGTTGAGCGCGAACGCCGTGTAGGCGGTCGGCGTGACGAAGTTGATCGCACCGCCCAGCGTCGTCGCCCCGAAGGTGAGGGCATTGCCGCCCTTGTAGATCTCGACCGACCGCAGGGCGAGCGGATCGATCTGGTAGAAGTCCCCGCTGCCGTCGGCGAGGTTGACCGGGATGCCGTCCTGCAGGAGTTCGAGCCCGCGCAGGTGGAAGCCGCGCGAGATGCCCGAACCCCGCACCGACAGGCGCAGTTCCTGGCCGTAGCGCTGCTGCACGAACACGCCGGGGGTGTCCTTGAGAACGTCGCGCAGAGTGTTGGCGTAGCGGTTCTGGAATTCGGCCGCGTCGACGAAGGCCACCGAGCCGACGGTCGAACCGACCGCGGCGCGCTGCTGGGCGACGCTCGGGACCGTGACCGAGCCGCCCTCCGTGCCCTGGACGCTGAGTTCGGCCAAGGTCGCGGCCGCGTCCTCGGCGAGCACCGAGGGGGGAGAGAGCAGGGCAAGCGCCAGTGCGCCGCCACGGATGATGGGCGAAGGCATCGGACAGGGCTCCGGAGCGGCCGCCTCACGTTCCGCGACCGGGATCGCGAAGGGGCAGGCCGTCCAATCGGGCAGGATGGGGATGGTCCGGGCCGCCGGTCGGCAAAGCCCGGCACCGCTGCGTCAGTGGTCGTGGTGACCGGACGGCTTGCCTGCCGGAGTTCCGGTCGGCCCCTTGGCGCCGATCGGCGCCACCGCGAAGGTGACCGTCACCTGGCCCGCCCGTTCGAAGGTGAGGCTGCCTACGATCGGCTCGCCGGCCGTCGGTGCCCCTTTGAGATCCTCGAACATGAGGTGATAGCCGCCGGGCTTGAGCTCGACGGTCTGACCCGGAGCGATGACGAGCCCGCCTTCGACGACCGCCATCCTCATGACGCCGGCCTCCATGGACATGGAGTGGATCGAGCCAGCCCCGGCGAGCGGGATCGCCGCCCCGGTGAGCCGTTCCGGCTGGCTCCCGGAATTGGTGATGCGGACATAGCCGCCCGCCACCTTGGCGCCGCCCGGCGTCGCGCGCATCCAGGGCGTCTCGATGGTGAGGTCGCCGGCCTTCACCGTGGAGGACACGGTGCCGGTGGTGGCCGGTCCCGTCTGCGCCGCCAGGACGACGACCCCGGGAGCGGGAGACTTCAGCGAGCGCGCCTGCTGCCCCGCAGCCGGAATCTCGCTCCAGCTATGGCTGCCGCCGGGGCAATCCTGCTGGACGGGGAAGTAGACCGTGCTTCCGGGCTCGAACGCATCCGTGATCCGGGCAAGGAACGTGAACTCGTCGATCTGGTCGTCGGGCAGGCTTCCGCCGGCCCAGGTGATGGTCTTGACGCCCTCGCTGACGTCGCCGTGGAAATACGGATAGGTCCGGGCGTAGGGACCCTTCTGGGTCGTCACCTCCCAGCCGGGCTTGGGCATCGGCTTGGCGCCGATCACGCCTTCGGGAACCGTAACGCTGACCCGCGTCGTCGGTTTGCCGGAGCAGCCATGGTTGACCTGCACGACGGCGCGGTAAGTGGCGTTGGGGCTCGCTTCCCCCCGCTCGAAGGTGACGTGCGCGAACGAGGCGGTGGCCGACAGGGTGATGAGGAGGGCGGCACAGAGCTCGGCCCGGGGAATCCGGTTCATGAGGGCAGTCCTAACGTCTGAGGGATCGGGAATGAACGATCGACTCAGGCGGTCGGAGGGCCTCTGGCGAGGGAGATCGATCCGGGCGGCGCCCGTGCGGCGACGCGGATCTCGGGGCGGCTGACGAGCGAACTGGCCTCGCGCAGCGGCCAAACCAGCGTCATCATCGCGGGGACGGGAGGGGCCGCATCGGCGGCGCCATGGGCGGCGATGCAGCAGGCAGCGCCGTGTTGCGCGGGCACCTTGATCGGATCGTCGCCGTTGCGGGCCGTCTCGGCGGCCTGCGAGCAGAGGAACCCGGCATGGTCGAGCATCCGGACCGGCAGGAGGCCGCCGAGGAAGCCCTGCAGCACGAACGCGTAGAGCACGATCACCGCGGTGATCGGGCGCAGACGCCGGGCCATGGTGCTCGTCTCACCCATAGCTATCGCCTTACGCCAAGCCCGCTCATCTCACCAGCCTTCAAGGACGGAGCGGGGACTCTGTTGCGAATGCGCCGCAGGTGCGCCGATGCACGCGGCCGGTCCGGCCGCGCCACATTGTGGCCCGGTCGGCATGGCTTCTTAACCCTGCCAAGACAGGTTCGCGGCAAGAGGAACGTCGGCCCGGTCGCGTCTGCCGCGATGGGTCGGACGAGCCTGGCGCCCTCAACACAGATCAGAGTCCTGCCCGATGCTCACACAGGCCCATCCTTTCCGCTCGCTCGGCCTGGCTCTCCTCGCCTCCGTGGCCATCGGCCAGCCGGCCTCGGCGCGCGAGCCGGCGGGCCTCGCTCAGGCCGAGTGGGCACAGGACTACGCCGCCCCCGCCGGCCTGCAGGTGCAGCGCTCGCTCACCCCGATCCTGTCGCCCCAGACCATCGCGGCCACCGAGCAGATGGTGGAGCGCTACAAGGAAATCGTCGCCCGCGGGGGATGGCGGCCGGTCTCCGGCGCCGACAAGCTGCGAATCGGCGGGCGCGGCCCGGCCGTCACGGCCCTGCGCCAGCGCCTCGTTGCGACGGGCGACCTCGACCAGGCGTCGGGTTCGGCCGGCACGGCCGCCGTCTATGATTCCTACGTCGCGGCCGGCGTGAAGCGCTTCCAGGCCCGGCACGGCCTCAGCCAGACCGGCGCCATGAGCATGGCGACGCAGCAGGCCATGAACGTATCCGCCGACGTACGCCTGCGCCAGCTCGAGGTGAACGTCCTGCGCCTGCGCTCCTATTCGGGCAATCTCGGCAACCGCTTCGTGATCACGAACATCCCGGCCGCCCTGGTCCAGACCGTGGAGAACGGCCAGGTCGTGACGCTCCATGCCGCCGGCGTCGGCAAGATCGACCGCCAGTCGCCGATCATGAACGCCAAGGCGGTGGAGATCAATTTCAACCCGACCTGGACGGTCCCGGCTTCCATCGTGAAGAAGGACCTGATCCCCAAGATGCAGAAGGATCCGAACTACCTCACCGACAACAAGATCCGCATCTTCACGGGCGAGACCGAGATCTCGCCGGCTTCGGTGAACTGGAACTCGGACGAGGGCACGCGCTACCGCTACCGCCAGGATTCGGGCGCCGACTTCAACTCGATGGGCATCGTGCGCATCAACATCCCCAACCCGCACGGGGTGTTCATGCACGATACGAACTCGAAGGGTGTGTACGGCGACGACTTCCGCTTCATCTCCTCGGGCTGCGTGCGCGTCCAGAACGTGCGCGAATACATCACCTGGCTTCTCAAGGAGACTCCCGGCTGGGGCCGCGAGCAGGTCGAGCAGGCGATCGAAAGCGGCAAGCGCATCGATGCCCGCATGACGACGCCGGTGCCGGTCTACTGGACCTACATCACCGCCTGGTCGACACCGGACGGCGCGGTGCAGTTCCGCGACGACATCTACAAGCGCGACGGCGTCAACGTGCCCTCGACCCTCTCGGCCCCGACCCCGGTGGCGAGCGCCGAGCCGGTGCAGAACTTCGAGCCGGGCGACGAAGAGAATTAAAGCTTCGAGTGTCCGCTATCATTCGATAGATCCAAGAATGGCTGGTCAGAACGACTGTTCAGCCATTTTTCCATTGGCGAGCAGGAGCCTACCCTACGGCTCCTCGGCCGCCAGAATATCCAACACGCGGCGTTCCGTTTTGCGTGCATCGGAAATCGCGGCTTCCACGTTCAACACGTCGCCACCCTCAGCCCCAAAGACAACGCCGCCTGTCGCCCGGGCGTAGGCTGCGGCAGCCATCGCGGCCCCCGCCCAACCAGCATAGCCCGCGTAGTAGATATCTATCATGCATGTCCAAGGACCGCCGAAATCGAATTCGGCATAGGTCTCCACAGCTTCGACTGTCTCTTCGACATGACCTGGATAGCATTCGAAGCCTGCCTCCAAATCGTTCCAAGCCGCTGGTAGGTGACCGCGTAACGCGACGATGGGACGATCTCCATCGTCTTTAAGAGTGATGGGAAAGCCAATCTCGTTTAAGCTGATCTGCCATTCCCTGATGGAGGCGAGGTGCCGGTTGCTGAATACTATGCATGACATGGACATCGGATCGATCGCCTTTCCCTGGCGGACGGCGACACATTGGATTTCGCGTGTGATTCGCCTCGCATACAACCGAGAGTATGTTCACTTTATGTTCCGATGGATGTCAAGCTCGGCCGGGTGGTCTGTCGACGAGTGCGCGGCGCTAGCAATCACGATCTAAAAATTTTCCACCCACGCGGCAAATTCTCCCTGCGCTTGGC
>NZ_CAXUJR010000050.1:0-24526 GCF_964251405.1 uncultured Methylobacterium sp.
TTCGGCGCGCTCCAGGCCTGCGTCGCCCTGCGCGACTGGCTGCTCAGCGAGGGTGCGAGGCTCCCCAAGGCCGACGATCTCGTCGCTGGCCTGTCGGAGCGGTTGATCGAACTCGGCGTGCCGATCGACCGGGCCACGACGGCGATCGATACGCTGCACTCCGAATATTCCGGCGTCGGCCGCTACTGGACCCCGGAGGAAGGCTCGTCGGTGCGGTTGTTTCCGCATGGCGAGGCCTCCGACAAGGCCTATCGCGAGAGCCCCTTCTTCACCGTCCACGAGACCGGGGAATGGCTGATCCTCGATTTGTCCGAGGTGGCGAACGACCGATACTCCGTGATTCCGGATCTGAAGGCCGGGGGCTACACGCATTACATCGTGGCGCCGCTGTTCTTCACCAACGGCAGCCGCAACGGCATCACCTTCGCAACCCGGGCCAAGGACGGGTTTCGCGACGACGACATTGCGATCCTGCGCTTCGTCATGCCGACGCTGGCGGCGGTGATGGAGATGCGCATCGTCAACAAGACCCTCGACCAGGTCCTGCGCATCTATGTCGGTGACGAGCCCCACACCGCGATCCTTGCCGGCGACATTCGCCGCGGCCAGGTCCGGCGCATCCGGTCGGCGATCCTGTTCGCCGACATGCGCGACTACACCCGCATCTCCGCCGACCTGACGCCGGAGGAGGCGGTGACGCTCCTCAACATCTTCTTCGATTGCCTCGTGCCGGCGATCGAGCGCGAAGGCGGGGAGGTGCTGAAATATCTCGGCGATGGCCTGCTGGCGATCTTCCGCGAGCGCGGCGACGACCTCGGCACAGCCGCTAAGGGCGCACTGACGGCGGCGCAGAGCGCGCTCTCGGCCCTCGACGAGGCCAACGCGCTCGGGCGCTTCACGACACCGGTTGAGGCCGGCATCGCCCTGCATCACGGCGAGGCGGCCTACGGCAATGTCGGCTCGGGCGCCCGGCTCGACTTCACGGTGATCGGCCGCGACGTGAACTTGGCGAGCCGGCTGTCCCGGCTGAACCGGACGCTGGGCGAACCGCTGCTGATGTCGAAGCCGTTCGTCGACTTCCTGTGGGGCCACCCGGAACCGCTGGGACACCATGCCCTCGACGGTTTCGCCGAGCCGATGGCGGTGTATCGCCCGGCCCGCAGGCCGGCGGCCTGAACTGGGGGCGTGAACCGGCGGCCTGAACCGGGGGATTGACCCGGCGGCCCCGCAGGGCCACATCGATGGTGTTCCAGGGAGATCCCCGACAAGGGGCTGAGACACCGATGAGCTTGTCCGTCGAGGACGAGCGGCGCGGAAATCCTTCGAACCTGAACCGGCTCATACCGGCGTAGGGATTGGACCGCGGGTCTCGAGATCGGCCCGGCCTGCTCCGATAGGGAGCGGATGGACACCAGTCTCCGCCGTCCGACGCGGAGAGACGTTTGGCAGACCTGCCCACCACCCTCGGAATGCGGCGCGCGACCGGCGAAGCCTGGCCGTCGGTCCGCTTGCCCGAACATGCCGATATCGTCGTGGTCGGGGCCGGAATCATCGGCCTCTCGATTGCCTGGCGGCTGGCCGGGACTGGGCGCTCGGTCCTGGTGCTGGAACGCGCCGAGGTCGGCGCGGGGGCCAGTCTCGCCGCGACCGGCATGCTGGCGCCGGCGGCCGAGCACGAGCCTGGCTCGGACCCGCTGTTGCCGCTGGCGCTGGACAGCCTCGCCCGCTGGCCGGCTTTTCGCGATGCGCTGGAAGCGGCTTCGGGCCTCGATATCGACTACCGGATGCAGGGCACGCTCGTGCTCGCCATCGGCCGTGACGAGGTCGAGCGCCTTCGCTTCCGGCATGGGCTCCAGACACGCTCCGGCATTCGCGCCCGCTGGCTGACCGGCCCCGAGGTCCGCGAGCGCGAGCCGATCCTTCGCCCCTCCGTCACCGCCGGGATCCTGTGCGAGGACGACCATCAGGTCGATCCGCCCAGGGTCATGGCGGCCCTGATCCGAGCCTGCCGCAGGGCCAGCGTCGCCCTCGTGGCCCCCTGCGCGGTGGAGACCCTCGACTGGGCCGGCGGCCGGGTCTGCGGGGTCCGCACGGCGCGAGGTGGTGTCGCGGCCGAGACCGTCATCCTCGCCTCCGGCGCCTGGAGCGGGGAAGGCGGCCTCCTGCCGGCCGAGCTCGCGCTGCCGGTTCGCCCGATCAAGGGCCAGGCACTGTCCCTCAAGACCACGGCCCGCACGGGCACGCTGAGCCGCATGGTCTGGACCGAGCAGGTCCACATGGCGCCCAAGGGCGACGGCGACCTCATCGTCGGCGCCACGGTGGAGGATTGCGGGTTCCGCCAGGGCCTCACCGCGGGTGGGCTCTATGCGCTGTTGGAAGGCGCCCGAAGGGTCATGCCGGGCATCGAGGAGATGGAGGTGTCGGCGGTGTGGAGCGGCTATCGCCCGACCTCCGACGACGACGCTCCCATCGTCGATGAGCTGGCACCCGGCCTCGTCGTCGCCACGGGCCATCATCGCAACGGCTACCTGCTCACCCCCGCCACCGCCGACGCCGTGACTGCCTTCGTCGGCACGGGCGAGATGCCGGCCTTCGCCCGCGATTTCGGCCTCGCCCGGTTTTCCACCTCCCGTGTCAGGGCCTCCGCATGAAGCTCACCATCAACGGGACGCCGCGCGAATGCGAGGCGTCCGACATCGAAGCGTTGTTCCAGATCGAGGCCGAGGAGACTGGCGTCGAGAGTCCCCAGGGCGTCGCCATCGCGCTGAACGGCCGGGTGGTGCGACGTCGCGACTGGGCGCAGACGCCGCTCGGCGACGGTGACCGCATCGAGATCGTCCGCGCCATGCAGGGAGGGTAGGCCATGAACGCACACGCAACGCACCCGGGAGGCGGTCCTCTGGTGATCGCGGGCGTCAGCCTGACGTCGCGGCTGTTCATCGGCACAGCCGGCTACCCGACGCAGAGCATCATGGCCGCTTCGGTCGAGGCCTCCGGCGCCGAAGTGGTCACCGCCTCGATCCGGCGCGTCTCGCTCGAAGGCCACGGCTCCGACACGGTGCGGCGGCTTAAGGGCTACCGCTTCCTGCCCAATACAGCCGGCTGCGAGACCGCCCGCGACGCGATCCTCACCGCCGAACTCGCCCGCGAAGCGCTCGATACGAGCTGGATCAAGGTCGAGGTCATCGGCGACCGCGAGACGCTCTATCCGGACGTCGCGGAGCTGATCGCCGCCTGCCGCCACCTGGTGGACGACGGCTTCGTGGTGCTGCCCTATTGCAACGACGACCCTGTCACCTGCCAGCGCCTGGAGGATATCGGCTGCGCCGCGGTGATGCCGATGGGCTCGCTGATCGGATCGGGCATGGGGATCGCCAACCCGGCGAACCTCGAACTGATCTGCCGGCGTGCCGGAGTCCCCGTCATCGTCGATGCCGGGATCGGCACCGCCTCGGACGCCGTCGTCGCAATGGAGCTGGGGGCGGCCGGATGCCTCCTCAACACGGCCGTGGCCAAAGCCGACGACCCGGTGCGGATGGCCCGGGCCATGCGCTTCGCTGTCGAGGCCGGTCGTGAGGCGCATCTCGCCGGGCGCATCCCGCGGAGGGGGAGGGCGGAGCCGTCGAGCCCACAGCTCGGGCTCGTCGGCTCGTGAGGGCGCTGCCGTCGCCGCTTCTGGTGGTGACGGACCGTCTTGCCAACCCTGTACCCTCTGCGGGGGAGGGTGCCCCGCGCGTCAATGCCCGACACCTGCTCCTCGCCACGATCGACGCCGTCCTCGCCGGGGGCGCCGGTTGGGTCTGGTTCCGCGAGCGCGACATGGATGAGGCGTCCCGCAGAACCCTGGCGATCGCGGTGATGATACGGGTTCATGCCGGCGGCGGAACGTTCAGCCTGGGCGGCGATGCCGCCCTCGCCGCCGAGATCGGTGCGGACGGGGTACACCTTCCCGGCGGCACTTCGGGCGATGCGATCAGGCGCGCGCGCGATCTCCTGCCTGACGGCATCGTCGGCACCTCCGCCCACATTCTCGGCGAGATCGAGGTCGCCGCGAAGGCCGGCGCGAACTACGCGACCTTGAGCCCGGTCTTCCCCACCGCGAGCAAGCCGGGCTACGGCCCGGCGCTCGGCACCGCTGCCCTGCGCGCCGCATCGGCGTTCGGCATGCCGGTGATCGCTCTCGGCGGCATCACACCCATCAACGCAGGGGACTGCCGCGACGCCGGCGCAGCCGGGATCGCAGTGATGGGCGGCGTGATGCGCGCGACCGATCCGGCACGTGCGGCGGCCGCGTTCCTCGATGGCTGGGCTCAGCGCCCCGACGGCCCGTAGGGAGGCCGCGGGATCGCGCGATGCGCCGCGCGCAACGCGGCAGACCAACGTTCGCGCAGATCGTGGAAGTAGCTCTCGCCCGCCTCGATCCGGTAGTTCACCTCGGTATCGAGGGAGCCGACCCGCGAGACCGCGATGTCGATGGGAAGCCCGACCCCGAGATTCGACCGCATCGTCGAATCCATCGAGACGAGGCCCACTTTCAAAGCGTCGTACAGGTCGGTCTCGTATTTCACGGCGCGGTCGAGGATCGGCTTGCCGTATTTGTGCTCGCCGACCTGCAGGAATGGCGCGTCGCGGCTGCACTCGATGAAGTTGCCGGCCGAGTAGATCATGAAGAGGCGCATCGTCCCCTCGCCGATCTGGCCTCCGAACAGGAACGACACGTCCATCCTGAGATTGGCGGATTCGAAGCCTTCCCGCTCGATCGACCGCACCCGGCGGATCGCCCGCCCGACCAGTTGCGCTGCCTTGAACATGCTCGGCTGCTGCAGGATGGTCTGCGGCGCCTCGCCGTCCCTGTCGTCCACGCCCTCGGCGAGCATGCTCAGCACCGATTGCGTGATGGAGAGGTTGCCGGCCGAAGCCAGCATCATCACGCGCTCGCCCGGCACGTTGAAGTGGTGCAGCTTGCGGTAGGTCGAGATGTTGTCGAGCCCCGCATTGGTGCGGGTGTCGGCGATCATCACGAGCCCGTCCTCGACGAGGAGCCCGACGCAATAGGTCACTGTCCCGGTTCCCTCAAATCGTCCCGGGCCGCCCCGAAATCAGGACTGGACCGAGGCCTGTGCTTGCTCGACACGCAGCGTCACGTCGAGCGTTTCGGTGCCGCCGCCCATGCGGCTTCCGCGGATCGGCGCGGCACCGAGGTAATCGAGGCCGATGGCGACGCGGATATGCGCTTCCGTCGTCGCGATCCCGTTGGCCGGGTCGAACCCGACCCAGCCGAGATCGGGCACCAGGGCCTCGACCCAGCCATGCCCGGCCTCCTGGTCGACGACGCCGTCGGCGCGATGGAAGTAGCCCGAGACGTAGCGAGCCGGTATCTCCAAAAACCGGGCTGCGGCAATGAAGATGTGGGCATGGTCCTGGCAGACCCCTTTGCGCGCCTCGAAGGAGCGCGCCGCGGTGGTGCTCGCGCTGGCCGGGCCGGGGGTGTAGTCGACATGGTCATGCACCGCCGCCATGAGCCGGTGCAATTGCGACAGCGGCGTCGGATCGCCATCGGCGGCCACCGTCTTCGCGAACTCCTGAATCTCGGGATTGGCCGTCGCGAGGTCGGAATCGCGAAGATAGAACACGTCCGGCAGGCGCTCGATCGTGCCGCGAACCACGCCATGCATCTCGTTGGTATCGACCTCGCCCGTGACGCGGATGGAGAGCGAATCGGCCGGCTCGTCGGCGGTGAACCAGTGGACGATGTTGCCGAAACCGTCCTCGCGCTCGCTGACGCGTCCATCCACCGAAGGCTCGATCCGCCACCGCCGCACATACTGCCCATCGTGGTCGCAGGGCCTGAGCCGCAGGACCTGGATCAAGCCGCGCGCAGGGTGCTCATAGGTGTACTGGGTCTCGTGGAAGACGCGGATGCGCATGCGGGGACCTCGTCGCGCGGGCTTGGATCATTGGACCGGACTCACATCCGGTTCGATGATCTAGCATCTTGTTCCTGCATCGGCTTTTCCAAAAACCGGGCTCCACTTTTTGGGCCGATGCTCAAGCCCCGACCCTATACCAGATATTGCTCGATGACCGCCGCGCCGAGGCGGTTGTTCTCGGCGATGAAGGCCGTGACGAATTCGTGCAGGCCCGAGTTGAAGACCCGTTCGATGTTCTCACCCTCCAGCCGGGCCAGGGTGTTGCTGGCCAGACGCTGGCTGGCGCCGCGGCGGCCGTAGGCGTCGGCGACGAGGTCGAGATGCTCGACGAGCATGCCGTAGCAATTGGCCAGCGAGCGCGGCATCTGGCGGTTCAGGATCAGGAGGTCGGCGACCAGAAGCGGCTTGACGCTCTCGCGATAGACCCAGTGATAGGCGTTGAAGGCCGAGACCTCGCGCAGGATCGTGGTCCACTGGAAATAGTCGAGGCTGCCGCCGACCCGCTCGGTGTCGGGCAGAAGGATGCGGTACTTCACGTCGAGGATGCGGGCGGTGTTGTCGGCGCGCTCGATGGCCGTGCCCATCCGGGTGAACCAGTAGGCGTCGTTGCGCAGCATCGTGCGGTAGGCCGAGCCGTCGAAGGCGAGCGACACGCCCTTCACCCAGTCGAGGAAGTGCGAGAATTCCTCGCGGTTGAGATCGCGTCCCTCGTAGTTGCGCAGCTCGAGCCAGGCGCCGTTGATCGCGTCCCACATCTCCGTGGTGAGGGCGGTTCGCACGCTCCGGGCGTTCTCGCGAGCCGTCTCGATGCAGGAGCGGATCGAGGACGGGTTGTGCGGGCTGAAGGCCAGGAAGTTGCAGACGGTGGCCTCGTTCACTCCGCCGTAGAGCGGCTTGAACACCTCCGGATCGCCGGCCGAGGCGAGTGCCGAGGCCCATTCGTTGGTCTCGCCGCCGCCATAGCTAGACGGAAGCGCCGCGAGCCGATGGGCCGCGTCGAGGATGCGAGCCACGAACTCGGCCCGCTCAACGTAGCGGGAAAGCCAGTACAGGTTGTCGGCAGTCCGGGAGAGCATGGGCGTCCGTTATCGGGCGGACCGGCACCCTATCGTGTGACCGGCGGTTGCGATGGGCCTGCCTGAAACCCAGGCAGTCGAAGGCGTTCGGTCAGCCATCAGGCGTCGAGCACCCAGGTATCCTTGGTGCCGCCGCCCTGGCTCGAATTGACCACCAGCGAGCCCTCCTTCAGGGCGACGCGGGTGAGGCCACCGGGAACGATGCGGATCTCGTCGGCTCCGCACAGCACGAACGGCCTCAGATCCACGTGGCGAGGGGCGACGCCGGAGGCGACGAACGTCGGACAGGTCGAGAGCGAGAGCGTCGGCTGGGCGATGAACCCGTCCGGGGCATGGCGCAGCTTGCGCGCGAAATCGTCTATCTCGCGCTTGCTCGCATGCGGGCCGACCAGCATGCCGTAGCCGCCCGATCCGTTGACCTCCTTCACCACGAGGTCTGCGAGGTTGTCCATGACGTAGGCCAGGGCATCCTTCTCGCGGCAGCGATAGGTCGGCACGTTGTGGAGGATCGGCTCCTCGCCGGTGAAGAACCGGATGATGTCCGGCATGTAGGTATAGACCGCCTTGTCGTCGGCGATGCCGGTGCCGACCGCGTTGGCTAGCGTGACCGTGCCGCGCTCGTAGGCGTTCATGAGTCCGGGCACGCCGAGCACCGAGTCCGGGCGAAAGACGAGCGGATCGAGGAAGTCGTCGTCGAGACGCCTATAGATCACGTCGACCCGGCGCGGTCCCTCGGTGGTGCGCATGTAGACGACGTCGTCCTTGGTGAAGAGGTCGGACGCCTCGACGAGGTCGACGCCGAGCTTGTCGGCCAGGAACGAGTGTTCGTAGAACGCCGAGTTGTACCGGCCGGGTGTCAGCAGCACGACGGTGGGGTCACGGGTGGCGGTCGACGGCGCGAGGCTGCGCAGTGTCGCCAGGAGGGCGTCCGGATAATTCTCCACCGGCGCGACGCGGTGGCGCGAGAACAGCTCGGGGAAGAGCCGCAGCATCACCTCGCGATTCTCGAGCATGTAGGAGACACCCGACGGCGTACGGGCGTTGTCCTCCAGCACGAAGAAGTCGTTCTCGCCGGTCCGGACGATGTCGATCCCGGCGATCTGCACGTAGAGGTCGTGCGGCACCGAGAAGGACCGCATCTCCATACGGTAATGTGGATTGCGATAGACGAGGTCGGCCGGGATGATGCCGGCCTTGATGCATTCCTGGCCGCTGTAGATATCCTTCAGGAACGCATTCATCGCGGTGACGCGCTGCTTCAGGCCGCGCTCCAGGAAGCTCCATTCCGGCTTGGTGATGACCCGCGGGATGATGTCGAACGGAATCAGACGCTCGGTAGATTCGTTGGCGCCGTAGACCGCGAAGGTGATGCCGATGCGCCGGAACAGCAGTTCGGCCTGGCTGCGGCGGGTGTTGAAATGCTCGGGCGGCGTAGTCTCGAGCCAGGATTTGAGGCTGCTATAGGCTTCGCGCACCGCCGCGGGGCTCATGCCGTCCACGGCCAAGCCGTTCATCTCGTCGTACGCAACGAGCGCCATTCGCGCCTCCCCTTGACCGTCCGCATCATCGCAAGAGGCGCGCCACCGACCGGGCGCGAGCCTTGCGGGACTTCGCCGACGAAGCACCGACGGAGCAGTCGTCGTCATCCTAGCCGAATGCACGGCGATCTCCACCGCGCAGACCAGGGACGAACCCCAGGTTGAGCTTTCGGTTCCGCCAACGGTCCTGCCTCGGGCGCAGGTTTCAGATCAGCTTGAGGCCCTTGAAGCTGGCATGTCCGTCCCGACCGAGGATGAGGTGGTCGTGGACGACGATGCCGAGGGGATCGAGGACGGCGACGATATCGCGGGTCATGCGGATATCGGCTGCCGAGGGCGAAGGATCGCCCGAGGGATGATTATGGGCGAGGATGATTGCGGTCGCCGACAGTTCGAGGGCACGGCGCGCGACCTCGCGCGGATAGACCGGTGTGTGGTCGACGGTGCCGCGACCCTGGACCTCGTCGGCGATGAGATGGTTGCGCTTGTCGAGGAAGAGCATCCGGAACTGCTCGCGGGCCGAGAAGGCCATGGTGGCGCGGCAATAGTCGAGGAGCGCCGCCCATGACGAAAGCAGGGGGCGCGCCGCGATCGCGCCGCGGGCCAGACGATGCCCCGCCGCCTCGATCAGCTTCAGGTCGGCGACGACTCCGGCGCTGACGCCCTCGATCTCGGCGAGGCGTGCCGGCTCGGCGCTCACCACCTCGGCAAAGCTGCCGAATCGGCGGATCAGCGCCTTGGCCAGCGGCTTCACGTCCCGCCGAGGGATGGCGCGGAAGAGGGCGAGTTCGAGAAGCTCGTAATCGGGCAGCGCGTCGGCGCCGCCTTGGGCGAAGCGAGCGCGCAGGCGCTCGCGATGACCGTGATAGTGCTGCGGCTCCTCCGGCGCCTGGTGAGGCGACGGCTCGCCGATGGCGAGCGGCAGGCCTGGCCGGCTCGGCTTCACCGGCGCGCCCTCAAGCGCCGATGTCGACCGGCTTGTGCAGGCCCTTGGGCGACAGGGTGAAGATCTCCGCGCCGGTCTCGGTCACTGCCACCGTGTGCTCGAACTGGGCCGACAGGGAGCGGTCCCGCGTCACCGCCGTCCAGCCGTCGGAGAGCACCTTCACGGCTGGCCGTCCGAGATTGATCATCGGCTCGATGGTGAAGAACTGGCCCGGACGCAGCATCACGTCGTAGCTCGGCTCGACGTAGTGCAGGATGGTCGGCGCGTCGTGATAGGAACGGCCGAGGCCGTGGCCGCAGAAATCGCGCACCACGGTGCAGCGCTCGGCCTCGGCGTAGGTCTGGATCGCTCGGCCGATGTCGCTCGTGGTCCGGCCTGGCCTGACCGCCGCGATGCCGCGCATCAACGCCTCGTAGGTGATCTCGCACAGGCGCGCGGCCTTGCGCGGCACTTCGCCGACATAGGCCATCCGGCTCGAATCGCCGTGCCAGCCGTCGAGGATGAGGCAGATGTCGAGGTTGACGATGTCGCCCTTGCGAAGAGGCTTGTCGTTGGGGATGCCGTGGCAGACGACATGGTTGATCGAGGTACAGATCGATTTCGGATAGCCGCGATAGAGCAGCGAGGCCGGATAGGCGCCGTGGTCCATGGCGAAGGTAAAGGCTAGGCGGTCGAGGGCCTCCGTGGTCACCCCCGGCACCGTCGCCTCCATCAGCAGGTCCAGGGCCTCCGCCGTCAGCCGCCCGGCGCGGCGCATGCCCGCGAAGCCTTCCGGCCCATAGATCGGAGGTTCGGGTACGCGACGGCCGGTCTCGGCCTTCGCTTGATCCTGCTGCATCATCGGTTGTTCGAACGTCTTCAGGGGCCGCGGCGCGTGTCTGGGACGCAGTGTAGGATGCGCCGGCGCCTGCGCCAACCCGCTTGTGGGCTAGGATTGCCCGTGTCGAGCGGATAGACCTTGAGACGATCGAGGGTCCGGCCGGCGGACCCCGACGGGCAGGACGGCGCGATGGCTGATCTCGGCAAACCGCATTTCCACAACGACCTCGGCGTGCCGGTCATCCATGTCGGCTCGAAGGAGTTCATGTGCATCGGCGCCAAGCCGCCCTTCGACCATCCGCACGTCTTCCTCGACATGGGCGCCGACGAGGAGACCATCTGCCAGTACTGCTCGACGCTCTTCCGGTTGCGCGCCAGCCTCAAGCCCGGCCAGGCCGAGCCGGCCGAATGCGTCTGGGTCGACCAGGTCGGCGTCGCCAGCGGGGTCGCCGCGTAGGGGCGAGGACCGTCCGTGACGCAACGAACCATCGCCATCGTCGGAGCCGGGATCGGCGGCCTCACGGCGGCCCTCGCCCTCGATGCGGCCGGCCACGCCGTGACCCTGATCGAGCGGCGCACGGGGTTCAGCGAGGTCGGGGCCGGCATTCAACTGTCCCCGAACGCCAGCCGGGTGCTGATCGGCCTCGGCCTCGGCGGTGCCCTGCGCCGGTCCGCCAACGCGCCGCCGTGTGTCGCGGTGCGCGACTTCGCGAATGGGAAGGCGCTTGGGGCGGTCGAGCTCGGCTCGCCGTTCGAGGCGCGGTTCGGCGCGCCCTACTACGTCATCCACCGGGCCGAGCTTCAGACGATGCTCCTCGACGCCGTGCGCGCCCGCAGCGGCATCCGCCTCATGGTCGGGCGCGAGGTCGTCGGCCTCGCGGAGACCGAAGGCGGGGTGCGCCTGACCCTCGAGAGCGGGCATGGTGCGCGCACCGACAGCTTCGAGGCCGACCTCGCCATCGGCGCCGACGGCGTCCGTTCGCGGCTGCGCGAGCATCTCGACGCCAAGCCCCTCCGGCCCTGCGGACAGGCCGCCTGGCGGGCCGTGGTGCCGCGCGAGGCCGCTCCCGACGCGTTGCAGGGCGACGAGACCGGACTTTGGCTCGGACGCGGGCACCATGTGGTGCATTACCCGATCGCCCGCGGTCAGCAGATCAACGTCGTGGCGGTGATCCCCGAAAAGCTCGGGAGCGAGGGTTGGGGCCAGCTCGGCGAGCCGGCGGTGCTGCGAGCCCGCCTCCACGAGGCCTCGCCGCCGCTCGCGGCCCTGCTGGCGATTCCCGATTCCTGGCTGGTCTGGTCCCTGGTCGACCGGCCGGCGGCACGGCCCCTTGCCTTAGGGCGGATCGCGCTGATCGGCGATGCCGCCCACCCCATCCTACCGTTCCTGGCGCAGGGCGCGGCGCTCGCCATCGAGGACGCGGCGGTCCTGGCCCATACGCTCGCCGAAGGCGACGTGCCGGCCGCCCTCGACGCCTATGCCCGTGCCCGGGCTCCCCGCGTCCGGAAGGTGCGCGACGCCGCCCGCGGCAACGGCCGCACCTACCATGCCGGCGGCTTGACGCGCCTCGCCCGCAACGTGGTGATGCGCCGCCTCGGCCCGGCCCGCATGAGCGAGCGCTACGCCTGGCTCTATGGTTGGACGCCGGCGGGCAAGGCTTGATCTCGCCCGCTGTCGCCGCTACCGCAAGGTCCATGCGGACGTGGCGGAACCGGTAGACGCACGAGACTTAAAATCTTGCGGCCGAAAGGCTGTGCGGGTTCGAGTCCCGCCGTCCGCACCAGCCGTCGCGTCCAAGAATATCGAGCCGGTTCCCCGCAGCTGAGGTTGACCGAGCATTGGCGCGAAACCTGCTCACCATCGACGCCGTTCGACACTCTCGGCGGGTGCCGCGCGTTGGTTCGTCGTCACGCCCGGCGCCGGGTCCATCGCGCCGCCTGAACCACACCGAAGGACAGCCATGACCGAGCTTCATCCCGAGGTCGCCGCCGTCACCGAACGGGTCGTCTCGCGCTCGCGGCCAACGCGACACGCGTATCTCGACCTGATCGCGCGGGAGCGGGAATCCGGCGTCCACCGGCCAATGCTCAATTGCGGCAACCTCGCCCACGGCTTCGCCGCCTCGGGCGAGGACAAGCCGGCGATCAAGGCTGGGAGGGCGATGAACATCGCCATCGTCACCGCCTACAACGACATGCTCTCGGCGCATCAGCCCTATGGGCGCTACCCCGAGCAGATCAAGCTGTTCGCCCGCGAGGTCGGCGCCACCGCGCAGGTCGCGGGAGGCACCCCGGCCATGTGCGACGGGGTCACCCAGGGGCAGCGCGGGATGGAGCTATCGCTGTTCTCGCGCGACACCATCGCGCTCTCGACGGCGGTGGCGCTCAGCCACGGCATGTTCGACGGCGCGGCCCTGCTCGGCATCTGCGACAAGATCGTGCCCGGCCTGATCATCGGGGCCCTGCGCTTCGGCCACCTGCCGATGATCCTGATCCCGGCCGGGCCGATGCCCTCTGGTCTGGCCAACAAGGAGAAGCAGCGCATCCGCCAGCTCTATGCGGAGGGCAAGGTCGGGCGCGATGAGCTGCTCGAATCCGAGTCCGCCTCCTATCATGGCGCCGGGACGTGCACCTTCTACGGCACCGCCAATTCCAACCAGATGATGATGGACGTGATGGGCCTGCACATGCCCGGCGCCTCCTTCATCAATCCGGGCACGAAGCTGCGCCAGGCGGTCACCCGCGCCGCCGTGCATCGCCTGGCCGCCATCGGCGCGCAGGGCAACGAGTACCGGCCGCTGGGGCTCTGCGTCGACGAGAAGGCCATCGTGAACGCCGTCGTCGGGCTTCTCGCCACGGGCGGGTCGACCAACCATGCCATCCACCTGCCGGCGATGGCCCGCGCGGCCGGGATCGTCCTCGACTGGGAGGATTTCGACCGACTCTCGGCGGTGGTGCCCCAGGTCGCCAAGGTCTACCCGAACGGCTCCGGCGACGTGAATCACTTCCACGCCGCCGGCGGCATGAGCTTCGTCATTGCCAGCCTGATCGATGCCGGGCTCCTGCATGATGACATCCTCACCGTAGCCGGCACGCGGCTGCGCGACCATGCCCGCGACCCCAAGCTCATCGAGGATGAACTGGTCTTCGAGGATGCGCCGGACCATTCCCACGACGAGTCGATCCTGCGGGCGCCCGCCAACGCCTTCAAGGCCGATGGCGGCATGCGGCTGGTGAAGGGCAACCTCGGCCGGGCGACGTTCAAGACGAGCGCCGTCGATCCGGCGCGATGGACGGTGGAGGCTCCAGCCCGGGTCTTCGACGACCAGGACGACGTCCTCGCCGCCTTCAAGGCGGGCGAGCTGGAACGGGACGTGGTGGTGGTGGTGCGGTTCCAGGGACCGAAGGCGAACGGCATGCCGGAGCTGCACAAGCTGACGCCGCAGCTCGGCGTGCTGCAGGACCGCGGATTTCGGGTCGCCCTGGTGACGGACGGGCGGATGTCGGGCGCCTCCGGCAAAGTCCCGGCGGCGATCCATCTCAGTCCCGAGGCTCTGGGCGGCGGGCCGCTGGCGAAGCTGCGCGACGGCGACATCGTGCGCCTGAGCGCGGAAGCCGGGAGCCTGGAGGCCCTGGTCGATCCGGACGAGTGGGCGATGCGCGACGACGCCACTGCGCCATCGCCGGCCTTCGGCACCGGCCGCGAGCTTTTCGCGTTCATGCGCCACGGCGCCGACGGGGCCGAGCAGGGCGCATCGGCGATGCTGGCTGCGGCGGGGTTGTAATCCACGCTCGATCCGTCTCCTTAAGCGGGAAGGCACCGGTCTCGACCGATCGAGGATATCGCCCATGACCACCATCGACGCCCTGATGCGCTCCGTGCCCGTGATCCCCGTCCTCGTCATCGAGGATGTCCGCGATGCCGAGCCGATCGCGCGGGCGCTGGTCGAGGGCGGGCTCAGCGCCCTCGAGGTCACCCTTCGCACGCCGGCAGCGCTCGAGGTGATCCGCGAGATGGCGAAGGTCGAGGGTGCGGTGGTGGGGGCCGGCACCGTCCTTAACGCGAGGGACCTCGACGCGGCGATGAGAGCCGGTGCCCGCTTCATCGTGAGTCCCGGTCTCACCGACCCGCTCACCAGGGCGGCCGTGGCAAGCGGCGTTCCCTACCTACCCGGCATCGCCAATTCCGCCGACATCATGCGCGGCCTCGACCACGGCCTCGACCGATTCAAGTTCTTCCCCGCGGAGGCGGCGGGCGGCATCAAGGCCCTGAAGGCGCTGGCCGGCCCATTCGGCGAGGTCCGGTTCTGCCCTACCGGCGGGATCACGGAGGCGACCGCCCCGGACTGGTTGGCGCTCAAGCCCGTCCTCTGCGTCGGTGGAAGCTGGGTGGTTCCCGCCGGTGCGCCGGATCCCGCTGCGATCCTGCGAGCCGCACAGGCAGCAGCGCGCCTGCGTCCGGCCTAGGGCACCTAGATCGTCGCGCTTGTGATCGACGCCGCATTCGCAACGGCTGGCTAGCACGCCGAAGCGAATACCGGCATGCACACGGGACGGGCAATGCCGGCGACAAATGTCGGCGTGACTGCCCGAGAACGGTGCTTCTCCGGTCAGGGTTTCGTCGATAGGCTCACGCTCCGTGCACCGGGCTAACCGAATGGCCGGGATCCTCGACGGCCGTGAGCGCGGATCTTGCCCAGTGCAAAAAGCGGTATGGCCAAGACCTTTACTTGCGGCCCGCCCGACCGCTGATAAGCTAGCTCCCGCTAGGCAGCGATGCCGGGTCAAAAAAGTCATCATCCAGGAGTGAGTTTGCCGATGCATACGAGTCATCAGCGCCATCGGCGCCGTCCCGTCGCGATGCTGCTCGGCCTCACGGCCGCGGTTGCCGCCGGGTCGGCACAGGCGCAGGACCTCACCGGGACCCTTGCGAAGATCAAGGAATCGGGCGCAATCACCATCGCCTACCGCGACGCCTCGGTGCCGTTCTCCTACCTCGACGGCGACCAGAAGCCGGTCGGCTACGCTTTCGAGATCTGCAATAAGGTCTCCGATGCGGTCAAAGCCCACCTCAAGCTGTCGAAGCTCGAGGTCAAGCTCAACCCGGTGACCTCGGCGACCCGCATCCCGCTCATCGCCAACGGGACCGTCGACCTCGAATGCGGTTCGACCACGAACAACCTCGACCGTCAGAAGCAGGTGGCCTTCACCAACACGCACTTCCTCACGGCGACCCGCTTCGTAGCGAAGAAGACCGCCAAGCTCGACAAGATCGAGGATCTCAAGGGCAAGACGGTGACGTCGACGTCGGGCACCACCAATATCCGGCAGATCAACGAGGTGAATACGGCGCGCAGCCTCGGCCTCACGATCCTGCCGGCCAAGGACCATGCCGAGGCGTTCCTGATGGTCGAGACCGGCCGCGCCGTGGCCTTCGTGATGGACGACGTCCTGCTCGCCTCGCTGGCGGCCGGATCGAAGGACCCGGGAGCCTACGCGATCTCGTCCGAGGCGCTGTCGGCGCCCGAGCCCTACGGGATTATGCTGCGCAAGGACGACGCGTCGTTCAAGAAGGTCGTCGATGATGCGACGGCCGCGATCTACAAGAGCCCCGAGGGCAAGGCGCTCTACGAGAAGTGGTTCACGAAGCCGATCCCGCCGCGCGGCATCAACCTGAACCTGCCCATGAGCGAGCCCATGGTGAAGGCCTTCAGCAATCCGAGCGACAGCGCCGACCCGGCAGCCTACTGAACGCAGGGCAGTCCGTCTCCGGAGATCCGGAGGCGGTCCGCCTCGTTCATGGCAATCATGGCCCGCAATGCCTTCCCTCGTCACAGAAGAACATGCCCTAGCCGATGAACTACAACTGGAACTGGAGCATCTTCTTCGAGCCGTCCCCGGAGGGAACCGGCACCTACGCCGACATGCTCCTGTCGGGATTGCAGTGGACGGTGGCGACCGCACTCTGCTCTTGGATCATCGCCTTCTCGCTGGGCTCCATCATCGGCGTGATGCGGACGCTGCCGAGCAAGACCGCCAACGCGATCGGGACCGGCTACGTCGAGCTGTTCCGCAATATTCCGCTCCTGGTCCAGCTGTTCCTCTGGTACTCGGTCATGCCGGAGGTGCTGCCCGAAAACTGGGGTAACTGGCTCAAGCAGTTGCCGAACGCCTCGTTCTACACGGCGGTGATCTGCCTGGGCTTCTTCACCGCGTCGCGCGTGGCGGAGCAGGTCCGCGCCGGCATCGAATCGTTGCCGCGCGGACAAAAGATGGCCGGCACCGCGCTGGGCCTGACGACGGCACAGACCTACCGGTACGTGATCCTTCCCATTGCATACCGGGTCATCTTGCCGCCGATGACCTCCGAGTTCCTGAACAATCTCAAGAACACCTCGGTCGCCCTCACCATCGGCCTCCTCGAACTCACGGCGCGGGCTCGCTCCATGCAGGAGTTCTCCTCGCAGGTGTTCGAGGCCTTCACGGCCGCCACCGTGATCTACCTGCTCATCAGCCTCCTGATCGTGACCCTGGCGGGCAAGCTCGAAACCCGCGTCGCCGTGCCGGGTTCGCGGTGATGTCCAGCGTCACCTCATCAACCGTCATCGTGATCCGGGGTTAGCCGATGTTCTCGGATTTCGATTTCAAGGTCGTCCTCGGGTCGCTACCGTATCTTTTCGGGACCGGCATGGTCTTCACCGTCACGCTGACGGTGCTGGCGGCAACCGGCGGCATCATCCTCGGCACGCTCATCGCCATGATGCGCCTGTCCGGCATCGCCGTGCTGGCGATCCCGGCCAAGATCTACGTGAACTTCATGCGCTCGCTGCCGCTGGTGCTGGTGATCTTCTGGTTCTACTTCCTGGTACCCTATATCGGGCAATGGATGACCGGAGCCTCACGGCCCATTTCGGTCGGCGCCTTTACCTCGGCCCTCGTGACCTTCACGCTGTTCGAGGCCGCCTTCTTCTCCGAGATCATGCGCGCGGGCATCCAGTCGATCTCGAAGGGACAGACCGCGGCCGCCCAGGCGATCGGACTGACCTACCGCCAGACCATGGCCACGGTCATCCTGCCCCAGGCCTTCCGCAACATGCTGCCGCTGCTTCTGACCCAGACCATCGTGCTCTTCCAGGACACCTCGCTGGTCTACGTCATCTCGCTGACCGACTTCATGGGCGCGGCCTCGAAGGTCGCCCAACGCGATGGGCGTCTCGTAGAAATGTATATCTTCGCAGCACTGGTCTACCTGGTGATCTGCCTGACTGCCTCGACCCTCGTGCGGCGCCTTCAGCGTCGTGTCGCCATCATCCGCTGAAGGCACCCCCATGTCCGCTTCCGCCTCGCCGACGGCCACAGCGCCGATGATCGCGATCAACAGCATCAGCAAGTGGTACGGGCCGGTCCAGGTCCTGAAGGACTGCACCACGCAGGTGACCAAGGGCGAGGTCGTGGTGGTTTGCGGCCCGTCCGGCTCGGGCAAATCCACCCTGATCAAGACCGTGAACGCCCTGGAGCCGATCCAAAAGGGCAACATCACGGTGGACGGCATCGGCGTCCAAGCCAAGGGCACCGACCTGCCCAAGCTGCGCGCGCGCGTCGGCATGGTGTTTCAGCATTTCGAGCTGTTCCCCCATCTCTCGATCACCGACAACCTCACGCTGGGCCAGCGCAAGGTGCTAGGACGGCCCAACGACGAGGCGCGGAAACGCGGCCTCAAGCTTCTCGAGCGGGTCGGGCTCTCGGCTCATGCCGCGAAGTTTCCGGGCCAGCTCTCAGGCGGCCAGCAGCAGCGGGTCGCCATCGCCCGAGCCCTGTCGATGGACCCGGTGGTGATGCTGTTCGACGAGCCGACCTCGGCCCTCGATCCGGAGATGGTCGGCGAGGTGCTCGACGTCATGGTCGGGCTCGCCAAGGAAGGCATGACCATGATGGTGGTGACCCACGAGATGGGGTTCGCCCGCAAGGTCGCCAACCGCGTTGTGTTCATGGACCGCGGCGAGATCGTCGAGGATGCCAGCAAGGACGACTTCTTCGACAAGCCGCGCTCCGACCGCGCCCAGACGTTCCTGTCGAAGATCCTGGCGCACTGAAGCTGCTGGCCGCGCAGGGTCCGGTCTTCGGGGCGCCGTTCCACCCTTGACACCGGCGTCCCGCAGCGGCTGACATGATGCGGTATTGGCGAGCTCCGGATGCACGGTGCCGCAGCGGGAGAAGCGTATCATGCGGGCTCTGGGTTCTGCTGTTCTACTCGTGACGGCCGTTCTCCTGCCGACCGCCGTCTCGGCACAGGCGACGACGGGGGCGGGCGTTCCGGCGAATATCTGCAAGGAACTCGCCGCCTTCCTGCATCCGCCGCCCGCCCCCGCTCCGGCCGCCGCGCCGAGCACGCAGAGCGCCGTTCAGGCGCCGAATCCAGGCGGTACGGTCGCGACACCACCTGCCGGCGGCGAACCGCAGAAGTCGGCCGGCCTCAGCGGTCCCGTTCCCAATGGCGGCCCGGGCGCGGCCGGACCTCAGGGCGCTTCTCAGAACGCCGCAGCCCCGTCCGGTGCAGCTCCTCAGACGCAGGCTGCTGCCCCTGCGGCAGTGCCCGCCGCTCCGGCCGCGCCTCCGCCCAAGAAACCGGCGCCCGAAGAGGTCGAGAAGGCGGACGCGGCGATCAACGCGAATGATATCGCTGCCTGTCAGGCCTCGGCTCGCGGGATGCGCCGAGCCGGCGTCGTCATGCCGGCACCGCTGATGTCCCTGGCGGCTCTCGACCTGAAGTTCCTCGACGCGGCTCGCTGAGGGAGTTCACGGCGCACGAGGAGCCTCACGGCCCTCGTCGAAGGTCTTCTGAACCGTCGCGGTCCTGAGACCGTTGAGTGGGTGGAGGCCGGCCGGCCTTCGCTCCGGCCGTGCTTGGCCGGGTCCCGTCTAGGCCGGTCCCCAATCCGCGCGCGAGCCTGAATCGGGCTCGCCGCCGGTCAAAGCCGGCCCCGGAGGATACCATGAACCGATCCACCCAAAGCGCCGTCGCCCTGTTGTCGCTAGCCTTCAGCGTCGCTCCGGCATTTGCCCAGCCGAATCCCGGGGCGATGGGTTTCCTGACCGAGCCGCCGCCCGGTGGCCTGCGTGCCTCGAAGCTCGTTGGTGTCGAGGTCAGCGGGATGGATCACGAGCGGATCGGTCGGACCGAGGAGATCATCATCGATGCAAGCGGCCGCGCTCAAGCCGTCGTGGTCGGCGTCGGCGGCTTCCTCGGCATCGGGGAAAAGCGGATCGCCGTCCCCTTCGACCAGATCGTCTGGAACATGGGCGAAGCCGGAAGTGGAACGACGTCCCGTTCCAGCACGGCACCCGCCAACGCACCGAGCGGGGAGGCGGCCGCTACGTCAGGTCCGCAGACCATGCCCGGTGCCCAGGTCTCGAACGACGTTCTGGCAACCATTGACGAGAAGCGTGGCGGAGCGGTCAACGACGCCACGGGATCGGCCGCCGCCAAGGATCAATCCCGCGGCACGGCGACGGTGCCGGTCGCAGGAACAGGTGGCGGTCCAGTCCGTGCCGAGATCCGGCAGACGAAGGCGACGCTGCAGGCGGCACCGGCCTATCGGCCCTGACCTCCCCACCGCAGCCGCCTGGCTGAGGCAACAATAGCGGGTCTCTGGGTCTGCACGATCGCCTCAGCCGGACGCGGTCCGCCGAGGTGGGCTCACGCGCTCACTCTTGAGGGCATCGCGAGCCTGCCCGGCAGCGTCGATTGCTCGGTCGGCGGCTGCGCTCAACTCGGGCAGTCGATCGAGCCCGGCACCCTCCTCGGCTTCCTCTTCAAGCTCAGCGCAGAGTCCGGACAATTCGATGAAGCCGAGTTGTCCGGCGAGGGAAATGAGAGCGTGTGCATTCTCCCGCAGGATTTGACAGGTCGCACCCGGATCCCTCAGCCGCTCGATACGCAGCCGCAGGTCGTCGACGAACGCCGAGAGGAGGGCCGGAATACGGTGGCGACCGAGGATCTCGGTGAGCATGTCCAGCGTGTCGTCATCGAGAACGGCTGCGCGATCCGACTGAACGGCACCCGAATCCACGGTGTCCCAGACGATTCGATCGATCACGGCGAACAGCTCTGTCCAATCCACCGGCTTGGCGACGTGGGCATCCATGCCGGCCTCCCGGCAGCGCGCGACCTCGTCGGCGAGCGCATTGGCGGTCAGGGCGACGATGGGCAGGCGTCGGCGACCCGTCGCGGCTTCGCGGCTGCGGATCAGGGAGGTTGCGGTCAGTCCGTCCTGTCCCGGCATCTGGACATCCATCAGGACGATGTCGAGGGCCGCGTCGGCCTCGACGGCGGCGACCGCCGCGGCCCCATCACTCACGGTCTCGACGGCGTGGCCCTTCCGCCGGAGGACCGCCGCGATGATCTCCTGGTTGACCGGGTTGTCTTCCGCGAACAGGATTCTGTAGGTGCGCGGCGCGGGCGCGACCGCTCCGGTCGAGCGGCTGTCCGTTTGGCCCGCGACCTGAAGGTCGAGGGGCACCTCGAACCAGAAGGTCGAGCCAGCGCCGAGGTCGCTGACGACCCCGAGCTGTCCGCCCATCAGCTCGGTGAGCCGCCGCGAGATCGCGAGACCCAGCCCGGTTCCGCCATAGGTCCGGGAGATCGATCCGTCCGCCTGGCTGAAGCGCTGGAACAGGCGCGGCAGCTTGTCGGCCGCGATACCGATCCCCGTATCGATCACCTCCATACGCAGGCGTTGCCGGCCATCCCGGTCCAGCCAGCGGGCCGTGATGGTCACAGTGCCCGATGGCGTGAACTTGATGGCGTTGGTGGCGAGGTTGAGAAGCACTTGGCGCAGCCGCGCCGGATCGCCCACGAACGCGTCAGGCAAGTCCGGGGCGATATCGGTGCTCAGGGTCAGGTAGCGATCGCGCGCGGACTCCGCCACGAGTTCGCAGCAGCTCGCGATGAGGGCACGGATGCCGAACGGGACCGCATCGATCGTGAGCTCCCCGGCTTCCATTTTCGAGAAGTCGAGGATGTCGTTGACGATCGTCAGGAGCGAACGGCCGGATTCCTGGGCGAGGCCGACAAGCCGGACCTGGGCCGGGCTCAGGGTCGGATCGCTCTTGAGAAGGTCGTGGACGCCGAGCATCCCGGTGAGCGGGGTGCGGAGTTCGTGGCTCATATTGGCCAGGAATTCGGTCTTGATGCGTGCCCCGGCTTCGGCGGCGATCTTGGCCTGTTCGAGATGCTTCGCCTGACGCTGACGCAGGGTCACGTCGCGCAGGGCCATCACGATCTGCGCGATACCGTCCTCTTCGACCCAGCGGAACGCCGCCTCGATCCAGACGTCGCGCCCGGCCTTGTGACGCATCCGGTAGACCACCGAGCCAGCCGGGTTCTGCGCGTTGAGAGCCCGGAGGCCGGCCGTGAGTAGCGAACGGTCCTCCTCCAACGTCACGTCGATCAGTCCGCCTTGCATGACCTCCGCGACGCCGTAGCCGAGGATTCTCGTCACCGCCGGGGAGACGTAGGTCGGCGTCCCGTGGACGTCGCCGAGGACGATCAGGTCCGACGTGTGATCGGCCAGCAGCCGATAGCGCGCCTCGCTGTCGCGCAGGCGCTGCTCCGCCCGCCGCGGCTCGGTGATATCGGTGATCGTCTGGACGTAACCGTCCCCGTCATGCGTCGGCAGGGACCGGATCTCGATCACGCTCCCATCGGACCGCCGACGCTCGGAGATCAAGTCTGTGGTCCGCCTGTCTTGGTCAAGATACCAGTAATTCGCATGTTCGATCGACTGCCCCCAGCTTCCCGTCCCGCGCATGTGCTCGCGTAGGGCGCGGTAGGTCGGGCGGAGCGCCATCAGCTCAGCGGGAAGGCCGAGGAGCGCGAGCGCCCGACCGTTGGCGACCGGCACGGTACCGTCCGGGGCAATCATCAGGAGACCCTGGTTCATGCTGTGCAGGGTCGCCTCGAACAGAGCGGATTTCTCGGCCAGTGCCCGCTCGGCCTGTTTCAGTTCGGTGATGTCCGCGAAGACGCCGAACAGCGTGCGGCACTCCGGCCCGTCGCCGGTGGACGCTTCGCAGAAGCCGCGGACCTGGACATGCCGGATGCTGTCATCGGGACGCACGATGCGCAGCTCGAAGGCGAAATCGACGCCGCTCTCCATTGCCCGCTCGATGTGGGCGGTCACGGCGGCTCGATCGGCCGGGTGATAGAGCGAGACGGCGGCTTCGACTGTCGGCGTGAAGGCGGCCGGATCGAGACCGTGGATGCGGTAGATCCCGTCGGACCAAGTCAACGCCCGCGACGGCAGCGCGACGTGCCAGTGTCCGATCTCGGCCACCTGCTCGGCCAGCATCAGCAGCCGGTTCGCCTCACGCGCCTCGGCCTCGGCGGACTTCAAGTGAGTGATGTCGCGGGAGCCCACGAAGATCCGGGTGATCCGATCGGTGTGCGGATCGCGAAGCGGTACGTGGATGACGTCCCAGATCCTGCGTTCGCCACCGACTACGGATTGGTCTTCGCTCCGGACCGATCCTCCGGTCGCAACCGCGCGCGTGAGTTCCGTCGACACCTTCGCGGCCTCTTCGGGGCCGACGATATCCGGCAACGGCCTGCCCTGCGCGGCGTCCTGCTCCACGCCACGCGCCGCCGCAGCGGCAGGATTCCAGGTCTCCAGACGGAAGCCGCCATCTTCCTCGATGCGGTACACGTAGAGGCAGTCGGTGGCGTTCGCGAAGAGGCCCTTGAACAAGGCCCGGGTCTCTTCGGAGATGCGCTCGCTCGCGGCGATGCGGCGATTTCGCCGTTCGAGGCCGGCGGCGAGCGCGCCGAGCGCGAGGGTTGCAATCGCCATGACGACGGCCTGCAGGATAGCGTCGTACCGCCATGCCGCCAGCGCGTCGTCCATCGAGACCGACGCCGTCACCACGAGCGGAGACCGATCCAGGCGCTGGAAGCCGACGATCCGTGCGAGGCCATCGACCGTGGACGCCGGCGTCAACAGCACGCCGGATGAAGCCTGACGGAGAGACTGCGTGAACAGGCGCCCGCCCGAGATGTCGCGGGTCATTGTCGGGGAGGGGACCGGCTCCCGAACCAGCAGACGACCGTCGCCGAGCCACAGGCCGATCGCACTGTCCTGGCCAATCTTGATGCTGTCGTAGAAGGCGCGGAAGTGATCGGCGAGCAGGGTCGCGCTGACGACACCATCGAAGCTCCCGTCGGCTTTCGACAGCCGTCGAGAGAGCGGGATGACGGTGGCGTCTCCGAAACGACTCGTGATCGGGACGTCGATGTGGAGAACCTGTTCCTCGTTCTGCCGGTGCCAGTTGAAATAGGCACGGTCAGCGCTGCTCCGTGGTGCATGCGGACCGGCGGAATCGAAGATCCAGTCGCCCTCCGGGTTCATGACCTGAAGTTTGTGCAATTGCGGCAGCGTCGCCGCACGCCTTTCCAGGAATTCCGTCAGCTCGGCGCGGTCGGGATTGCGCAGTCGCTCCTGAACGCCCGTGAGGATCAGGTCGACGCTCTCGATCGTGCGCGAAGCGTGTTGCGCCAGCACGTTGGCGAGGTTCTGGGCCTGCTGCGAGGCCGTCGCGAGGGCGACGGCCCGCGATCGGGCGATCTGCCCGGCGCCGATGAGCACGACGAGGATGATCGCCAGGAGCGTGATGACGGTCGCGGTCGAGAGAGATCGCCGCCGCGTGAGGACCGGAGGTGTAGCGGGCAAGCGTTCGGGCTCCAGACGCCGCCTCAGCCCGGCGCGTCGATCAACCTTGCAGGGGACACGCGACGCTATCGTCATTTGCCCGAACGGTCACGTGCGACAGATCCAGGCCTGTTGGACCGCCGACGGCCGCACCGCTACTCCGTCAGCCGGCCCAATCGAGCTGCGGCTTAACCGCAAGGACATCGCGGATCTTGCCCGCCAGGGCATCGGGCCGGAAAGGCTTCACCAGGAATCCGTCGACGCCGGCATCGGCAGCCGCGATCCGCGAGGCCGATCGGGCATTGGCCGTGAGCATCAGGAACTGGACATGGCCGAGGCCGGGATCGGCACGGATCAGGCGAAGCAGCTCGATCCCGCTCATGGGCGCCATGTTCCAGTCAGAGATGACGAGCCCGAAAGGCCGCCGACGCAGGAGTTCCCAGGCGGCGGCGCCATCGGTCGCGCATCGCACATCCGTGAAGCCGAACGCCTTCAGCATCGCCGAGAGGGTTTC
>NZ_CAXUJR010000051.1:0-24152 GCF_964251405.1 uncultured Methylobacterium sp.
CCTGGACCTTCGCGCCACTCGCGTCCGACATCGTCATGCCCCTCGGGCCTGCGTCGGCTGTCCGGATGCGGTGATCCGAGACAGCCAGAAGGCGCAGCCCACCGCCGGGACCGGCACGGCGCTGCCGAGATGCTGGAGCAGCCCGTCGTAGCGTCCACCGCCGACGAGGATCGCATCGGAACCCGACGCCCTCACCTCGACGATGAAGCCGGTGTAATAGTCGAGGTTGCGCGCGAACCCGGCCGAGAACCGGACGCGCTCGACGTCGAGCCCGCGCGCCGCCATGAAGCCGGTGCGCTCCTCGAGGAGCGAGATCGCCTCGTCGAGGGGAGGGTGGTCGAGGCGCGCGTCCCGGACCAGGGCGCGGATCTCGGAGGCGGCCCGGTCGGGGTCGGCCGAGATCGCGCGATAGCGCTCGATCAATGCGCGGTTCTCCGCGTTGAGCCCGGTTCCGCCATTGGCCTGCGCCGCCGCCTTGGCGAGGAAGCGCTCGGCGATCTCGCCGGCGCTGCGGCCGCCGACTCGCGAGATCCCCGCGATCGAGAGCACGTCCTCGACGAAGGCCCGCACGCCCCGCGGGTCCTGACCCTGGATCGCGGCGAGCAGGCCCGCATGCGGGTCCTCGACGGTGGCGGGATTGGCGACCTCGTCGAGGGAGCGCCCGCCGGCCAGCGCCCGCACTGTCCGGCGCTTGGCCGCGGGCGGCACCTCCAGCGCGTCGAGGAAGCTGTCGATCAGGCCCATGTCGCCGAGGCGGACCTCCACATCCGTGCGCCCGAGGAGGGCAAGGCCATCGAGCGCGAGGCCGACCACCTCGGCATCCGCCGCCGGGATGTCGGTCCGGCCGATCGACTCGATGCCCGCCTGGAGGAACTCGTCCGGCTCGCCGCGGGCGAGACGGAAGACCGGCCCGAGATAGCTGTAATCCGCGCTCGTCGAGGAAGCCCGCGCGAGGTGATGCCGGCAGACCGGGATCGTGAATTCCGGCCGCAGGCAGAACTCGGTCCCGGCTGCGTCCTGGGTCACGAAGATGCGCCGGCGGATCTCCTCCCCCGACAGTTCGAGGAACGGCTCGACCGGCTGGAGCACCGGCGGCGTCACGCCGGCATAGCCGGCCCCGACGAGGTGGCCGAGCAGGCGCGCCTGGGCCTGGCTCTCTTCGATGGCGCCGCCCGCCTCCGGTATCGTCATGGTTCGCTCGCCGCCTCGGTGGGGCTCGTCATCTCGACTCAAGCCCTTATCAACCCCGGCGATGTTTGGCGACAGCGGCCTGACGGCTCAGCCCTGGGCCGTCAGGCCCAGCCCTGCAGCTCCCGGTTCACGACGTTGGCGATCACCTTCATTCCGAGCTCGCTGTCGTTCAGGCACGGGATGTAGGCGAAGTGCTCGCCGCCATTGTCCTCGAAATAGTGCCGGTTCTCGCCGTCGAGCTCTTCCAGCGTCTCCAGGCAATCGGCGGTGAAGCCCGGCGCCACGATCGCCATGCGCTTGATGCCGCTTTTGGCGAGAGTCTGCACGGTCTCGTCGGTGTAGGGGCGCAGCCATTCCTCGTTGCCGAAGCGTGACTGGAAGGTGGTGCGCATATGCTCGGCCGAGAAGCCCAAGGCCTCGCGGATGAGGCGGCCGGTCTTCACGCACTGGCAATGATAGGGATCGCCCTTGAGGAGGTAGGATTTCGGGACCCCGTGGAACGAGGTCAGGATCACCTCCGGCTCGAAATCGAGCTTGGCCAACCCCTCGCGGATCGATTGCGCCATCGCCTCGATATAGACCGGGTCGTCGTGATAGGGCGCCGAGACCCGCACGGTGGGCTGCCAGCGCATCTGCATCAAGGCCTTGAAGGCCTGGTCGCAGGCGGTGGCCGAGGTCGCGGCGGCATATTGCGGGTAGAGCGGCACCAGGAGGATCTTGTCGCAGCCCTGGTCGAGCAGGGCCTGCAGCCGCAGCGACACCTCGGGCTTGCCGTAGCGCATCGCCCAGTCGACCACGACGCGCTCGCCCATCATCTCCTGCAGGCGCTCGCACTGGCCCCGCGTGATGGTCTTCAACGGACCCTCATTGCGCTCGTTGTTCCACACGCTCGCGTAGTCGCGGCCCTTCGGCCCCGGGCGCTTGGTCAGGATCACGAGGTTGAGGAGCGGCCACCAGATCAGCCGCGGCACCTCGATGACGCGCCGGTCCGAGAGGAATTCCTTGAGGTAGCGCCGCATCGGCCAGTAGCTGGTGCCCTCGGGCGTCCCGAGATTCATCAGGAGCACGCCGACCCGGCCCCAGCGCACGGGCGGGTGCTCGGTGGGCAAGCTGCCCGGAAGGGTGCCGGCGGGGGCCAACGGCTGGTTCGCCCCCAGCGAGGCCGGTTCGACGCGTTCGTTCATGATGTTTTCCGCATCGCAATGTCCGCTGGGCCGCCCCGGAACGGACGGGCGTGGCCGGCCGCCTCGGCATCACGGTTGTGTGCCCTGGCATATCTATCTAGATCACAGGCCCTGCCAGCGATGAGGCGATCGATCAAGGCGCGACATGCCGTCTCCCCGGTACTTCCTCAACCACTTCGTGCCGTTCATCGGCTACCCGTACAAGGGTGAAGCGACGGCCTGCAATCTCTGCACCTGCGCCGAGACGGTGGTGGTGGCCAAGAGCGACCGCCGCCTGAAGACGCTGACCTCCGTGGCTTGCGTGCAATGCGGCCTGATCCGCACCGATCCGATGCCGACCCCCGACGAGCTGGCGCATTACTATGCCCATGCCTACCGGGCGGATTACCAGCTCGCCTTCGCCGGCGGGCCGCCGCGGCACCATCTCAAGCGCAGCGCCCGCGAGGCCGAGTTCCGCGCGACGCTCCTCGCCCCCAAGCTGGTGCCGGGCGCGCGCGTGCTCGATTTCGGCTCTGGGTCGGGCGAGTTCCTCGCCGCGGTGCGCAATCTCGGCTGCGAGGCCGTCGGTGTCGAGCCGGGGCGTGACTATGCGGCTTTCGCGCGCTCGCAATACGGGGTCGACGTCCTCGACGAGGCCGACGACGACCGGTTTCCCGCCGGCCACTTCGACGTCATCACGACCCATCACGTCTTCGAGCACCTTCGCGATCCCGCCAATGTCGCCGAGCGCCTCGCCCGCTGGCTCAAGCCCGACGGGCTCCTCTACATCGCCGTGCCCAACATGGCCGCCACCGGCAAGCCGCCGCACGAGCGCTTCCATTTCGCCCATGTCCACGGCTTCGTCCGCCAGACCCTCGATCTCACCGCGCGCCGGGCCGGCCTCGTGCCGCATCCCGATTTCTGGCGGGAGGATACCACGGTGGTCTATGCCAGGACCGATGCTCCGGTGCCGGCTCTCGCCAATCCCGGTCTTGCCGGCCGGCTCGCGATCGATCTCGAGCCGATGCCGGCGGCGGCCTTCCTGGCCTCCGGCGCCTGGGTCATGCCGATGCTGCGACGGAATGCCAAGGCGGTGCGCGATACCTTCGCGTCGAAATAGGCCTCTCTCCCCGGATCGGCCGTCACCCTGTTGTCGTGCCTTCATGGTCGTCGATCTAAGACGGGATCCTGATCGTCAACGCCACGGCTTCGGAGATGTGTGAACCATGTCCCTTCCCAACCGCCGCCAGACGCTGAGCCTCGGACTCGGAGCGGGGTTGGCGACGGGGTTGGCCGGCGAGGCTCATGCCGCGCCCAACATCCTGGTCCAGGAACCGACCTTCACGCTCCTCCTCGTCAACGACGTCTACCGCATGGGCGAGGTCGACGGCCGCGGCGGCTTCGCGCGCCTCACCGCCGTGGTCCGGGCCGAACGGTCGCGTGGCGTCCCGATGCTCTATGCCCATGCCGGCGACTCGCTCTCTCCCTCGTTGATGTCGGGGTTCGATCGCGGCGCCCATATCGTCGAACTGCTCAACCTGGCGCCCCCCGACATCTTCGTACCCGGCAACCACGAGTTCGATTTCGGTCCGGCCGTCTTCGCGCAGCGGATGGGCGAGGCGAACTTCCCCGTCTTCGCCGCCAACCTGCGCGATGAGCAGGGCCGCCCCATGAAGGGTCTGCGCGACAGCACTCTCGTCACGCTAGGAGGCATCAGGGTCGGGCTCGTCGGGATCACGCTCTCGACGACTTCCGAGAAATCCAGCCCCGGCGACCTGCGTTTCGAGCCCGAACTCGCCGCCCTGCGCCGCGAGGCGCCCGCTCTTCGTGAGGCCGGCGCCGACCTCGTCGTCTGCGTCGCCCATACGGGGCGCATCCTCGACGATGCCATCCTGGCGAGCGGCCTCGTCGACATCCTGCTCTCGGGCCACGACCACGACCTCGTGGTGCGCTACGACGGCCAGCGCGCCATGGTGGAATCGAGTTTCGACGCCCGCTTCGTCACCGCGATGGACGTGTTCGCCACCGTGAGCGGGGAGGGCAAGACGCGCCTGGTCGCCTGGCGGGCGAGCTTTCGCATCCACGACACCAGCACCGTGCCGCCCGACGCGGAAGCCGGCGCCATCGTGTCCCGGCTCGAGGATCGGCTGTCGCGCGAGCTCGACATCCCCGTCGGCGCGACGCAGGCGAACCTCGACAGCCGGGTCGCAACGGTGCGGGCGCGCGAGGCGAGCTTCGGAAACCTCGTGGCCGATGCCCTGCGGGCGAGCTTCAAGGCCGACATCGCCGTCACCAATGGTGGGGGCATCCGGGGAGACAAGCTCTATCCGGCCGGCACCGTGCTGACCCGGCGCGACATCCTGAGCGAGCTCCCCTTCGGCAACACCACGGTGCTGGTCTCCCTGAACGGGGCGCAGATCCGAAGCCTCCTCGAAGCCGGCTTCTCGGAGCTCGGGCGCCCATCCGGACGCTTCCCGCAGGTTTCGGGCCTCGTCGTCACGGTCGATGCCTCCGCTCCGACCGGGCGCCGGATCAGCGCGATCGAGGTCGGGGGCGTGCCCCTCGACGAGGCGCGCGACTACACCGTCGCCTCCAACAGCTTCCTGTTCGATGGCGGAAACAACTACGTGGTGCTGTCGCAGGGCCGTACCCTGGTCTCCCCCAGCGACGGCAAGCTGATGGCGAGCGAGGTCATGACCTATATCCGCGACACCGCCCCCCTGAACGTCGAGGCGCAGGGGCGCATCGTGGTCCGGTGATGGCCGAGGGATCGCTCACCGCGGCCCTCCGCCGTTTTCGCGCATCCGGGTCCGGATGGTCGTCCCTGCCGTTCTTCTCGGGCGGCATGGCGGACGCGGTCGCCGCCAGGGTCGATGCGCGGATCGCCGAGGGGGCGACGGTCCTGCCCCGTCCCGACGACGTGTTCAACGCCTTGAGCCTGACCCCTCCCGAGGGAGTGAAGGCCGTCATCCTCGGGCAGGACCCCTACCCGACCCCCGGCGACGCCAATGGGCTCGCCTTCTCGTATGTCGGAAGGCGCCGGTTGCCGGCCTCCCTCAAGGTGATCCTGGCGGAGGCGCCAGGGGGGATTCCGGTGCCGCCCCGCGGTGACCTCACTCCCTGGGCCGAGCGGGGCGTTCTCCTCCTCAACGCGGCCCTGACCGTGGAGGCCGGCCGGGCCGGGGCGCATCTGCACTACGGATGGTCGGCGCTCACCGACGAGGTCGTGGCGTTCCTGTCCGCGCGCGAGAGACCGGTGGTATTCCTCCTCTGGGGCGCTCAGGCGCGCGCCCGCGCCGCCCTCGTCGACCGGACCCGCCATGGCGTCATCGAGTCCGGCCATCCCTCGCCCCTGAACCGCCTGCGCGACTTCTCCGGCTCGCGGCCTTTCGACCGCGCCAATGCGTGGCTCGGCGAGCGCGGCATTGCGCCGATCGACTGGCGCCTCGACTGAGACCGCATTCGCTCGAAGCGGCATCTTTCCCGCGTCCCCGTCAGGTCCTGGTCCGAAAAGCCCTGCGTCCCCACGGTCCGGCGGAATCCCTTGGCTCGCGAAGCCGCGCGACCTATGTCGGCTCAGCCGAAGCGGGCCGCACAAGGCAAGGACCGCACGGCGCGACGAGGAAACATCCACCATGTCCACGCCATCGCCCTTTTTCCCGATCCGTCTTGCCCTCGGCCTCGCGCTGCTGTGCGCCCCCGGCCTCGCCCAAGCGCAGATACGCAACGCGCCGAACCCGAAGGCGCTCGAATTCGCCGCCTACATCTTCTCGGCCGCCAATGTCTGCGGCTACCGGATCGGCGTCGACCAGTTCGACGCCTTGCTCCAGAAGCAGAACGTCGATCCCAAGGACGTGGCCCCGCGTGGCCCCTTCGGCGCCAAGGTCCAGACGATGTTCGCTCTGATGTCCAACCAGATGCAGCTCAACCGGGAGCGCTCGTGCCTCGCGGTGGCGGGGGAATACGGTCCCGAAGGCACGGTGGCCAAGGACGTCCTCCTGCCGGCCGCCGCTGCCGGACAGGTCGAGCCCAAACCCGCCCAGTAGGGCTTCGATCCGTGATCCCCTGACGGGGTTCCGTCTCCCGGCCGGTGCGCCATTCGCGTTCCGGCCCGGAATCGCCTATATCGGGCTGGCATTCCCAGTCCGAAGGCTTTTGACATTCCATGGCGACGGCGTCGTTCGACACCGCGGCGCGCGAGACGCGCGCCGTTCCGACAATCGAGAAGACCCCCGATTTCGTGCCCGAGGCCGTGCCAACGGGCCGTTCCTCGCTGGTCGGATTGACGCGCGAGGACCTGAAGGACCGGCTCGCCGCCATCGGGGTCTCCGAGCGCGAACAGAAGATGCGCAGCGCCCAGGTCTGGCACTGGGTGAACGTGCGCGGCGCCAACCAGTTCTCCGACATGACCAATGTCAGCAAGGGTCTCAAGGCGCAGCTCGCCGAGGCCTACACCCTCGACCGGCCCGAAGTGGTCACCGAGCAGGTGTCTCGCGACGGCACCCGCAAGTGGCTGCTGCGCATGCCGTCCACCGGCCGGCACGACCACAACCGCGGCGCCGAGATTGAGTGCGTCTACATTCCCGGCCGCGGGCGGGGCACGCTCTGCGTCTCCTCGCAGGTCGGCTGCACCCTGACCTGCTCGTTCTGCCACACCGGCACCCAGCGCCTCGTGCGCAACCTCACCGCCGCCGAGATCACCGCGCAGGTGGTGGTGGCCCGCGACCGCCTCAACGACTGGGCCGGCCAGAACCCGGTCCAGGCCGGTGCCGACGAGACCCGCAGGGCGGTGACCAACATCGTGTTCATGGGCATGGGCGAGCCCCTCTACAACGCCGACGCCGTGATCGACTCGGTCGGCGTCATGGCCGACCAGGACGGGCTCGGGCTCTCGCGCCGGCGCATCACCGTCTCGACCTCGGGCGTCGTGCCGCAGATGCAGCGGCTCGGCACCGATGCGCACGCCATGCTGGCGATCTCGCTCCACGCGGTCCGCGACGACCTGCGTGACACGCTCGTGCCCCTCAACCGCAAGTATCCGCTGGCCGAGCTCATCGCCGCCTGCCGGGCCTATCCGGGACTCAACAATGCCCGGCGCATCACCTTCGAGTACGTGATGCTCAAGGGCATCAACGACACCGATGCGGATGCGCGCGAGCTGGTGCGCCTCCTCAAGGGGATCCCCGCCAAGATCAACCTGATTCCGTTCAATCCCTGGCCGGGTTCCGCCTATGCCTGCTCCGACTGGGAGCGGATCGAGCGTTTCGCCGAAATCGTCTACGACGCCGGCTACGCCTCGCCGGTGCGCACGCCGCGCGGGCGCGACATCCTCGCCGCCTGCGGCCAGTTGAAGAGCGAGACCGAGAAGCTGCGGGCCCGCGCCCGCATGATGATGGACGAGGGCCTGGGTGCGGAAGGATTCTATGCGGCACCCGACGAGAGCGACGACGATTAGGGCTCCCTTCCGGCACCTCTGTCTTGCCGGGTTCGTGATTCTTCTCGGTGGACCGCTCCTCGGAGACATCGCGCCTCTTCGCGCCCAGCCGATCCCCTCCGCCGATGCCCGTGTCCTGCCGGTCCTCGCCAGCAACGGCATGGTGGCATCCCAGGACGCCCTGGCGACCCGCGTCGGCGTCGAGATCCTGAAGAAGGGCGGCAACGCCGTCGATGCGGCCGTGGCGGTCGGTTTCGCCCTCGCCGTGACCCTGCCGCAGGCGGGCAACCTCGGCGGCGGCGGCTTCATGCTGATCCACCGCGCCGACCCGGCCGCCACCGTCGCCATCGACTACCGCGAGACCGCACCCGCCGCTGCCCATCCCGACATGTTTCTCGATGCGCGCGGCGAACCCGACCGCGCCGCCTCCACCCGAAGCGGCAAGGCCGTCGGCGTGCCGGGCACCGTGCGCGGTCTCGCCGAGGCGCACCGCCTCTACGGCTCGGGCCGCTTCACCCTCGCCGAGCTCATCGCCCCGGCCGAGGCGCTGGCCCGCGACGGCATCCCGGTGGAGGGCGGGCTCGCCGATTCACTGTCCGGATCGGCCGGGCTCCTCGGGCGCTGGCCGTCGAGCCGGGCGATCTTCTTTTCGGGCGACGCACCGCTGCCTCGCGGCAGCCGGCTCGTCCAGGCCGACCTCGCCGGCACCCTCAAGGCTATCGCCGAGCAGGGACCCGACGCGTTTTATCGCGGCCCCGTCGCCGAGCGCGTCGCCACCGCCGTGCGGGGAGCGGGCGGCATCATGACGGCGGATGATCTCTCCGCCTATCGCACCGAGATCCGTGAACCGGTCCGGGGCAGCTACCGCGGCTACGAGGTCGTCTCGATGCCGCCCCCGAGTTCGGGCGGTATCCACCTCATCGAGATCCTCAACGTCCTGGAGGGCTTCGATCTCGCCCGGATGGGGGCCGGCAGCGCCGACGCCCTCCACCATCTCGCCGAGGCGATGAAGCCCGCCTATGCCGACCGCGCCACCTGGCTCGGCGACCCGGCCCGAGCGGAGGTGCCCGTCCGGGGACTCACGTCGAAAGCCTACGGCGCGGCCCTGCGGGCAGCCATCGATCCCGCCAGGGCGCGTACCGCCGACAGCATCAAGTCGGGTGATCCGCTTGCCCACGAATCCGACCAGACGACGCATGTCTCGATCGTCGACGGGCAGGGCAACGCGGTCTCCAACACCACGACCCTCAACTTCTCCTATGGGCTCGGCCTCGTGGCGGAGGGGACCGGCGTCCTCCTCAACAACGAGATGGACGACTTCTCCGCCAAGGTCGGTGCGGCGAACGCCTACGGCCTCGTCGGCGGCCGGGCCAACGCGGTCTCGCCCGGGGGGCGCCCCCTCTCCTCGATGACCCCGACCTTCCTGTTCCGGGACGGCCACCTCGTCCTCGTCACCGGAAGCCCCGGCGGCAGCCGCATCATCTCGACGGTCCTGCAGGTCATCGTCGGCCTCGTCGATTTCCGCCACAACCTCGCCCAGGCCGTGGCGGCCCCGCGCATCCACCACCAGTGGCGGCCCGACGTGCTGACCGTCGAGGAGGGGATCTCGCCCGACACCCTCGCGCTCCTGCGCGCCCGCGGCCACCGCGTCGTGGTCGGGCGGAGTTCCGGCTCCGCCAACTCGGTCATGGCGGTCGACGGCCTGCTCGCGGGTGCGGCCGACCCGCGCCAGCGCGGTACCCTCGCGGATGGCTATTGAGACCGACGAGCCGCCCTGGGCGATGGTGAAGGCTTGGCCGGCGCGCTACACCCGTCGGCCGACCCCGTCCTCGGCGGGGCAGCCTGATCCGGGTCGCCGATGCTCGTCCTCCGTTCGCTCGCCTTCAACCTCGCCTTCTATCTCGCCACCGCGCTGATCGCGTTGGGGGGCCTGCCGACCCTCGTCTCGCGTCGGGCGGTGGTCCGGCTGGCGCAGCTCTGGGGACGGACCACCCTGTGGCTGCTGCGGGTGGTGGCCGGCATCGAGGTGGAATTCCGCGGGCTGGAGAACCGGCCCGCCGGCGCCTGCCTCGTGGCGGCCAAGCATCAATCCGCCCTCGAGACCCTGGCCCTCCTCACGGTCCTCCCGAACTTCACCTACATCCTCAAGCGCGAGCTCATGTGGATCCCGCTGATCGGCTGGTACCTCTCGCGCAGCGGCATGGTGGCGATCGACCGCAACCGCGGCGCCAAGGCGATGGCGACGATGAACGAAGCGGCCGCAGGAGCGATCCGCGAGGGCCGCCAGCTCATCATCTTCCCCGAGGGGACTCGCCGGGCCCCGGGGGCTCCTCCGGCGTACAAGCTCGGCATCACCCACCTCTACGCGGCGCTCGGTGTCCCCTGCCTGCCCGTGGCGCTCGATACCGGCCTGTACTGGCCCCGCCGCAGCTTCGTCCGGCGCTCCGGCACCACGGTGATCGCGTTCCTGCCGCCGATCGCGCCGGGGCTCGAACGCGCCGCCTTCCTGGCGCATCTGCAGGATCGGCTCGAAGCGGCCTCCGACGCGCTGATCGCGGCCGCGCCGATCGCACCGCAGGTCGCGGTACCGGAGCCGCGTCGGACGGCCTGAACCTCTCCCCGCAAGCGGAGGGAGGCGGTCACGGGTCATCCCCAGGCGCGGATCGCCTCGCCGACCTCGCCGGGATATTCCTCATGTGCGCTGAGCGCCCCGGGAACCGATTCCCGGCTGACGCGACCGGTGGCGATCAGGGCGTCCATCTCGGCGCCGGAGCGGCGCGGCGCCCGTTCGGGCCGCAGCACCAGGATCGGCGGCAGGCCGGGACCCTCGAACAGCGACAGGAAGGCCTCGCGGGTCTCGTAGGGATCGAGGCCGCCGGTGACGAAGGCCGCGGTGCCGAAGCGCGCGCCGATCTGGCGGGTCACGGCCTGCTTGTCGGCGATGATCCCGGGCGTGACGTGGTCGGGATCGGCATAGACATGGGCGCGCATCATCATCCTGATCACGGGCCGGCTGATGTTGATGCGGTAGAGCGCGTCGCCGACGAGCGGCAGTTCCACCGCCCGGCGCAGGGCCGTGAACAGGCCGCGGCGCTCGGGGCCCATCGCCGTGGGCAGCGGCCCGCGCCAGGTCGGGGCCACGAGGACGATCCGCCCGAACAGGCCCGGATGCCGGCGCGCCGCCGCGACGAGATAGGGCGCCGCGTGCCCGGCCGCGATCGCCAGGGCGTAGGGGCCGGGCTTCTCCACGAACAGCGCGTCGAGGAAGGCGTGCATCGTGTCGGGATTCATCGGCAGCGGCGCCCGCGCCTGGTTGCCGAAGCCGGGCCAATCGGGGATCAGGCAGCGGAACTCGTGGCCGAGGTCCTTGGCGAGCGGCCGCATCTCGGCACGAGCGGAGATCGACGAGAGGGCCGGCAGCAGCAGCGCGTCCGGCCCGCTGCCGACCACGTCGCAGGGCATCTGCAGGACACGGCCCGCGACCGTGAGGCTGAAGCTTCGGGCGGACACTGCCGGTTCGATCATGACCCTCGTCCGCTCCCGCGCCGGTTCCGATTCTTACCAGTGGCCCTGCCAGTGGCCCTGCCAGCGGCCCTGGAGTTTGGCCTATCCTCCAGAGCGCGACCGCGCGTCGCCGCCCAGGCGGCCGGCACCCTCGACCCGGTGCGGTCGAGGGCAAAGGATCAGGTTCGCAGCAACTCGTTGATCGCCGTCTTGGCGCGGGTGCCCGCATCGACACGCTTGACGATGACGGCGCAGTACAGCCCCGGCCCCGGCGAGCCGTCCGGCAGCGCCTTGCCCGGCATGTTGCCCGAGACCACGACCGAGTAGGGCGGCACGCGGCCGTACAGGACCTCGCCGGTGGTGCGGTCGACGATCTTGGTCGAGGCGCCGATATAGACGCCCATCGAGAGCACGCTGCCCTCGCCGACGATCACGCCCTCGACCACCTCGCTGCGGGCGCCGATGAAGCAATTGTCCTCGATGATGGTCGGCGCGGCCTGCATCGGCTCCAGCACGCCACCGATGCCGACACCGCCAGACAGGTGGACGTGCTTGCCGATCTGCGCGCAGGAGCCGACGCTCGCCCAGGTATCGACCATCGTGCCCTCGCCGACATAGGCGCCGAGGTTGACGAAGGAGGGCATCAGCACGACGCCCGACGCGATGTAGGCGCCGCGGCGCGCGATCGCTCCGGGGACCGCCCGCAGGCCGGCCTCGCGAAACTGCTTCTTCTTCCAGCCCTCGAACTTCGAGGGCACCTTGTCCCACCAGTTCGCCCCGTCGGGGCCGCCATGGATGATCTCCATGTCGTTGAGGCGGAAGGAGAGCAGCACCGCCTTCTTGAGCCACTGGTTGACCTGCCACTCGTCGCCGACCTTCTCGGCCACCCGCGCCGTGCCGGAATCGAGCATGTCGAGGGCCGTCTCCACGGCCTCGCGCACGGCACCCTTCGTCCCGGCGTCGATGGAGGCTCGGTCCTCCCAGGCGGTCTCGATGGCGCTGGCCAGATCGGCGTGGGTGTCGGCTTGGGACATCGTGGGTTCCGGTGGGGTGCGATGGAACCGTGCTTACAAAAGCCGCCCGTCCCTGTCACCCGCCGCCGCCCCGCGCCGGATCGGTTCAGGACGCCGCGAATCTCGGCCCCATCGCGGCGAGATCCGCCGAGAAGGCGGCCAGATCCTCACTGAGGTCCGCCTCGATCGCGGCGGCGGCGTCGGGGAACTCCTGGAGGACCCGCCGCATCAGCGTCGGGGTGATGCGCAGGACCTCCGAAGGTGCCGTCGCCCGGGCCTCGCTCGGCCGCTCGCTTCGCAGGAACAGGGCGAGGCGTCCGATCAGGGTGGAGGGGCCGGCGAGCACTGGCTCGCCCCCGGGAAACCGCGGCGCGATCGCGATGGACCCGGAGAGCACCACGAAGCCTCCGTCGGCCCGTTCGTCGCGGGCGAACAGGAGGTCGCCGGCGTCGAGGCTGCGCCGCTCGGCGGCGAAGGACAGCAGCCGGAGGGCGTCGCGGCTCATGAAGCCGAACAACGGCGCCGCCGCCAGGATCGCGATGTCGTCGTCGAGCCCCACCGCTTCACCGATCCTCTGGCTTGTCCGATGCTCTAGGATTGTGCCTCCGCGCCATTCTGCCCGAAACAAGGTGTCCATGTCTCGGATCCATGTCTCGGATCGATTCCTCGGGGAAACCGAGGGCGTAGCCTTCCGGCTGCCGGGGCTCGCGAGCCACGAGGGACACGGCGTTACGGCAGCAGCTTGTAGCCGCCGGCCTCCGTCACCAGGATCGCCGCGAGCGCCGGGTTCGGCTCGATCTTCTGGCGCAGGCGGTAGATATGCGTCTCGAGGGTGTGGGTCGTCACCTGGGCGTTATAGCCCCAGACCTCGGCCAGCAGCGTCTCGCGGCCGACCACCTCGCGCCCGGCTCGGTAGAGGAAGCGCAGGATCGCGGTCTCCTTCTCGGTGAGCTTCAGCTTGGAACCGCGTTCGCCGACGAGCAGCTTGGCGCCGGGACGGAAGGTGTAGGGGCCGATCTGGAAGACGGCATCCTCGCTGGCCTCGTGGCTACGAAGATGGGCGCGGATGCGCGCGAGCAGGACCGCGAACTTGAACGGCTTGGTGACGTAGTCGTTGGCACCCGCCTCCAGTCCCTCGACGGTGTCTTCCTCCGAGACCTGGGCGGTGAGCATGATCACCGGGCCGCGATAGCCATTGCGGCGCATGGCCCGCACCGCCTCACGTCCATCCATGTCGGGGAGGCGCACGTCCATGACCACGAGATCGATGCGGTCCGAGGCGACCCGGGCGATGGCGCCGGCCCCGTCGGCCTCGGGCAGGACGACGAACTCGTCGTGGAGGTCGAGCTGTTCCGTGAGCGTCTCGCGCAGCGACAGGTCGTCATCACAGACCAGGAGGCGGTAAGCATTCGGCATCGACTGAAACACTCTCAGACGCAAGACGTTCGGCTCGGCAGAACTTCCATCTCGGCAGGACGGAGGCCGGCCCTTGCCGGTTCGACATCGCGCGTCGGGCACACGCGCAAGACGGAAACCGGCGTCGAACCGGCCCACGTGACCGGAACTCGGGGCGCTCACCCGTCTCCGTGACGCGCCTTCACCCCTACGTAACGCATTTCACTCATCAGGAAATCATCCCTGTCGATGCGGGCAGAGTGATTGCACACAATCCTGTCCGTGTCGTTACGTCTTCAGGCGGCGAAAGGTTTCGCTAACCACCCGTGTCGCTCGACGATCCGTCTCTGGCCTCAGCCCATCGTCTGGGACGATAACCGGTCCCATGACCCGACTGACCCGCCCACGGCTCAAACGCATGACCCTCGCCGCGCTGCGCGTGCGCTCCCTCGTCGGGGATCGCAAGCGGGGAGAACTCCTCGCCGGTCCCCTGGTGATCCCCTGCGCCCTCGGCCGCAGCGGCATCGCGACGCGCAAGCGCGAGGGGGACGGGGCCTCACCGCGCGGCCGGTTCGGGCTGCGGACGGCCGTCTATCGGCCCGATCATCTCAAGGTCCGCCCGGTGACCGCGCTGCCGATCCGGCCGACGCGCCCGCACGACGGTTGGTGCGACGCGCCCTCCCACCGCCGCTACAACCGGCCACTGACGCTGCCGTGCCCCGGCGTCAGTGCCGAGGAGATGTGGCGCGGCGACGGGCTCTACGACCTCGTCGTCGACATCGACTACAACCGCGGTCCGATCCGTCCGGGCCGAGGCTCGGCGATCTTCATTCACGTCGCCCGGCCGGGATATCCGCCCACCGAGGGCTGTGTCGCCCTGGCGCGGGCCGATCTGCTGCGTTTGCTGCGTCGCCTCGGGCCCCGGACCCGCCTGCGGATCGGTTGAGGTTCACCGGGCCGCCGCGACCCTGACGCGCTGCAGTGTCATGATGGCGGCAGCGGCGAACAGGCAGAGGGCGCCCGCCGTGAAGAAGGCCGGCAGGTAGCTCGCCAGGACGTCGCGCGACACGCCCGCCCCATAGGCCGCGCTCGCCGCCCCGAGCTGGTGGCCGCAGAAGATCCAACCGAAGACGATGTTGGCCCGCTCCCGCCCGAACCGGGCCGCCGTGAGCCGCACCGTCGGGGGCACCGTGGCGATCCAGTCGAGGCCGTAGAGCATCGCGAAGAACGAGAGGCCGACCAGCGAGAAGTCCGAGAACGGCAGGCACATCAAGGCGATCCCGCGCAAGGAGTAATACCAGAACAGGAGCCAGCGGTTGTCGTAGCGGTCGGAGAGCCAGCCCGAGGCGACGGTGCCCACGAAGTCGAAGGCGCCCATGGCGGCCAGCACCCAGGCACCCTGGACCGGGCCGATGCCGTAATCGGCGCAGAGCGGGATGAAGTGGGTCTGGATCAGCCCGTTGGTGCTCGCTCCGCAGATGAAGAAGGTCGAAAACAGCACCCAGAACACCCGCGTTGCCGCCGCCTCCCGCAGGGCCGCGATGGCGCTTCCCGCGCTCGCTGTCGGGAGCGGAGCCCCGGTCGGGGCGGCGTCGCCGTAGGGCGAGAGCCCGAGATCCTCGGGACGGTCGCGCATCAGCAGCAGGACGGCGAGGCCCGTCAGCGCGAGCAGGCTGCAGACGAGGATGAGGGCGGCCCGCCAGCCCAGGCTTTCGGTCAACGCGGCCAGCACCGGCAGCACCACAAGCTGGCCCGTGGCCGAGCTCGCCGTGAGGAGCCCCACGACGAGGCCGCGCCGGGCCGTGAACCAGCGCGTGGCCACCGTCGCCCCGAGCACCAGGGCGGTGAGGCCCGTGCCGATGCCGACCACCACGCCCCAGAGCAGGACGAGTTGCCAGACCTGGCTCATGCCGAGCGACAGCAGCATCCCGCCGGCGATGAGCAGGAGCGCGCACAGCACGATGCGGCGCGGCCCGTAGCGGTTCATCAGGGCGGCCGCGAAGGGCCCCATCAGGCCGAACAGGACGAGGCGGACCGCCAGAGCCGCCGAGATCGTGCTGGTGTCCCATCCGAACTCGCGCTGCAAGGGCAGGATCAGGACGCCCGGCGCGCCCACCGCGCCGGCGGTGACCAGCATCGTCAGGAAGGTGACGCCCGCGACCACCCATCCGTAATGGACGCCCCGCTCGGCGAGTCCGGCGGCGAGTCGTGTCGAAGGGGATGTGGGCATGTCGGCCTCGCGACGGCCGCTCGGCACGGGCCCGATGGCCATGCTGGATAGGCCATGCCCGATAGGCCGCCATGGGGGCATCCGACAAGCCCCCGCCCCGCAGGGCCGGTGCGCTCAGCGCGCCCAGACGCCGAGGCGCTCACTCCGGGCGCGGTCCTCCGCCGCCACGAGGTCCGGCGTCGCCTCGGGGGAGGCGCGGCCACCGCCGTTGAACAGCACCACCTCGGACAGGTCGCGTCCATCCACCGAGCACAGATGCGCGTCGCTGCCGGGCACCGGCTGGCAGGTGACCGGCCGTTTGCCGAGGTAGCGCGCCAGCTCCTCGCGCTGGCCGCCGCGAACCCAGACCACGCCGAATAGCCGCACCACCCGTCCGCCGATCTTGAGCGTCGCGGTGTCGATCACCTCGGCCGGCCCGGCGATCTCGCCGGCTTGCGGCGCCGCTTCCGCCTGCATCGGCGCGTCGTCCGGGGCCGGCTCGTCGTCCGGGACGGGCGGTTTGGCCGGAGCAGGGTCCGGAACCGGGCCGGCGGATGCAGGTGCGGGATCGGCGGGGCCGGGCTTCACCTGGGCGGAGGGCGGGGTGGCGGGCGCCGTCTCCGGGACGGACGCCGGGATCTGGGCGACGTCGGACCCGTCGTCCCTAATCGCCAGGACGACGACTGCGAGGATGCCGATTCCGGCCAGGGCCGCGATCGTGGACGGCCGGCGCAGGATGCCGCCCGCGCCGAGCGCATCCCGGGTGTCGTCCCAACCCAGGCGCCCGCGGGCGGCCGCTGCCGCGGACATCGCGCCCACACGGTCGCGAAGGCGCGAAGCGGCGACGCGGGCCTGTCCGCCGAGACGATCGGCCTTGACGGACAGGTCCCCCGTCGGCGCGGGCGGAACTGCTAAGTCAGCCGATCCTGCGCCTCCCTCCGCCGGCGGAGCCGGCGTGAAACGCTCTTCCACCCGTGTCCGTACCTGCGTCAGGCGGGCTCGCGCCGACATCGCCAGGGTCCGGGCACGGGTGCCCGATGCCGCCACGAGGGAGCGGGCGCGGGCGGATTGCTCCGTCCAGACCCGTGTCGCCGCTCCTTCCGCTGCCGGGGCAGGCGGCTGCGGGTCATCGGCGACGACGGGTTCCGGTTCGGCCGGCTGGAACAGCGCGGGATGACGACTGCGCAACCTGCCGATGAGGTCCGCGAGGGTCTCAGGGCCTTCGTTGTCGGGGCCCTGGCGCGCGGTGCCGCGCCGGTCGACCACCCGGTAGCCCGGAGGCTCGGCGATGACGTCGACCTCGGCTTCGACGAGAAGCGCCAAGGTGCGCCGGGCGAGAGGATGGGGCCGGGCCTCCGCGACGGCGGCTTCGATCTGCGCCCGGATCGCAGCGCGTTGGCTCTCCCAAACGGCATCATCCCCCGTGACCGCGTCGTCGGAAGGCTGCGCGTCGGCTGGATCGTGGGCGGACGGATCTTGGGCGGTATCGAGGGACATGAGTCGCGTCTTAGGCGCCCGGTTTGGCCCGCGCGTCAACCAGGGTCGCCGAGGCGGCACGGCGCAGGACGCGGCCGGATTCCGCGACGATCACCGGACGTCCCTCGGAGAAGCTGATCTCCAGCACCAGCTCGCCGATACCCTGCGAGCGCGTTCCGCGGGCCGGGTTCTGAGCCCGGTAGTCGAAGGTCGCGCGGACGATGCAGGTTCTCATCGCCGCGTTGCACGAGGTCTGGATCGCCCCGGGCTGAGCCGCGTAGCGCCGTTCCGGCCAGCGTTGGGCGAAGCGCCGCTTGTCGGCGAGCAAGGAGGCCAGGGTTTCGGTCCGTCCGAACCGCCGGACGTGCGACGCGTAGAAATTCTGCGCTCTCGCCAGGCTCTCGGCGTTGGGGGCGGAGACGTTGTCGAGGTAATCGAGGGTGAGGCGCTGCGCCTGGCTCGCCCATTCGGGGAAGCGCGGATCATTCACCGCCGGTGCCGGGCCCGAAGGCGGGCTCGGGTTGAAGACGAGACGGCTCGGGGTCTTGCGGATCGAACGCCGGGTCTCACCCGCGTATGCCGCCCGCCGCCGGCTGATCTTTGCCTCCGTCGGCCGCGATGATCCGGCGACCGTGTCCTGCGCGGTTCTCCGTGCGGAGGCCCGGGGCGACTCGTTCAGCGCCGGCGCGGCGGGTTTGTCCGGCTCGGCCGACGGGGTGGCCTGGGCCGCCGGCTTCGACGGAGGATCGACCCAGCCCGGCCGCGGTTCCGCCAGGGCGGATCCGAAGGTCAGGCTCCCGGCGAGCAAGCTGGCTGAAACGAGGATCAGGTGGTCGCGCATGGCATCATCACCGGGATCGCGGACGACGGACGGATCGGCAGGACCGCGCCCTGCCCGAAGCCGGACAGTAATCCGATCCGACACCGATCAACATGAGCAGGACCGTCTCAGGTTCCATTGCGGGACCAAGAACGTGGGTTCTCCCCGCTTTGCCCGTATCCCGCCGCGTCGGCTCGACGAGAGCGTCCTGGCGATTCGGCGAGACCTGCCATCGAGACCTGCCATCGAACTTGCCATCGAGCCTTGGCAAACGGGGATTGGGGAACGAAGCTCGGCGTTATCGAAGTTTGGGGTTGTCATCGCCGGCGAAACACCCAAGTCACTCTCCGTTGGGTCCGGGCCCCTCTGGCGGTGGACGTGTCGACCGCGATGTCGGACCCCTTCTCTGCCTTCGCGCAACGCCGTTGCGCGAGTGCACCGGAGGGACGTCACCGCGTGATCATGATGTTTTGGCCTGCCCACGAGCCTCACCGACGGGAGAGCCCGTCGTGGTGAACGCGCCTCCGTCGGAGCGGCGTGCTCTCCTTCTCGTCAACCCCAATGCCCGCAACGGCACCGTGCCGCTCGACGCCATCCGCGATGCCCTGCGCTCGGGCGGGATCGATCTCTTCGAGCCTCCGGGGGACGGGGACTGCACCGCGGTGATCCGGCGCCATGCGGAAGGATGCGATCTCGTCATCCTGGGCGGCGGCGACGGCACCATGAACGCGGCCGCCCCGGCCCTCGTCGAGACGGGCCTGCCGCTGGGAATCCTGCCGCTCGGCACCGCCAACGACCTCGCCCGCTCCCTCGACCTACCCCTCGATCCCGTCGCGGCCGCCCAGCTCATCACCACCGAGGAGGCCCGTCCGGCCGATCTCGGCTGGGTCAACGGGCATTACTACTTCAACGTGGCGAGCATTGGCTTCTCGGCCGAGCTCGCTGGGGATCTGACCGCCGAATCGAAGAAGCGGTGGGGGACGCTCGGCTACGCCATCGCGGCGATCCGGGTGCTGCGCCGCGTGCGCCCCTTCAGGGTGATCCTGGAGCATGACGGGCGCACCGAGAGGGTCACCACCATCCAGGTCTCCGTTGGCAACGGCCGCCATTACGGGGGCGGGATGACCGTGGAGGAGACCGCCCGCGTCGACGACGGCAAACTCGATTTCTACAGTCTCGAGGTCTCTCATTGGTGGCGGCTGCTCGCGCTGCTGCCGGCCCTGCGCAAGGGCACGCAAGGGCGCGCCGCCGACGTGCGCGCCTTTCAGACCAAGGAGATCGTGGTGAGGACGAGGCGTCCGCGCCCCGTCAACACCGACGGCGAGCTCTCCACCCACACGCCCGCCCATTTCAAGGTCGTGCCGGGCGCCGTGCGCATCTTCGCCCCCGATCCGTCCGCGTCCCGGCCGATCCTGCCGGGATTGAACGTGCCTTTCCCCTTCGCCTCGAGATCCTGACGCCGTGGACAGCCTGCTTCAACTCGCCGCCGACCCTGCCGCCTGGGCCGCCCTCGCCACGCTGATCGTGATGGAGGTGGTGCTCGGCATCGACAACCTCATCTTCATCTCGATCCTGACGAACAAGCTGCCCGAGGAGCACCAGACCAAGGCCCGGCGCATCGGCATCGGCCTGGCTCTCATCCTGCGCCTCGGGCTGCTGGCGTCGATCGCCTACATCGTCCAGCTCACCGAGCCGGTCTTCGAGGTCCTCGGCAAGGCCTTCTCCTGGCGCGACCTCATCCTCATCGCCGGCGGCCTGTTCCTGCTCTGGAAGGCGACGCAGGAGATCCACCACTCCGTCGATCCGGAGCCCGAGGACAAGGCCGTCGGCGGCAAGGCGCAGATCGGCTTCGCCGCGGCGATTGGGCAGATCCTGGTCCTCGACCTCGTCTTCTCCATCGACAGCATCATCACCGCGGTGGGCATGACCGATCACGTGCCGATCATGGTGATCGCCGTCCTCGTCGCCGTCTCGGTGATGCTGCTCGCCGCCGACCCGCTCTCGCGCTTCATCGCCAACAATCCCACCGTGGTGATGCTGGCGCTGGGCTTCCTCATCATGATCGGCATGACGCTGATCGCCGAAGGCTTCGGCGCCCACGTGCCCAAGGGCTACATCTACACCGCCATGGCGTTCTCGGCGGGCGTCGAGGGGCTCAACATCCTGGTCCGGCGCCGGCGCCGGGCGAAGACCGGGAACCTCTGAGGAACCCCGCGTCCTGCCGGGTGCGGCAGGACGCGACCAGGCTGTGGATAAGTCGGCGCCCCCTTGCGGCCGTTCCGGGTGGGTCCCCTTGCTTTCCGAGATCACGCAAGGGGCGATTTTCGAGAATCGCTCCGGGTGCGAGGTGCTTGTGGATAACCCTCCGGGACCCCATCTTTCAGACAGTTGGGCGTCGCCCTTGACGCTCGGGAACCGTTAAGATTAATTGAGAACATATGGCGAACAAGAGAGCTCTGTCCTGGTCGGCCGCCCTGCGCGACCTGCGGGACGATCGGTCACGGAGATTGGACGTGCGTGAAGAACGCCTGAGATCCACGGCTGGCCTGCGCGGCACGCCGGCTCTGACGCTCAGCGCGTGGCGTGGGCATTCCGGACGCCGCTACGTCGTCGGTGTCCACGACCTCGTGGAGCCGGACCTTGCCGAGATGGGCGAGGCGGTGGTGATGGCGGTGCGCCGCGATGCCGCCGGGGTGGCCGAGCTCGTGGCGGTCTCCACGGCTGGAGGAACGCCGCGCGAGCGCCTGCACAACTGGGTCGCCCGAGCCCGCAAGGACGGCGCCACGGAGATGCACGTCCACCGCCTCGCCGAGGACGAGGCCGAGCGCCGCGCCATCGTCGCCGATCTCGACAGCCCGACCACGGCCGACCTGGAGGGTTGAGACGACCTGGAGGGTTGAGGTCGAGGGCGATCGTTCTGCGACGCGGCTTCGCTCACGCTTGCATCCTGGGTCCAGGCTCGTCCAAGACGGGCCTTTCGCGAGACGCCGCGGTTTCGGCCGATCGCCAAGGGCAATCGCCGAGGAACGAGAGCGATGGCGTCTGACGCTGGGAACGCTGGGGTGCACGAAGCGGCGCGGGTCGGGAAGGCGCCGAGCCGAATCGGCCTGTTCCTGCCCTTCATCCTGTTCAGCCTTCTCGTCGTTTTGTGGTCCGTGGCCTGGTTCTGGATCCGCGGCCGGGCGACCAACGAGATGGATGCCTGGCTCGCCCGCGAAGCGATGGCGGGCCGGAGCTGGACCTGTGCCGACCGTTCGGTCACCGGCTACCCGTTCCGGCTCGAACTGCGCTGCGGCTCCCTCGCCTTCTCCCGCGCCGATAGCCGCTTCACCCTCGGCCCGCTCACCGCCCTGGTGCAGGTCTACCAGCCGCGCCACGGTCTGTTGCAGGTCTCCGGCCCGTTCCATGTCGAGCAGGGGGCCTTGAGCGCCGACGCAACCTGGAAGGACCTCGAGGCGAGCTTCCACGGTGCATCCGACGGGTTCACGCGCGCCTCGCTGGTCGTGAACGGCGCCAAGGGCACGATCCGGGGCACCGGCCCGGAGCCGATCGGGTTCGCGAGCGATCATCTCGAAGCCCATGCGCGGCCGACGCCGGCCCGCTTCGCCACCGACGGGGCCGTCGATCTCAGCCTGCGCCTCTCCAAAGCGGCGGTGCCGATGATCGATCCCCTGCTGGGCAACGCCGATCCCCTCGACCTCGCCCTCGACGCGACCATCGATCGGGCCGCTGATCTGCGCACCGGCGAGGTCGCCCGCGAACTCGAGGCGTGGCGCAAGGCGGGCGGGCGCCTCGACATCGCGCTTCTGTCCCTCGCCAAGGGCGACCGCCGGCTCCAGGCCAGCGGGAAGATCGTGCTCGACGAGGAACATCGCCCGGCCGGTGACATCGACATGCGCGCCGCCGGCCTCGAAGCTCTGATCAGCCAGGTCATGGGCCAGCGCATCGGCGCTGAGCGCGGTGCCCTGGTCGGGCGTCTCCTCGGTCAGCTCCTCTCCGGCGGCCGCCCTTCCAAGGCTGAGGCACCGGCCGCCTCCGCCGATGCGGCCCTGAAGCCGCTGCCTCCGTTGCGGCTCGCCGACGGTCGGCTGCTGCTCGGGCCTTTCGCGATCCCGAACGTCGTCGTGCCGGCGCTCTACTGATGTGAGCTCCGCTCGATCGAAGCGGACATCGAGTCAGCAAGCCCGCACGCCGTCTGAGCGAAGCATCAGACGAATTCCATGAGGTTGATCGTCCTCATTCCGAATCTGGACGGCAGATTTGCAGGGCGAGGGGGCGCAAAGCATCCGCTTCGGGCGCATAGGAGCATCGAGGAGCGAGGCTTGCCGGCAACCGGATCGCTCCTGGTTCCGTTGCCGTGCCGGGTCCTCCGGACAGGCCCTTGTCAGAGCAGGTCCCGATGGCGGCTCCCGAACCCTCGATCCTGCCGACGACCAAGGCCGCCTCGGCCGTCGGCGCCGCCTACCCTCTCCTCACCCTCACGGCGATGCTGTGGGCCGGCAACGCGGTGATGAGCAAATGGGCCGTGGGCGAGGTCTCGCCCCAGGCCCTCACCTGCCTGCGCTGGACGATGGTCTGCGGCGTGCTCCTCGGGATCGCCCGGTCCGATATCCGGCGGGACTGGCGCCAGCTCTCCGGGTCATGGCTGCGCATCCTGCTCATGGGGGCCGGCGGCTACACCGCCTTCAACAGCCTCTTCTACGCCGCCGGCAACTACACCAGCACGCTCAACCTCGCCCTGTTCCAGGGCGCGTTGCCAGTTCTCGTCATCCTCGCCAACTATGTGGTGAGCCGTACGACCGTGAGCCCGTTCCAGGCGCTCGGCGTCACCGTGACCCTGATGGGTGCGGCAGTGGCGGCGACCCATGGCGACTGGTCGGTTCTCACCACCCTGGCGCTCAACCGCGGCGACGTGCTCATGCTCGTCGCCTGCCTGCTCTATGCCGGCTACACCGTCGCGCTGCCCTCCCGGCCTCCGGTCTCCGGGTTTTCCTTCTTCTCCGCCATGGCGGTGGCCGCCTTCCTCACCTCGCTGCCGCTCCTGGCCGTGGAATGGGCCGCCGGCAACCTGATCTGGCCGACGCCGAAGGGCTGGGCGATCGTTGTGTTCGTGGCCCTGGGACCGTCGCTCGGCTCGCAACTCGCCTTCATGCGCGGGGTCGAGCTCATCGGCCCGAACCGGGCCGGCGTCTTCGTGAACCTGGTCCCGGTCTTCGGGGCGTTCCTCGCCGTGGTGCTCGTCGGCGAGCCCTTCCGATGGCACGACGGCCTCGCGCTCGCCCTCGTGCTCGGCGGCATCCTCATCGCCGAGCGCCTCGGGCGGCGTCGTTCGAAGGAATCGCTGCCCGGTTAGGCGCCCGCGTGCGGCATGGCACCCCGATGAAACGGGTGCGGTAACGCCCGTGAGCCATCGATCGAAATCACCTGCAGCTGCCCGGATGGTCCGGCGCATGCCACAGCTTCAGGAGATTCCGTCATGCTCAAGTCCCTCTCGATCGCAGCCGTCGCCCTGGCTCTTGCCGCCGGCAGCGCCACCGCCAGTCCCCGCTCGATCGACGTCTGGGGCGCCCATGTCGACGTTCCGACATACCTGACCGACAATGATTCGCGCGAGTATGAGGTCGTTACCGGATCGACAGCCCGCGGCACCGCCTACATGGCCCTCGACGAGGCCGGCGCGGCGCGGGGCAAGGTCCGCGACGCCCGCACGCGATAGACCCCGCCATCCGGCGACGGATAACGCCTGCCGGCATCGGCACGCGATGTCCGTCCTGGTCGCCACGGCATCGACCCGATGTCGTATTCCGCCCGATGGTTCAGACGATCGAGTCCCAGGTTTCGCTGACGGCGCGTCCACCGAACATCAGCCGGGCCCGAAGGACGACGTCGCCGGGGGGCAGGGGCGTCGGCGGGCGCCATTCGACGTAGAGCCGCCAGCCGCCGGTGG
>NZ_CAXUJR010000052.1:0-6836 GCF_964251405.1 uncultured Methylobacterium sp.
GAGACCCGCCGGTGGTTCTACCCGCCGCCAAACAGCCCCGCCACCGCCTGCCGCAGCGGGTTCTCCGGGTTCGAGAGCAGGCGAAGCGCCATCAGGCAGGCGATGGTGACGAGGAGCGGCCGGATCAGGCGCGCGCCGAGCCGGATCGCCAGGGCCGAGCCGATCTGGGCGCCGATGAACGCGCCCAGCGCCATGGCGAGGCCGATCACCCAGACGACGTGCCCCCCCGCCGCGAACAGGCAGAGGCTGCCGACATTGCTCGCGGCGTTGGCGAGCTTGGTGTGCGCGGTGGCGCGGACCACCCCGAGGCCGAGCAGCGTGACGAACCCGATCATGTAGAAGGCCCCCGCACCGGGGCCGAAGACGCCGTCGTAGAACCCGACGATGGGCGCGATGGTGAGCGCGAAGACGAGAGGGGTGACCCGTGCGGCCGCGTCCTCGCTGCTCATGCGCTTGGCGGTGGCGAAATAGAGCGCGATCCCCACGAGCAGGACAGGCACGCCGCCGTCGAGAATCGGGCGTGGAAGCAGGCTCACGCAGAGCGCGCCCGCCATGGAGGCGAGGCCGGCACTCAATGCGATCTTCCAGGCGTCCGGCCAGTGGATCAACCCGCGCCTCGCGAAGGCGATGGTGGAGGAGATCGAACCGGCGCTGCCCTGGAGCTTGTTCGTCGCGATGGCTGCGACCGGGTCGAGCCCGGAGAGCAGGAGCGCCGGCAGCGTGATCAGCCCGCCGCCGCCCGCGATGGCATCGACGCATCCGGCCGCGACGGCGACCGCGAACAGCGTCGCGACCACACCGAGATCGATGTCAAAGATCATCGCGGTCCCGCCACTCTTCCAAGAAGACCGACGTCATGCGGGCGGTCTGAAGTCTTCAAGACGAACGGGCCATCGGGTCGGAGAACAGCGGCGTCCCCTCCCCCATGGATGGCGGAGGGTCGAAGTCGGTCTTCGAAGCCGGTCAGTGTCTCACGACGACCTTCGTGCCGACCTTCACGCGGTCGTAGAGATCGACGACGTCCTTGTTGGTCATGCGGATGCAACCCGAGGAGACCGCCGCCCCCATCGTCTCGGGCTCGTTGGAGCCGTGGATGCGGTAGAGCGACGAGCCGAGATACATCGCGCGCGCTCCGAGCGGGTTGTCCTGGCCGCCGGCCATGAAGCGCGGCAGGTCGGGACGGCGGGCCAGCATCTGCGCCGGCGGGCGCCAATCCGGCCATTCCTTCTTCATCGTCACAGTCTTCTGGCCCGACCAGGAGAAGCCCTGCCGACCGACGCCGACGCCGTAACGCACCGCCGCACCGCCGCCCAGCACGTAGTAGAGCCGTCGCTGGCTCGTGGAGACCACGATGGTACCGGGCTTCTCGGCGCCCTTCCACGCCACGGTCTCGCGCGGGATCGCCTGCCCGCGGAAGATGTTCATGAAGTCCGCGATCGGCCCGCTATCGAGCGGGTTGGCGGCATGAGCGGGCGTGCCGGCCGCGATCAGGCCCGTCAGGGCAGATGCCGCGATGAGGCGGTGGATTCGCATGGTCGTCCTCTCTCGTTGCGGGGCAGGCCGGATCGGCCACCGGCGACCTGCCGTATCGATCGAGTTCCGCTGCCGCGCACCCTCGCCGGGTTTCCCGAGGATCCTCAGGCAAGGAACCTCCGGTAAGGATCCTCCGGCGAGCGGCCGGGGCTGCTGAGGCTTCCCTTGGCCGTCCCCGACACAAGGGTCAACCCACCGAGCCGTGCAGGGGCCGAAGCGTGGGATTGAGGCAACGCAGCCTGCGGTTCGTTCAGCATCCCTGAGTCGGGGTTGGGCAGACCCTCATCCGGCCATGAGCCGACCTTAAGCATGCCTTGACAGAATGTCGCAGGTGATTGCGGCTTTGCCGTCGCCGCACCAGAATCAGGCTGGTGGACATGCTTCCGACCCTGGCCGCGACGCGATCCTCCCTGACCGGACGTTCCCCCAGTGGGCGTCGCGGGCTGATCGGTACGCTGTGCGCACCCTACCTTCGGTCGGCGTTCTGGCTCCTCGCCGGGGGTGCTGCCGTTCGACTGGCCGCTGTGATCTTGATCGTCCTCGCGGCGATCTGCGACCGTCCGGAACGTCATGCCCGCTCGGACCGTGAGGTCCGTGCGGCGGCGATACTGCCCGTCGCGGCGGCTCCCAGCCTGTTCACCCTCGTTGGGGCGCCGATCGATATCGTCGATGACGGCGTGGACATCCATCAGACCTTGCGGGGTCAACCGGCCTCCGTCGATCCGGCGAGGGCGCGCCCGGTTGCGAGATCCCATGCGGATCCGATCGCGCTGACAGGCCTCTGGCTTCCCGAGCGGCCACCCAGACACGCCTGATACAGGGACGGAAGCGCTGCCGTAGGGCGGCGCGCATCGTCTTGCCTGTCCGGTCCGCCCCATCCTCGCCACGTCCGGCGCGGAGAGTGCATGGCAGGCCCCAGGACATCCCTGACGGGTGCTCTCGCCCGTTGGTCTTTCGCGAGTTCATGCCGCGCGACCGCCGCCCTCCCGGCCGGCCGTCCCCTGCGCGCATCTATTTTGGAGCATCCTGATCGTGCCTTCGTCCCGCCACTACGCCGACCGGCCCTGGCCGACCGTCCTCGCCGCGGGTTTCCTGCTGACCGCCATGACCGGCTGCAATCAGAAGCAGGCGGCCGCGGCCCCACCGGCTCCGCCGCCGGAGATCAGCTACGTCACAGTGAAACCGCAGCCGATTCCCTATCAGCGCGACCTTCCGGGGCGTGTGGCGCCCTTGCGGATCGCCGAGGTCCGGGCCCGGGTCGGCGGCCTCGTGATCAAGCGGACCTTCGAGCAGGGCAGCCACGTCAAGGAAGGCGACGTCCTCTACAAGATCGATCCGGCGCCCTACGAGGTCGAGCTCGCGAGCGCCGAGGCGGTCCTGGCCAAGGCCGAGGCGGCCCTGGTGCTGGCCTCGCAGCAGGCCGAGCGCCTCGAGACCCTGCTCTCGCGCCAGACCGCGAGCCAGGCGCAATACGACAGCGCCTATGCCACCCAGAAGCAGGCCGAGGCCGACGTCGCCGGCGCCAAGGCCTCCCGCAACCGTGCCCGTCTCAACGTCAGCTACACCGATGTCCGCGCCCCGATCTCGGGGCGGATCGGCCGGGCGCTCCTCACCGAGGGCGCGCTGGTCGAGCAGGGCGGCACCGCCAACCTCGCCACCATCCAGCAGCTCGATCCGATCTACGTCGACATCACGCAATCGGTGGGCGAGCTGACCAAGCTCCGGCGCGATCTCGCCAGCGGCGAGCTCGACCGCCTCGCCCACGACCACGCCAACGCCCAGCTCATCATGGACGACGGCTCATTCTACCCGTCGCCGGGCCGCGTGCTCTTCTCCGACGTGACCGCCGACCCGAGCACCGGCCAGGTCACCCTTCGCGTGCTCTTCCCGAACCCAAATGACGACCTCTTCCCCGGCATGTACGCTCGCGCGCGCATCAAGCAGGGCATCGACAAGGACGCCATCGCCGTGCCCCAGCAGGCGATCCAGCGCACCAACGACGGCAAGTCGGAGGTCTGGGTGATCGGCAAGGACGACAAGGTCATGCTCCAGCCCGTGGAGGTCGGCCCGATCGTCGACAACAACTGGCTCATCCGCGAAGGCCTGAAGCCCGGCGAGCGCGTCGTGGTCGAGGGCGTGCAGAAGATCAGCGCCGGCATGGTGGTCAAGCCTGTGCCGCTGGCGGGATCGGCGGAGACGAAGGCCGCCCAGATCGACGGCGCGCCGGTGACCGAAGCGGGAGTGCGCTGAGCCATGGCCTCCTTCTTCATCGACCGTCCGGTCTTCGCCTGGGTCATCGCCCTGTTCATCTGCCTCGGCGGGATCCTCACGATTCCGATGCTGCCGATCGCCCAGTATCCGGTGATCGCACCACCCTCCATCGCGCTCTCGACGGCCTATCCGGGCGCTTCGGTGGAGAATCTCTACACCGGCACCACGCGCCTCATCGAGGACGAGCTCAACGGCGCGGCCAACATCCTCAGCTTCGAATCGGCCAGCGATGCCTTCGGCGTCGTCGAGATCACCGCGCAGTTCCGCCCAGGCACCGATTCGAGCCTCGCCGGCGTCGAGGTGCAGAACCGGTTGAAGCGCATCGAGGCTCGTCTCCCCGCCGAAGTGCGCCAGCAGGGCACCCTCGTCGAGGAGGCCTCGGCCGCCACGCTCAACATCATCACCCTGGTCTCGCCCGACAAGTCGATGGACGAGATCGCCCTCGGCGACTTCCTGATGCGCAACGTCATCAACGAGATCCGGCGCATCCCCGGGGTCGGGCGCGCCACGCTCTACTCGACCGAGCGCAGCCTTCGCATCTGGATCGATTCCGACAAGCTGCGCGGCCTCTCGCTCAACGCCTCCGACGTCTCCCAGGCCATCACAAAGCAGAACGTCCAGATCGCCTCGGGCGCCGTCGGCGCGCAGCCGAGCCCATCGAACAACCCGGTGAACTTCCCCATCATCGTCAAGGGCCAGATGACGGCGCCCGAGGAGTTCGGCGCGATCGTGCTGCGCGCTAACCCCGACGGCTCGACCGTGCGGCTGCGCGACATCGCCCGGATCGAGCTCGGCGGCGAGGACTACAAGTTCACGACCCGCCTCGACGGCGGCGAGGCGGCCGGCATCTCGGTAACCCTGGCGCCGGACGGCAACGCGATCCAGACGGCCAAGGCCATCCGCGCCAAGATGGAAGAGCTGTCGCAGTTCTTCCCACCGAACGTGAAGTGGGACATTCCCTACGACATCACCCCGGCCGTCAACGCCTCGATCTACAAGGTGCTGATGACGCTGATCGAGGCGGTCGTCCTCGTCTTCGTGGTGATGTTCCTGTTCCTGCAGAACATCCGCTACACGCTGATCCCCACCATCGTCGTGCCGATCGCCCTGATGGGCACCTGCACGGTGATGCTGCTCGCCGGCTTCTCGGTGAACGTACTCACCATGTTCGGCATGGTGCTCGCCATCGGCATCCTCGTCGACGACGCCATCGTGGTCGTCGAGAACGTCGAGCGCATCATGAACGAGGAGGGCCTGCCGCCGAAGGAAGCCACCCGCAAGGCCATGGACCAGATCACCGGCGCCATCATCGGCATCACGCTGGTGCTGATCGCGGTGTTCATCCCGATGGCGTTCTTCCCCGGCTCGGTCGGCATCATCTACCGCCAGTTCTCCATCGCGATGGTGACTTCGATCGCCTTCTCGGCGCTGCTGGCCCTCACCCTCACCCCGGCGCTCTGCGCCACCCTCCTGAAGCCCATCGAGAAGGGCCACGGGCATGCCAAGGGTGGTTTCTTCGGCTGGTTCAACCGGATCGTCGACCGCGAGACCGCCCGCTACGGCCGCGGCGTCGCGGCCTTCATCGCCCGCTCCGGCCGCGTGATGGTGATCTACCTCGTGCTGGTGGTCGGCCTCGCCTACGCGTTCGTGCGCCTGCCGGAGGGCTTCCTGCCCGTCGAGGACCAGGGCTTCTTCACCGTCGACATCCAGACGCCGCCGGGCTCCTCCTTCAACCGCACGGAAGCGGCGGTAAAGAAGGTCGAGGAGCATCTCCTCGCTCAAGCCGGCGTCGCCACGGTGACGGTGGTCAACGGCTTCTCGTTCTCCGGCCAGGGCCAGGTCACGAGCCAGGCCTTCGTCACCCTCAAGCCCTGGGGCGACCGGGACGTCGCCAACTCCGCAGCCAAGCTCGTGGAGGGCACCAACAAGGCGCTGTCAGGATACAAGGATGCCGTGATCCAGGCGCTCGAGCCGCCGCCGATCGACAACCTCGGCAACGCCTCGGGCTTCAGCTTCCGCCTGCAGGACCGGGCACAGAAGGGCTATTCGGGCTTGATGGCGGCCCAGGAGCAGTTGCTCTCGCTGGCCAAGAAGAGCCCCATCCTCCAGAAGGTCTATGTCGAGGGCCTGCCGCCGGCGCCGCAGGCCGAACTCGTGATCGATCGTGAGAAGGCGGCCGCGCTCGGCGTCGACTTCGAAGAGATCAACAATACCATCCAGGTCAACCTCGGTTCGGTCTACACCAACGACTTCCCGAACCGGGGCAAGATGCAGCGCGTCATCGTCCAGGCCGAGGATTCGCAGCGGCTCAAGGCGGCCGACATCCTGAATTACGGGGTCAAGAACTCGCAGGGCACGATGGTGCCGATGTCCTCCTTCGCCGATCTCAAGTGGAGCGTCGGGCCGGCCCAGATCATCGGCTTCAACGGCTATCAGTCCGTGCGCATCACCGGCGAGCCGAAGGCGGGCTACACGTCCGGCGACGCCATCGCCGAGATGGAACGGCTGATGGAGCAACTGCCCAAGGGCTTCGGCCATACCTGGACCGGGCAGTCGCTTCAGGAGAAGGAGGCGGGCAGCCAGGCGAGCCTGTTGCTGGCGCTGTCGATCCTGATCGTGTTCCTGTGCCTCGCGGCCCTCTACGAGAGCTGGTCGATCCCGTTCTCGGTCCTGCTCGTCATCCCGCTCGGCGTCGTCGGGTCCCTGGCGGCCGTGTACCTGCGCGGCATGCCCAACGACGTCTATTTCAAGATCGGGCTCATCACGATCATCGGCCTCTCGGCCAAGAACGCGATCCTGATCGTGGAATTCGCCAAGGACCTGTGGAAGCCGGGCAAATCCCTGGTCGACGCCACAGTGGAGGCCGCGACCCTGCGCTTCCGCCCGATCGTGATGACCTCGCTCGCCTTCATCTTTGGCGTCGTGCCGCTCGCCATTGCGTCGGGAGCCGCTTCGAAGAGCCAACAGGCGATCGGCACCGGCGTGCTCGGCGGGATGATCTCGGCGACGGTGCTCGCCGTGATGTTCGTGCC
>NZ_CAXUJR010000052.1:6936-23942 GCF_964251405.1 uncultured Methylobacterium sp.
GCGCAGTTCATGATGGTATGGCAGCGATACAGCCTGAAGGGGTCGTGCAGGGCGTCGAGGCGCTCGCCGGTGTTCTCGTCGCGGCTGTCGATGAGCCAGCGATAAGCCTGCAACAGGGCCGCCGGGCCGAGGAAGCGGTCGCCGTTCCACCAGTAGCTCGGGCAGGAGGTCGTGCAGCAGGCGCACAGGATGCACTCGTAGAGCCCGTCGAGGCGGGCACGATCCTCCGGCGTCTGCTTCCATTCGCCTTCCGGCGACGGCGTCTCCGTCTGCAGCCAGGGCTCGATCGACGCGTGCTGGGCGAAGAAGTTCGTCAGGTCCGGCACGAGGTCCTTGAGCACCGGCATGTGCGGCAGCGGGTAGATCCGCACCGCGCCGGTCTTCTTGCCCTTGGCGTGCTCCTGGCACTCGTCGATGCCCATGGTGCAGGCCAGCGCGTTCTGGCCCTCGATGTTCATGGCGCAGGAGCCGCAGATGCCCTCGCGGCACGAGCGGCGGAAGACGAGGGTCGAATCGATCTTGGACTTGATCCACAGGAGCGCGTCGAGAACCATCGGCCCGCAATCGTCGCGGTCGACCTGATAGACGTCGACCCGCGGGTTGGCGCCGTCATCCGGGTTCCAGCGGTAGACGCGGAATTCTTGGAGGTTGTTGGCTCCCGGCGGGCGAGGCCAGGTCTTGCCCTCGGTGAGCTGAGAGTTCTTCGGGAGGGTGAATTGGGCCATGATTCAACGTGCCTGCTTCTTCTTGCGGCTCTTGCGGTCGAGGGCGACCATAAGGTCGTTGTTCTCCTCGATGCGGAGCATGCGAATGTCCTTGAGGGACGGCGTGAACCAATTGAATTCGTCCGCCATGTCTTGAAAGATGACAATGCTTTCAACCGAAGTCAGATCTTCGTCACCGAAATAGACCGAATCCTGCCGGCACTCGGAACCAATATCCTCAAGATACTTCCTGACATCCGTGCAGGCATTGCGCCAGGATGTGTTTGGATACGGCTTTTCGAGGATCTCGGTATCGGATGCGACGGCGTACACGCGTCCATTCCCTCGTCGACGGTCATGGCCCGGTAGAGAGGATGATCGCTCCATCGCGGTGGCTCTCTCACGCTGGATATATCAATACACTCGCGCCTTCGGCTCGATATACTGGATCTCGTTGGACATCGTGTAGGTGTGCACCGGCCGGTAATCGATGCTGGTCTTCTTGGACTGATCGTCCATCCACGCCAGCGTGTGCTTCATCCATTCCTTGTCGTCGCGATCCGGGAAATCCTCGCGGGCATGCGCCCCGCGGCTCTCCTTGCGGTTGGCGGCCGATTCCATCGTCACCACCGCCTGGCCGATCAGATTGTCGAATTCCAGGGTCTCGAGCAGATCGGTGTTCCAGATGAGCGAGCGGTCCTCGATCCGGATGTCCTTGGTGCCGGCGGCGACTTTGTGGATGAGGGCCTTGCCCTCCTCGAGCACCTCGCCGGTGCGGAACACCGCGCAGTTGTTCTGCATCGTCTTCTGCATCTCGGCGCGCAACTCGGCCGTGGGCGTGCCGCCGTCGGCGTAGCGGAAGCGGTCGAGGCGCGAGAGCGCCTTGTCGGCGGAGTCCTTGGGCAGATCCATCTGGCGGCGACCCGGCTCGACGATCTCGGCGCAGCGCAGGCCGGCGGCGCGACCGAACACCACGAGGTCGATGAGCGAGTTCGAGCCCAGCCGGTTCGCACCGTGGACGGAGACGCAGGCCGCCTCCCCCAGCGCCATCAGTCCCGGCACCACGGTATCGGGGTTGCCGTTCTTCAGGGTCAGCACCTCGCCGTGATAGTTCGTGGGGATGCCGCCCATGTTGTAGTGCACGGTCGGCAGGACCGGGATCGGCTCCTTGGTGACGTCGACGCCCGCGAAGATCTTGGCGGACTCGGAGATGCCCGGCAGGCGCTGGTGCAGGATCGCCGGGTCGAGGTGGTCGAGGTGCAGGTAGATGTGGTCGGAGGTCTTGCCGACGCCGCGCCCGGCCCGGATCTCCATGGTCATCGAGCGCGAGACGACGTCGCGCGAGGCGAGATCCTTCGCGGAAGGCGCATAGCGCTCCATGAAGCGCTCGCCCTCGGAATTGGTGAGGTAGCCGCCCTCACCGCGCGCGCCCTCGGTGATGAGGCAGCCGGCACCGTAGATGCCGGTGGGGTGGAACTGCACGAACTCCATGTCCTGCAGCGGCAGGCCGGCGCGCAGAACCATGGCGTTGCCGTCGCCGGTGCAGGTATGGGCCGACGTCGCCGAGAAGTACGAGCGGCCGTAGCCGCCGGTGGCGAGGATCGTCTGCTGGGCGCGGAAGCGGTGGATCTCGCCCGACGCCTGATCGATGGCGATGACGCCGAGGCAACGGCCGTCCTCGTCCATGATGAGGTCGAGGGCGAAGTACTCGATGAAGAAGTTGGTGTTGTTCTTCACCGCCTGTCCGTAGAGCGTGTGGAGCATGGCGTGGCCGGTGCGGTCGGCGGCGGCGCAGGTGCGCTGCGCGGTGCCCTTGCCGTAATCGGTGGTCATGCCGCCGAACGGCCGCTGGTAGATCTTTCCCTCTTCGGTGCGCGAGAACGGCACGCCCCAATGCTCGAGTTCGTACACGGCCGCCGGAGCGTTGCGCACGAGGTACTCGATCGCGTCCTGGTCGCCGAGCCAGTCCGAGCCCTTCACGGTGTCGTACATGTGCCAGCGCCAGTCGTCGGGACCCATGTTGCCCAGCGACGCCGAGATGCCGCCCTGCGCCGCCACGGTGTGCGAGCGCGTCGGGAACACCTTGGTGATGCAGGCGGTGCGCAGGCCGGCCTGGGAGCACCCCACCGTCGCGCGCAGGCCCGCACCGCCCGCGCCCACGATCACCACGTCGAAGGTATGGTCGTGGATGGTGTAGGCGGGTGCGCCGTTGCCGTTGGTTCCGTTGGTGGCCATGAGCGAGATCCTCCGGGTTCGGTTTCGGTCAGGCCAGTCGAGCGAGGCTGACGCGCATGATGGCGTAGAGACAGGCGACGGCGACGACGACCGCGTAGAAGTTGTTGGCGAACAGGGCAGCGAGCTTGAGCCCCTGGTCGTGGACGTAATCCTCGATGATCACCTGCATTCCGATCCTCATGTGGAGCGTGACCGAGATCACGGCGAGGATCAGGACGAGCGCAACGGCTGGGTGCGACATCAGGGCGATCGCCTCCGGATAGGAGCGGCCGGCCATCAGGGCGATGACGACGACGAAGGCGAGCATCAAGGGCGCGTTCGCCGCCGCGGTGAGGCGCTGCATCCACCAGTGGCTGGCGCCGTGGCCGGAGGCGCCGAGCCCCTTCACCCGCGAGCGCGGGGTGCGCATGGTGACGTTCGTATTCTGACGGTTGTCGGCCATGGCGGCCTCCTCAGCGCAGGGTGAGGGCGAGCGCCCAGATCAGGACGGTCAGGATCGTCGAGCCGATCAGCGTCCCGCGCGACAGCCACAACCGCAGATCGCGGTCGAGGCCGTGGCCGAAATCCCAGACGAAGTGGCGCAGCCCCCCCAGCATGTGGTGCATCAGGATCCAGGTGTAGACGAACAGCACCGCGAGCCCGACGACCGAGCCGAAGAACCACGCGACCCACTCATACCCCGCTGGGCCGGAGGCCAGGGCGACCAGCCAGATCGCCACGAGGGCCGAGCCGGCATAGAGCGCCGTGCCGGTGATGCGGTGGAACACCGACATCGCCATGGTCCAGGTCCAGCGATAGATCTGGAGGTGTGGCGAGAGCGGCTGGGCGGTCGTGGGGCGCAGGGTCGGTGGCATCGGGGCTCTTGATCCTCGATCGGAGACGGGCGGCGTCTTAGAGGGTTTCCAAGGAGTAACGGTCCGGTGCCAACGCGCAAGACCGCGATGTGGCGCTGCGGCGATGAGATATTGCATCGCAGCAGGAGGCACCGCGGCCGACCCGTTCGCAAGGTCGGGTTCATGACAGTCGACCCAGCGCTTGCCACCACAGGTAATCGAGGGGTGCGATGAGGAGGAGGGAGACGGTACCGACGGCGGCGGTCAGTCGCGTCGCATCCCGGAGCGACACCCCGGCGAGGTGCATCGTCACGATGATCGGCGGCGCCTGATACGGCAGGAACAGGCTCGAATAGCCGATCACCTGAATCATCACGACGTCGTCGAGGGCCAGGCCCGTCGCCCGGCTCATCTCTCCCGCCAGCGCCGTGTACAGGGCCGGGGCGCCGTTGGCCGTCACGGCCACGGCCAGCAGGGCGGCGAGGCCGGTCAGGACGCCGAAATTCTGCAGCGGGGCATCGGGACGAAGCGGCGCCAGTTCGAGCAGCGCGTGGCCGAGACGGGCGCCGAGTCCGGTCTCGTTCACCGTGGCCACGAGCCCCAGCAGCGCGGCCACGTAGAAGCAGGTGCGAAGGTTCACAGCTCCGAAGGCCTCGGGGCCGAGCACCCCGATCCGCGGCATCAGGCAGATCACCGCCGCGGCCAATCCGATCCATGCCGGCGCGATGTGGTGAAGGCTGTCGGTGACCCAGAAGGCCAGGGTCAGTGCCAGGACGATCCCGAGGCGTCGCTCGGCGGCGGTGACGGGTAAGTGCGGCGCCGGCGCCTCGGTGGGCGCGGACAGCTCGTCCGGAAACAGCCACAGCGTCGCGAGGACCAGGAGGACGCCCTTGGCCAATGCCAGGACCGGCGCGTGCAGAACGAGATAGGGCAGATAGGCGATGTGGAGCCCATGCTGGACTTCCGCCGTTCCGGCCATGACGAGGTTGGGCACGTTCGCGGGGAGGACCGCCGCCGACAGGATCGGCGTCGCCACCCCCACCGCCATCGCGGCGCCCGTGCGACCCGGGCGACCGGCCACGAGCCCGAAATGATCGCACAGCACCAGCACGACGGGGATTAGCAGGGCGATCCGCCCGAGGTTCGACGGCATGACGAAGGACAACAGGAACGAGACGGCGACGAGCCCGGCGATGAAGCGGGCATAGGACCCGCCGAGCCGTCCGGAGAGGCCGCGCGCCAGCCGGTCGCCGAGGCCCGTCCGCGTGATGGCGAGGCCGACCACCAACCCGCCCAGGACCAGCCAGAAAGCCGAGGAGGCGAAGCCCGAGAAGACCGTGGCGGCAGGCGCCAGCCGCAACAGCATGGCGGCGGCGAAGAACAACAGCGCGGTGACGATCTCGGCGACGAGGCCGCTCGCCCACAAGGCCATGCAGAGGGCGAGCAGGAGGCCGGTCGCGACGACCGTTCCCTCTCCGCCGAGTAGCCCTGCTGCCTGCATGCAACGATCCTGCGCCGGTCGCTCCGTCCTGCCGCCGGCAGTTGCACGCAGATTCGAGTTGTTCGCAATGCGAAAGGCCCGGCTCCATCCTTCGCGTTTGGCGAAGGATGGAGCCGGATGTCAGAACCGACCCGGATCGAGTTTGAAGGTTGCGGGCCTCACCTCGAACCAGTCCCCGTAGAAGGGGTCTCGCGGCAGCCTCTCCCTCCAGCGCTCGTGGAAGCGGGCGAGTTCGTCCGGATCGCCCATGGGCGCCCGTTCGCGGCCCTCGCCGTGGCGCAGGCAAGCTTGTGCGCAATAGACGCTGCGCCGGCCGCCCTCCCGCAGGCGCAGGCAGAAGTCGATATCGGCGTAGCCGTCGGCCTGTTCCCCGTCGAAGCCGCCGAGGCGGTCGAATTCGTCCCGGCGCACCATCATGCAGGCGCCAGCGACCGCGAGGTAGTTGCGGTTGCTGGCGGTGCTGAAGAAGTGTCCCGGATCGTTGCCGGGATAGCCCCGCCGGATATGGTCGGGCACTCCGTCGATCACGCAGAGACCCGCATGCTCGATCCGGCCGCTTCCCGACAGGAGCTTGGCGCCGACCGCGCCGACGCCGTCGATCTGGAGGACCGACAGCATCGCCTCGATCCAGTCGGGCGTGACCACGGCGACATCGTCGTCGAGGAAGACCAATACGTCTCCGGAAGCCTCCTGCGCGCCCAGGTTCATCCTGGCTGCGCGGTTGGAGCCCGGCCATCGATCCGTGACGATGCGGGCGCCGCTGCGCTGAAGCGCCTCCAGATGACGCGCCGACACGCCGCCGTCGTCGATGACGACGATCTCGATCGCCCGGTAGGTGCTGCGGGCGCGGAGACCCTCGACGCGGGCGGCGAGTTCGGCCCTGCGCCCGCCGGCGTCGCCGGCGCGCCCCGGCGTCATCACGATCGAGACGACGGGCTCGCCCCTGATCTTGCGGCGCAGGGCAAAGCAGCCCTTGAAGCCGGCCGGCCGCACGACATCGAGCTCGCCCGTGCGCCGGGCCCGATCCTCGAGGGCGCGGATGCCGGCGGCGATGACGTAGTCCTTGTTATCCATGCTCTGGGCCGTGGAGCCGGGAATCGCGCGCCAGTGATAGAGCACCTTCGGCACGTGACGGACGTTGCGGACGCGCTCGGTGTAGCGCAGCGCGAAATCGTAGTCCTGCGCGCCGTTGCAGGCATCGCGGAAGTCCCCGACCTGCCGCGCGAGATCCATGCGGTAGAGCGCGAGGTGCGCGGTATACATGCACGCTTCGAGGGTCTCAGGCGACCAGTCCGGCTTGAAGAACGGGTCGTAACGCACGCCGTCGATGGAGATCTTGTCCTCGTCCGAGTAGATGAAGTCGACGCTGTCGTCCTCGTCGAGAACGCGGGCGAACTCGTAGAGGGCGTTGTCGGGGATGGCGTCGTCATGATCCATCAGGGTCATGTACTCGCCCGTCGCCAGGGCCATGGCGTCGTTCGTGGCCGCCGAGATCCGTCCGTTCTGGCTGCGCCGGTGCAGCTTGATCCGTGCATCGCGGGCGGCGAAGGCTTCGAGCATTGGCCAAATGTGGGGGGCCGACGAATTGTCGTCGCACAGGCACAGTTCCCAATTCTCGTAGGCCTGGGCCAGGATCGATGCGAATGCGGCCTCCAGCCAGACCTCGGGCGTCTCGTAGACCGGCATCACGATCGAGATGAGGGGGCGACGGTGGAACCGCGCGATCTCGGCTCGCATCTCCGCGATGGCCGGCCGGTTCGGCGTCTCGACGAGATCGATCCAGGCCTCGTAGGACCCCGAAGCGGGCTTCGGACGGCTGCTCCTGAAGAAGGTCCGCCAGACTTTGGCGGGTCGGTTCCTCGTCGCGTAACGCAGGGCCGCAGGCACGTAGCGGCGCCAGTGCCGCTGCTCCGGCGGCAGCGTGTCGATCATCCGCCTCGCGATCGTCCCGAGGGCGGCGGGCGTGCTCAGATGCGTGATCCGAACCGACGAGAGTGCGAAGGCGCCCGGGGCGTTCATGGGATCGAGGCGTAGGCCCATCACCCGTCGCGGCAGGCGCACGAGATTGTCGATGCCGTTGCCGCTGATCTCGAGGGGGATGGCGAGCTCTTCTCGAAATCCCCTGCCGTCATCGACATAGAGGACCGGGTTGAGCTTTGCCCGGGCGCCGCCGGCGCCATCGATGGCAGGTCGATCGTCGAGCTCATCGGGGCGAAGCGGCCGGAGATCCGCACGGATGCAGGTCCAGCCGCCGCGGTGCCGCTTCTCGCTCGCCGGCGGCAGCACCAGGAAGCTCGGATCCCGTCCCGTCGACCGCCAGCGACCGCTGCTGTCGTCGCCCGAGGTACCGCTCAAGGGCTCGAGGTGACGGGCCGGGACCAAGGTGCTCGCGACCGTCACGACGGTGGTCTCACGCGTTCCGGATCGAGGGCGGATGCGAGCATGGTCCATCTCGTGTGGATCGGACCCGGCAGCTGCAAAGTGGCTCCGTCGCTGTCGAGGTCCGAACGCCTTAAGGCGTTCTCCGACGGTTTTCCAGGCGCGCCGCCGTGTCGAGGCGGCGATCACCCGTGAAGAACCAATCACACGGCTGCGTTTGCGGGATACGATCCGCGTGCCCTACCGGCTGCCCGGCCCCTTCGCGAGGCCGGCAAGCGTGAACAGGTCCACCGAGAGCTTGGCCCCGACGACGAACGCGTCGGGAATGTTCTTGGGGTAGTAGGGAAAGCGCGTCTGGTCCGGGTTGACGATGTATTGGAGGTTTGGCGTTAGGCGGATCGCGGGTGTTACCTGGATGCCGTAATTCAGCTCCATCATGATCTGCTGCGTCGGGATCGATCGGTTCCGGTAGATCGACGGGGCGGGACCTTGCGTCTCACGCCCAGAGCCACTTGAAGGGCGCGATCCCGTCCGCACTTGCACGTTCCGCGCTTGCGCGACCCGCCTCTCCGACCAACCGCGATAGGACGCCGAGCAGCCCGTGACGACGACCTCCGAGTGGCGGGATGCCCGGAATGAGCAGGCTCGGGCCCGACTCCAGCGCGCCCTGCCGCCGATCTTTCCGGCTCCCGTCCTGCAGCACGCCCTATCGCGGCCGCTGATCCCGCCGACGCCGCGCCTCGCCGTCGAGAGCTACTGGCGGTCGCACATTCTCCGGGCCGACCGGCTCGCGCGGGCCCTGGCGGCCCGTTCAGGGCAGCCGGAGGGATGGATCTGGCGCCTCGGCGTCGAGAAGGGCTCGGGTCTCGCCTCGACCTTCCGGATGCCGCCGTCGCCCTATCGCGAGCCGGAGCATGCGCGCGGTCGCGGGCTTTGCTGCATCTGCGGCCAGCCGGTCTACCGCCTGGGCTGGCACAGCGATCTGTGGGGCAACGGTACGCCGAACCGGAATGCCAGCTGGCATTCGGCCTGCGTCGCGGCGTGGAAGCTGTGGGTCGCGCCGAGCGACGGGGTGAAGATCCTGAAGACACGCCAGCGCCACCGCTGCGCCTCGTCCGGCAAGCGCCTGTTCAAGACGGCGGAAGTCGATCACAGGGTGCCCCTCTATCGCGTCTGGCGCGAGCACCGCGGCGAGCCTTGGCCGGTCTTGCTCGGCTATTGGGGTTCCCCCAACCTTCAGGTCGTCAACCGGGTCGTCCATGTCGCGAAATGCGGAGAGGAGGCCAGAGAACGGTCGCGGCTCCGGCAGGCTGCCGCGACGGACGAATGCGACCCCTGATCCCAGGCTTCGTATCGGCCATCATCCGCTGCCCGGCCCGGGATTGATCCGCATACGACGATCCCTGCGCGCCAGGCCCATCCCGGACACGACCGACCTGGCCGATTTCGGCTCTCGGAAAGGATTTCGCGTTTCCGTAAGGCAAGCATCCCGGTCGCATCGTCGCAGTGAATTCGTCCGCTTGAATCCCCATATCAAGGACTCATCGGAACGGGGCGACATGGCGAACGCAGCATCTTATGAGATCGAGGTCCTGAGCTACAGCTCGACCTGCATCATTTGGCTCGGAGACATTAAGGCAGCACTTCTCTTTCCTCCGGTTCACGAGGGCGGAGCTTACCAACTCTATCCGCATCCTGGAACCTATCCGACGCTAAGCTTCGAGGGACTGCCTGCGCCGTTGCGGCCGGAGTTCATGTCGTTCCCGGATCTCGGCGCGGTGCGGGCGTTCCTCGGCATGCAGTCGAAGGCCGAGGAACGCGGGCCGGAGAGCTTGGCGGCCTAGGGCGTCGTCATCCCCGGCGCATTTCGGCCTCGAGCCACTCCCGCAGCTTCGTCCATCGTCGGCGGCCCTGGTCGCCGCGCACCGCCATCGCGAGGGCCTTGCGCTGCCCGATCAGCACCACGAGCCGCTTGCCGCGCGTCACCCCCGTGTAGAGCAGGTTGCGCGCCAGCATGGCGAAATGCTGTGTGACGATCGGGATCACGACGGCCGGGTACTCCGACCCCTGGCTCTTGTGGATGGTGGTCGCGAAGGCGGGGACCAATGTGTCGAGCTCGCCGAAGGGATAGATCACTTCCCTCCCCTCGAAGGTCACGATTACCGCAGCCTCGTCCTGGTCGATCTCCGTCACCAGGCCGAGATCGCCGTTGAAGACGTCGCGGTCGTAGTCGTTCTGCGTCTCCATCACGCGGTCGCCCGGCGCGAAGCGCCAGCCGAACCGCTCGACCTGCACCGGCGGGTTCGGGTTGAGGACGCGCTGAAGCTCGTGGTTGAGGTTGCGGCTGCCCAGCGAGCCGCGCAGCATCGGCGTGAGAACCTGGACGTCGCGCAAGGGATCGAGACCGAAGCGCTGCGGGATGCGCTTCGCGACCACCTCGACGAGCTGAGCCACGGCGAGATCGGGATCGTCGACCTCGATCAGGTAGAAGTCGGCCGTCTCGCCGGGGGCGGGCTGTTCCGGCATCCGGCCCTGGTTGATCCGATGCGCGTTGACGATGATCTGGCTCTCGGCCGCCTGCCGGAAGACCTCCGTCAGCCGGGCCACCGGAATGCAGCCCGATGCGATCACATCCGCCAGGACCTGCCCCGGGCCGACGGACGGCAACTGGTCGACGTCGCCGACGAGGAGGAGGCCGGCGCGGGCGGGCACGGCCTTCAGCAGCGCGTTCATCAGCGGCACGTCGATCATCGAGCCTTCGTCGATGACGAGGAGGTCGCAATCGAGGGGGTTCTCCTCGTTGCGCGAGAACCCGCCATGCCGCGGGTCGATCTCGAGCAGCCGGTGAATGGTCTTCGCCTCGAGGCCGGTCTGCTCGGTCATGCGCTTGGCGGCCCGGCCCGTCGGGGCGGCCAGGAGCACCCGCATGCCCTTGGCCGTCAGGATACGCAGCAGCGAGTCGAGGGTACTGGTCTTGCCGACTCCCGGCCCCCCGGTGATGACGCTGAGCTTGGCGCCGAGCATGAGCCGGATCGCCTTGGCCTGAGAAGCCGAGAGCGTCTTGCCGGTCTTCTCCTCGACCCAGGGGAGCGCCTTGCCGAGATCGATCACGGGCCAGGGTGGGGCACCGGCGGCACGCTCGATCAGACGCTCGGCGATCATGCGCTCGCAGGCGTGCAGGCCCTTCAGGAAGAGGCAGGTCTCGCCGCCGATCGTGTCGGCGGTCACGTCCTCGCCGCGCAGTTCCAGAACGAGCGCGAGCCGGATCAGGTCCGCCTCGACGTCGAGGAGCCTCTGGGCCAGCACCACGAGGCGCTCGGTGGGGAGCCCGCAATGGCCCTCGTCCATGGCAGTCTGAAGCGCGAAGGTCACGCCGGCCCGCAGGCGCTGCGGCGCCGCCCTCCCGAGTCCGAGCTTGAGCGCGATGGCGTCCGCGGTCCGGAAGCCGATGCCGCGGATGTCGCGCGCGAGCCGGTAGGGGTCCTCGGTCATGACCCTGATGGCATCCTGCCCGTAGGTCCTGAAGATCCGCACCGCCCGGGCCGTCCCGACGCCCTGCGCGTGCAGGAAGATCATGATCTCCCGCACCGCCTTCTGCTCGGCCCAGCCCGCGACGATGCGCCGGGCACGCTTGGGACCGATGCCGCCGACCTCGACGAGGCGCCGCGGTTCGGCCTCGATGACCTCGAACGTGGTCTCCCCGAACGCCGCGACGATGCGCTTGGCCATGGCGGGGCCGATGCCGCGCATGTGCCCGGATGCGAGGTATCGCTCGATCCCCTCCACGCCCGTCGGCGGCGTCACCGCGAGGGTCTCGGCCTTGAACTGCAGCCCGTGCTGGCGGTCCGTGAACCACAGGCCCGTGGCGGTGATCCATTCGCCCGCCCCGATCGCCGGCGCATGCCCGACCACCGGCACGAGGTCGCGCCGGCCGCGGACATGAACCTTCAGGACGCAGAAGCCGGTCTCGGCGTTGTGGAAGGTGACGCGCTCGACCGTGCCGGCCAGGACCTCGGTCGGGTTCCGCGCGTCGAACTCGCCGGCACGGACCATGCTGTTCATGGGGTCGCTAGGATTCCATCATCACGCGGCGCGGCGCCCCGGCTTCTTCGGGGGCCAACCGAGGGCGACGAGGCGTGCCTTGGCGTAGTCCCTCACCTCGTCGCGGGTGCCGGGCGGCATCTGGCTCAAGGTCCGTTGCGTCTCGGTGTCGAGCATAAGGTCCGTCACCGCGTCGATGCTCGTCATCTCGTCGATGCGCCGCTTCAGGTCGCCCTCGGCTTCCGTCACCTCGTCGAAGGGGTCGGGATCGTCGACCTCGTCCTCGACCGCGTGGATCGCGGCCGGATGCCCCTGGCGGAACTCGTCGGCCTCCTCCTCCGAGTAGACGAGGCCGTGGAGTTCGATGAGCTTGAGGATGACACGGTCCTTGGCGCGCTTCTCCGCCATGGCGTAGACGTAGGCCGCCTGCTTGCCCGAGACCCGATAGTTCACGTTGACGAGGGCTTCGCCGATCGACCACTCGACCCGCTCGGTCCCGGGCTTGGCGCCGGTCAGCCGGCCCGTCACCAGGATCACGGCCTCGTCGCGCTCGCAGCGCACCAGCGTCGGTGCGTCGAAGGCGATGCCAGCATGCGCGGCGATGCGCTCCAGGGTCTTGTGGTAGATGACGGCCGTTCCCTGCACCCGCCAGACGTTGCCGCCGAAGGGCTCGCCGTAGCGCAGGAGGACGTCGGCGATCTGCTTGTCGGCTGTTCTCATATCCGGCTCGTACGAAGGTCGGACCCATGATGACGGACGCCCCGACAGGGCATCGGCGATCACCATCGTTCCTCGTTTGTTCTAGGTCGATATAGGTGTTTCGCGCGTCATCCACAAGAACGTCGCGCCCAGGGATTGACGGCATTCGCGGGCGGCCGGGCGTCAAGCCAGGCCGCTCGCCGCCCTCGTCATCGACCGCATTGGCCTGATCCGTCGCTCCGAGCGCTCCTCCGGCAACCGGGTGCAGGAGGCGCCGGAGATCTCCTCCGGCTTGAAGGGGATGGCCAAGGAACTCGGCATCCCCGTCATCGGTCTGTCCGAGCTCAACCGCAAGGTGGAGAAGCGGCCGGACGAGCGGCTCCTACCGCACCGACGTCAACAGCGGTGCCGTCGCCATCGCGAAAGCGAACAGCGTGATGATCATTCGTCGAAGTTGAATGGAGTTGATCATGAGTGCCTCCCTTGCGGCTTTGTTCAGCCTGCAGCAAGGGCGGTCGTACTAAGAGCATATTACCTACAGATTTCGAGGATTGGTGAACCGTGTCTTCACCATGTCGGCGCCCCCGGTCGAAGCTTACCGCTGGTCCCTGTCGGGCAGAGTCGGCCCTTTGCCAGCCTTGATGAACTTCCCGACGGCAATGCCGAACGGGACCGAGAGCACGAGCCATCGGGCGAGGATTCTCAGCATGTCAGATTTCTCCAGAAACTGTCGATGAACGGCATTTGTGCTTGCCCAACGGTGAATGGCATGCAGTATACCAGTGCTCTTCCCAGGGCACTTCATCATGCATCCCTTGCCCCGCGACTTCACCGTCGCGGGGTTTTCTATGACTTAAAGGTACCGAGCCCGGCAGCGATCACGGCTTGCCTATCATCCGAGCACAAGGTGGGTAAGGATGACAAGGACGGCGCCAGTGACGGCAAAGCCGAGCAAGGTTATGCTGCTGACCTGATCGACCTTGTCAACGGTGTTGCCCACGCGGTGGGCCGGGTCCATCGACGTGCTCTCAACCCCAGCCTTCATCGAGTCGGCGTTGACTACATCGTTCGTGGTCGGGATGGTGCTCGGATAGCTGCGTGCCGTCATGGAGACCTCCTGTGCGTTCAGCAGGTCAACTCCACGCGTCGTCATTGGAGGCATCGGTCAGGGTGCGACTCGGTGTACTCCACCGTGCGAACGAAGTCAGTCGCAGCCAGTGACGCAAAACCTTCACGAACGGGCGACACCGAGTTCGAGCAATGGGCTGCAGAAGTGCGCGCAGCGCAGGCCAAGCGGGATCAGGAATGGGCTGAACAGCGGCAGCGCGAAGTGCCCAGCCATGACTGAGGTGCCCCATTGCGTCATCCCGGTTGCCTCATCCCGTTTGACCGCCGCGAGGTCCTGACCCTGCAGCAGGCCGCCGGCATCGCAAGTCGCAGCGCTGAGACGATCCGTCGGTGGTGCGAGGCTGAAGGCATCTGTCGCCGGATCGGCGGTCGCTAGCCTGTCTCGCATCCAGCGCTCCCGATGTGGCTCGATGCCGACGCTGCCGCGCTGACCGCCTCCCTGACAGGCAATCGATCGGAGCGACGTGTCGCAGATTACTTTGGCCGGTCCGGGCTGATGTGAGAACGAAGATCGTCCCGATCTACTCGACCTGGTATCTGCCTCGCCATCTGCGGCGCTTCAGATGAGTGCCGAGTTCCGGCAGATGCGATGGCAGGAGCTCTTGCACCTCGGCTGCCACGGGGGCGCTGGGCGCCAGCTTGTAGCCCTTTTGCTTCCGGTGGGCGCTCGGCTTCCATCCTGCAGCGAGCGAGAAGCCAGTAAACATTAGCAGGCAGAGCAGGCCTTTCGCTACCCCTTCCCAGGAGGGCGCCGGCTCAGTCATCATCAGGATCGCACCACCAAGCGCGAAGGTCGCCGCGATGGTTCGCGAGAGATTGAATCCAGCCATCACCAGATCACCCTCGACTGAAGCGGTTGCCGATTGATGAAGGTGATTTGTCTCTTCTGATCTGTCGGACCATTTCGCACAAAACCCAGACTCCACGAACCTGTGCAGGTGTCCGTACTGCTCGGCCTCGGTCCGGCACTGTGCCGCGGCCCGCATTCTTGCAGACGGGGTCCGATCCAGCGCAGTGCCAGCCCAGATCCTCGCTGCAGCATCATAAAACTACAGCGCTTTAGCTTTATAGCATGACAACGCTTTAGCGCTTTAGCGCTGCGGTATCAGGGCTTCCGACGTCCCAAGACATCCTGGCCATCCTCGACGCGCGGTGCCGCGCCAGCCCCGTCCGGCTCGGCCTCCTGCCTCAGAATGTCTTCGGTGAGGGACTTGTCAGGTGCCGACGCCGCCCAGGCGAGGCGGACGCAGGCGTCGAACTGGCTAAGCGCCTTGGTCTCCGAAACGGTGAGGACCGGGGCGCCGGGTTGCCGGCGGGCCTCCAGGCCTTTGAGCTAGGTTCACGCGCGTCGTGGCCGGCGAACCGTGTCCGACCGCGATCACCAGAGGGTCCTTGGTTTGGTCGAAAGCCCGGTTCCAACCCAGGGCGCCCGCGCCGTCCCGGTACCGTCGCCATTGGCGAACGATCTGATCCACGGTCTTGCCAAGCGCGCTGGTCAGACTGTCCGGGATCGAAACGATGTTCTTGGCCTGACCAGAGATCGCCCCGTCATCAGAGGTCGTTGCATTGGCATCGTCTAACGGTGCTTCGGTCTCCATGCGGATCGACGTGATCGTCGCATTGCCGAGCTGAAGCCGTGGATCGATCGGCGTCTCCGTCAGCATCAACATCCCGAACAAGCCACCGGGACTTTGCTGGAAATTGACCTCGAGGCGGTAGCCTTGCCGCCACCCGTCCCGAGGTGCGCGGCGACCTGGACTTTGGCTTCGAAGGCTTGGTTTTCGACACGACTGACGAATGTAAAAAGCGACCGGCGGTAGCGGAACAGCCAAGGTCGGGATCACCTGTGGATGCAGTGACCCGGCAGCTTCGCCCGGTAAGCTTACCGGACATGGCAGGCTGGATGCCCGCTTCCCGCTTTCGAACGACCGTCCGCTCGTGGCGCGCGCCGGAAATAGCTTACGATGGTACAGGCTCGTAAAAGACAGGTTTCCGTCCAAAGTGAAGCCGATGGTTTTACTACGCAGGTAGGACGACCACCTTCGTCTTGACAGGCGTTCGTGCGTAGAGGTGGATCATGTCCTGGGTGAGCAGGCCAACGCAGCCGCTCGTGATGCCCGAGCCGATCGTGTCGGGATCGCTGCTGGCGTAGATCGTGTAGAGCGTATAGGCGCCGTTCTGGTAGAGATGGAGAGTACGGGCGCCAAGCGGGTTGTCGAGGCCGCCCGGCATGCCGCGGGCGTATTTGGCGGCCTCAGGCTGACGCCGAATCATCTCCTTGGGTGGTGTCCAGGTCGCCCACTCCGACTTGCGGCCGACATAGGCGTCGCCACTCCACAAAAATCCGTCGCGGCCGACATTGGCACCGTAACGGGTAGCGGCCCCGTCGCTCTCGATGCGGTAGACATGGAAGTTGGCGGGATCGACGATGATCGTGCCGGGCGCTTCCTTGGATTCGTACCGGACCGTCCGGCGATAATATTTTGGATCGACCTTGCTGACATCCGCCGCCGGGATCGGGAACCTCTCGTCCGGCATCGGGCCGTAGAGCTTTGCCGCCTCGGCGAGGATCATGCCGTCGGATGTCGCGCACCCGGCCAGCCCAAGCGCACCGAAACCCGCCGCCGAGCCGGCCAGGAACGACCGTCGGCTGAGAAGGCCTGCCCGCTGCCCGAGCGGGACGCTCCGGTCCACCTCGCCGGTATCGGCGATCCATCGGTCCATGATCATGCGTCTGGACTTCCCATGTCCTGCAGCCCGATAGAAGAACGGTCCGGCCTGCAATGTTTAAGCATATTGCTAAGCTGAGATTCACAACGCTTAGCTCGGTTTGCAAGCTCGACTTTTGCGTCGGGAGTGTGGCCGAACCCTCTCGACGTCGGAGATTGGCCGTAAACAGCTACTTCTTGCCCTTGCGGCGGACGGCCACTCAAGAACAGCGCGCCAAATCCTGCTTGTGGCCTGCAGCCTGACTGAGACGATCCGAGAGACGCTGGCGACTTGGCTCGATCTGCGGGGCGCGCGCGCAGGCAAGTGGCTATTCCCGAACCGCAGTCGTCCGGGCGAATATCTGACGACGCGTCAGTACGGCCGGCGCGTCGATGATTGGGTGGGCTGATCGGCCTCGACCCGGCTGGGTACGACACGCGCAGCTTGCGACGGACGAAGATCGTGCTGATCTACCGGCGGCCGAGCAACCTTCGCGCCTGCCAGCTGCTGCTCGGCCGCCTCAAGCTTGAGAGCACGGTGCGCTACCTCGGCGTTGAGGCGAACGATGCGCTGGTGATGTCGGAGCAAACCGACATCACCAGCGCATCGGGGCGGCCGCTTGGGTCGCCGCACTAAACATCACTTGTCCGAGATGGCTGGAATGCAGACCCTGCGCCGTCTTTCCTGAACCCTTCTGCGCTGATAGGATTGGAGAAGTAAGCGTATCTGCTGTTCCGATGGTTGCTCCCTATGCTTGTCTATACAAATTTCGCAAGC
>NZ_CAXUJR010000053.1:0-7115 GCF_964251405.1 uncultured Methylobacterium sp.
ATCGACAGCGCGGACTCGATCGCCGAGGCCTACCGCACCGGGCGCGGCGCCTTCCGGGTTCGCGCCCGCTGGGCCAAGGAGGATCTCGGGCGCGGCACCTGGACCATCGTCGTCACCGAGATCCCCTACGGCATCCCGAAGGCCCGGCTGATCGAGAAACTCGCCGAGCTTCTCCAGGACAAGAAGCTGCCGCTGCTCGCCGACGTGCGTGACGAATCGGCCGAGGACGTTCGCGTGGTGCTGGAGCCACGCTCGCGCAGCGTCGATCCGGTCATCCTGATGGAATCGCTGTTCCGGCTCACCGAGCTCGAAGCCCGTATCCCGCTCAACATGAACGTGCTGGTCGGCGGACTCGTGCCGCGGGTGATCGGCCTCGCAGAGGCGCTTCGCGAATGGCTCGACCACCGCCGCGTCGTGCTGCAGCGGCGCTCGCGCCATCGGCTGGCCCAGATCGAGCGCCGGCTCGAGATCCTCGGCGGCCTCCTCATCGTCTATCTCGACCTCGACGAGGTCATCCGCATCATCCGCGAGGAAGACGAGCCGAAACCATCCTTGATGAAGCGATTCGAGCTCACCGAGCTCCAGGCCAACGCGATCCTCGACACGCGGCTGCGCTCGTTGCGCAGGCTCGAGGAGATGGAGCTGAAGCGCGAGCTGAGCGCGCTGACGACGGAGAAGGACGAGATCGAGGCGCTGCTCGGCTCGGAACCGGCGCAGTGGAAGTCGATCACGCAGCAGATCCGCGCGGTGAAGAAGACCTTCGGTCCCGAGACCAAGGTCGGCCGCCGCCGCACCACGCTCGAAGATCCGCCGGACACCACCGGCATCGACTTCACCTCCGCCATGGTCGAGCGCGAGCCGATCACCGTCATCGTCTCGACCAAGGGCTGGATCCGGGCGCTGAAGGGCCACGTCACCGACCTGTCGGGCGTCGCCTTCCGGGGCGACGACGCGCTCAGGCTCAGCTTCCTCACCGAGACCACCGCCAAGATCCTCGTGCTGGCCTCCGACGGCAAGGTCTTCACCCTGGAGGCGGCCAAGCTCCCCGGCGGGCGCGGCTTCGGCGATCCGATCCGCCTGATGGTAGATTTCGACGACGGCACCGAGATCGTGGCCGCCCTGCCCTACCAGCCCGGCGGCAAGCTCCTGCTGGCGGCCACCGACGGCCGCGGCTTCCTCGCCCCGGCGGACTCGCTCATCGCCAATACCCGCAAGGGCAAGGGCGTCGTCGGCCTCGATGATCCGGCTAAGGCGGCGCTGCTGGTGCCGGCGCAAGGCGGCGACCACGTCGCGGTCTGCAGCGCCGACCGGCTGCTCCTGGTCTTCCCGATCTCGGAGATGCCCGAACTCGTGCGCGGCAAGGGCGTGCGCCTGCAGCGCTGCCGCCAGAGCACGCTGAGCGACGCCTACGTCTTCACCTTGAGCGAGGGATTGCCGTGGCGCGACAGCGCCGGTCAGGTCCGGCTCGCCAACGCCGCCCTGCTGGAGCGCTGGATGGGCCACCGCGCCGATGCCGGCACGCTGATGACCCGGAGCTTCCCGAAATTTGAGCGGTTCGGGAAGTGATCGCGACGGACGATATCAAGCTGGAACAGAAACCGTGTTTCTGGGTCGCGGGTTTTACGAAGTACATCCTCGGACTGGCCAAAGGGCCAGATCCGGGGGAAGCTCTGGGGTGACGAAACGCGGTGGCTGAAAACGCGGCTCAGCGCCGACGGAACTGGCCGCGGATGGGCGGGCGTGGGCCGGCGGAGCGCTCGTCCTTGTGACGGAACACGAGGCGGCCCTTCTCGAGGTCGTAGGGCGACATCTCGACGGTGACGCGGTCCCCGGCCAGGGTCTTGATGCGGTTCTTCTTCATCTTGCCGGCCGTGTAGGCCACGATCTCATGACCCTGGTCGAGCTGCACGCGGTAGCGGGCATCCGGCAGGATCTCGATCACGAGACCGTCGAACTGCATCAACTCTTCTTTCGCCATTCACCATCTCCAGCCGGACGCCTTAACCAGGCGACCCGGGACATCACAATCGACCCGTTCAGCAAATCGCTGGAGGCGGCGGGTCCGATCGGATCGGATGCGCATCACCGGCAAGCGTGTCCTGCACATAATGTTCGCGCCGTATCCACGCAAGCTTTTAGCGGCCTGTCCCGGGACAGGTTCCCCGAGAGGGTTACGAGATCACGCGGTTCACAGATGGCCGGCACGCGGATTCTTGGCGATTCGTCCCGCCTTCAGGGGTTGATCTGGTGGCCGAGATAGTCGATCCGGCCGTCCCCGGTGCGGCGCCAGGCATAGAGTGCATAGCCTGAGCGGAGCAGGTCCCCCTGCGTGTCGTAGGCGAGATCGCCGATCAGGGTCTTCACCGGCTGGCCCGTGTGCAGGAAGGCCGCGACGGTGCGGGGCTCCGTCGACTTGGCTCCGTCGATGGCGCGAACCAGCACCTCCACGGCGGCATAGGTCTGCCCGACGACGGTCTCGGCCTCCGGCGTGCGCAACAGCCGTCCGGCCGGATTGCGCACCTCCGACGCCTTGATCTCGGGCAGCCTGCGGGGTTCCGGAGGCGCCGTCATCACCGTGCCCTCGGCCTCGGCGACGAAATCCCTGTCGATGAGGCCGTTGCTGCCGACGAGCGGCGCGGTGAGGCCGGCGCCGCGCAAAGCCCTGACCAGCGTGACCGCGTCCGCCGCGAGCCCGCCGAGATAGACCACCTCGACCCGCGCGCGGGCGAGGCGCCCGACGAGCCGGGACAGGTCGCGCTCGCCGCGGTCGAAACCCTCGAAGGCGGCCTCCGCTTCGCCCGCCGCCTTGAGCGTGCGCACGACCTCGTCGGCGAGCCCTCGGCCGAACGTCGTCTTGTCGTGGACGATGCCGACGCGCCGCCCGCGATAGGCCTAGGTAGAGACCGGCGATAAGTCCCTGTTCGGGGTCGCTGCCGCAGGTCCGGAAGACGTTCCAGTGCCCGCGGGTGGTCAGCGGACCCCAGGAGGCCCCCGGCGTCACCACGACGATGCCCGCGGCCTCGTAGGCCGGGACGGCCACCGCGGCGATGGAGGAGTTGAGCGGCCCGACCACGAAGCCGACCTTCTCGGCGGACAGGCGCTTCACCGCCGCGAGACCCTGCTTCGCATCACCGGAATCGTCTGCCACGACGAGGGCGAGCTTCTGGCCGGCGACGCCGCCGGCGCGGTTGAGGTCGGCCACCGCCTGCTCGGCGGCCGCGCGCATGCCCTGACCGAAGGCGGCATCGGGGCCGGTGAGCGGCGCCGAGAGCCCGATCCTGATCTGCGCCTCGGCTCCGACGACCGAAGCCAGCATGATGGCCAGGACGGCGAACGGGAACGCGGCCAACGGGAACATCGCCATGACCGAACCACTCCCCCGAACCCGGACACCCCTGGATTACCCCGACGCCGACTCCGACGGAAGCGGAGCCGTGCGAAGCGGCACCCTCGACGTCCCCGAAACACCGTCAGCGGATTGTCCTGGGCCGGCCAAGGCCTAACTGTCCCTTCACGGTCGCCGCTCGGACCGCTTCGGAGGCTTCCATGCTCTCGGCCGAGACCGACATTCTCAAGGCCGCGGAATCCTGGCGCCGGGACGGGCGGCAGGTGGCGCTGGCCACCGTCGTCGAGACCTGGGGCTCGGCGCCCCGCCCGGTGGGCAGCCATCTCGTCGTGGACGAGGACGGCAACTTCCTCGGCTCGGTCTCGGGCGGCTGCGTCGAGGGCGCGGTGATCACCGAGGGGCTGGAGGCCATCGCCGATGGACGCCCGCGGGTGATCGAGTTCGGGGTCGCGGACGAGACCGCGTGGCGGGTCGGCCTCTCCTGCGGCGGGCGCATCCGCGTCTTCGTCGAACGGATCGACTGAGCCCGGCACCGATGCAGTTCGACAGCCTCGAGATCCTGAATGCCGAGCGGGCCGCCCGCCGCGCCGCCATCCTGGTCACCGACCTCGACGATGGAAGGCAGCGCGTGGTCCGCGAGACCGAGATCGCGGCCGATCCCCTCGCTGACCTCCTCCGGCGGCATCTGCTCTCGGGCAGGAGCGGCCTCGTCGAGCTCGAGGGGCGCCAGGTCTTCCTCACCGTGCAGGTCCCGCCGGTGCGCCTCGTCGTGATCGGCGCCGTCCATATCAGCCAGGCGTTGTGTCCCATGGCGGCGGCGCTCGATCTCTCCGTCAGCGTGATCGATCCCCGCACCGCCTTCGCGACGCCGGACCGCTTTCCCGGCACGACCCTGGTGACGCAATGGCCGGACGAGGCCTTCGCTTCGAGCGTGCCGCCCCTCGACCGCTACTGCGCCCTCGCAGCCCTCACTCACGACCCGAAGATCGACGACCCCGCCCTGATCGCGGCGCTGAAGGCGGGGTGCTTCTATGTCGGTGCGCTCGGCTCGCGAAAGACCCATGCCCGCCGGGTCGAGCGCCTGGTTGAGGCCGGCTTCTCGGCGCACGAGATCGGCCGTATCGCCGCTCCGATCGGCCTCGATATCGGGGCCGTTAGCCCGGCCGAGATCGCCGTCTCGATCCTCGCGGAGATCGTGACGCGGCAGCGCAAGAGCGCAACGTCGACGAGCGGCGCGTGAAGTTCGGTCGCGTCCCGATCGAGCAGGCGGCCGGCCTCATCGCGGCGCATACCATCCGCACGGAGGAGACGACCCTGCGCAAGGGTCGCAGGGTCGAGGCGGACGATGCCCGACGCCTCGGCGAGGCGGGCGTGAGCGACATCGTGGCGGCCACCCTCGAGCCCGGCGACGTCGGCGAGGACGAGGCCGCCTCCCGTCTTGCAGAACGCATCGCCGGTGACGGCCTGCGCCGGGAGGCTCCGTTTACCGGACGCTGCAACCTGTTCGCCGAGACGGCCGGCCTCCTCCTCGTCGACCGCGCCCTCGTCGACGCGGTCAACGGCGTCGACGAGGGCATCACGCTGGCGACGCTTCCTGCCTTCAGGCCGGTGAGCGCCGGCGAGATGGTGGCGACCGTCAAGATCATTCCCTACGGGGTATCCGGCGCGGCCCTCTCGCGCGCCTGCCATGCGGCTCACGAGCCGGCCCTGCGCGTCGTCCCCTACCGGCTCCGGCGTGTCGCGGTGATCTCGACGATGCTGCCCGGCCTGAAATCCACGACGGTGGAGAAGACCCTGCGCAACCTCGCCCAACGTCTCGCTCCGACCGGCGCCGCCGTCGTCGCGGAGGTTCGCGTGCCGCACGAGGCCGACGCCGTCACGCGTGCGCTCGCCGCCCTGACCGATGTCGACCTCGTGGTGATCTTCGGCGCCTCGGCCATTGCCGACAGGCGCGATGTCATCCCCGTCGGGATCGAACGGGCCGGCGGCGAGGTCGCCCATCTCGGGATGCCGGTGGACCCCGGCAATCTCCTGCTCATCGGTTCGTATGACGGCGTGCCGGTGATCGGGGCACCGGGCTGCGCCCGCTCGCCCAAGGAGAACGGGTTCGACTGGGTGCTGCACCGGCTTCTCGCCGGCCTCGCCGTGCGCCGGGCCGATATCGTGGCCATGGGCGTCGGCGGGCTCCTCACCGAGATCATCTCGCGGCCCCAGCCGCGGGCCGGCGGCGACAGCGCCGACGACGATGCCTGAGCCCATCGGGATCGTGCTGCTCTGCGCCGGCCGCGGCACCCGGTTCGGGCCGGAGCCGAAACTCCTGAGCCTCCTCGATGGCAAGCCCCTGGTGCGCCACGCCGCCGAGACGGCCCTCGCGAGCGGGCTCGGGCCGGTGGTGGTCGTACTCGGTGCCGAGATCCTACGCATCCGCGGCGCCCTCGGCGGGCTCGCCCTCGATCTCGTCGAGAACCCGCTTCACACCGAAGGACTGTCGACATCCCTGCAGGTCGGGCTCGACGCGCTTGGCGCCGGCATCGCGGGCGTCATCGTCATGCTGGGCGACATGCCGCGCATCCGCCCCGACCATCTCCACGGCCTCGCGGCGGCTTTCCGGGCAGCGGTGCCTCGCCCGGCAGCGATCGTCCCGCTCCATGCCGGACGACGCGGCAATCCGGTGCTCATCAATCGGGCGCTGCTCGGGTCCTGCCTCGCCTCCCTCACGGGGGACCATGGCGCCGGACCGCTCCTTGCGGGGCGCCACGACGTCGTCGAGATCGCGATGGACGAGGCAGTGCGGCAGGACATCGATACGCCGGCGGATCTGGCGCGAGCCTGATCACCCCTTCCGCTTTGCCTCGGCCCGGCAGCGGTCCGAGCAGTAGCGGACCTCGTTCCAGACGCGCTCCCATTTCTTGCGCCAGGCGAATGGCTTCTCACACTGGGCGCAGACCTTGGTCGGCAGGTCGGCCTTCTTGCGCATCCGGGCCAAGGTCGAACGACCTAGAGGCCGGCGAGAGGCAGCACCGCGACGGTGACGACGAAGACGAGGCTGGCCACGAGGCTCGTCCAGATCGCCTTTTCGCGAAGCCGCGGCGTAGCGGGAGCACCGGGGTCCTGGCCCGGCACCATCCGGTCCGGATCGGTCTCGGCCTGGTTGCGCAGCGGCAGGACCGCGAAGAGCAGCGTCCACCAGATCACGAAGTAGAGCGCCACACCCCCCACGATCGAGAGCCCGAACAGGCCGACCGCGATCGCCACGGTCACGGCGCCGAGCATCGCGACGGCGCCGAGCGTGCGTGCCGTCGACGCCGTCAGGGTTCGCATGAGGTCGCTCACACCTGCTCCAGCTCGACGAGGGTGCCGAGGAAGTCCTTGGGGTGGAGGAACAGCACGGGCTTGCCGTGGGCGCCGATACGCGGCTCGCCGGTGCCGAGCACCCGCGCACCCTGCGCCTTGAGCTTGTCGCGGGCGACGATGATGTCGTCGACCTCGTAGCAGACATGGTGCACGCCGCCGCCCGGATTGCGTGCGACGAAGCTCTCCACCGGCGAGTTCTCGCCCAGCGGCGCCATGAGTTCGATCTTGCTGTTGGGCAGCTCGACGAACACCACGGTGACCCCGTGCTCGGGCTGTGGCAGCGGCTCGGTGATCGTGGCGCCGAGGGTGTCGCGATAGATGGCGCAGGCCGCTTCGAGGTCGCGCACCGCGATGGCCACGTGGTTCAACCGCCCGATCATGTCTCGCTCCTATCGCTCATCGATCCAGTACGCGC
>NZ_CAXUJR010000053.1:7215-23918 GCF_964251405.1 uncultured Methylobacterium sp.
TCCTCACACCTCCACCACCTGCACGTGGCAGGCCGGCTTCTTGCCCCAGGCCTCGTTGATGGCCGAACGGAGTGCCCGGTCGACGGCGTTCTCCACCGCCTCCGAATCCCGGCGCTTGGCCTTCGAGAGCCCGGCGAGCGTGCGCGCCACCGAATCCACCACGACGTCGAGCATCGGCTGGCCGGACTTGCCACGGTTGGGCAGGCCCATGATGTCCACGGCCGGCTCGCCGAGTACCGCGCCCTGCTCGTCCATGGCGATGGCCACCGAGACGAGGCCAGACTGCGCGAGCTTGCGGCGCTCGGGGATCGCCCGGTCCTTGGAATCCACCAGCACGTTGCCGTCCTTGAACAGGCGGCCGGCCTTGACGTTGTCGATGATTTCCGGCGTGCCGGGAGCCAGGCGCACGACGCTGCCGTTGCGGGCCTTGACGACGTTCTTCACCCCCTGGGCACGAGCGAAGCGCGCATGCTCGTCGAGGTGGAGGGCCTCGCCGTGGACCGGGATCGCGGTGCCGGGACGGGTCCAGGCATACATCTCCGCCATCTCGTCGCGGCGCGGATGGCCCGATACGTGGACGAGGGCGGTGCGGTCGGTGATCACCTCAATGCCTGCATTGATCAGGTCGTTGATGATCGCGCCGACCGGGCGCTCGTTGCCGGGGATCGCGCGGGACGAGAAGATCACGCGGTCGCCCGCCGTCAGCGTGACGTCTGGATGGTCGTCGCGCGAGACGCGGGCCAGGGCCGCGCGGTCCTCGCCCTGCGAGCCGGTGAGCAGCACCACGACCTTGTCGCGGGGCAGGTAGCCGTAGGCGCTGGCAGGGCGAAATTCCGGCAGCCCGTCAAGGAAGCCGCATTCCTTGGCCACCTCGATGACGCGGTCCATCGCGCGGCCCACGGCCACGACCTCGCGGCCGCAGGCCTGTGCAGCGAGCGCCACGGCGCGCATGCGGGCGACGTTCGAGGCGAAGGTCGTCACCGCGACGCGGTGGGGAGCGTCGGCGATGAGGTCGCGCAGGGTGGCGGCGACCTCCGCCTCGCTCGGGGAGCGGCCTTCGCGCACGACGTTGGTCGAATCGCCGATCATGGCGAGCACGCCCTCGTCGCCGAGGGCCGTGAAGGCTTGGGCCGAAGTGACGTCGCCGAGGATCGGCGTCGGGTCGAGTTTCCAGTCGCCAGTATGGAGCAGAAGCCCGTGTGCGGTGCGGATCGCCACCGCGTTCGATTCCGGGATCGAGTGCGAGACCGGGATGTACTCGATCTCGAACGGGCCGACCGTCACCCGGCGCCCGGCCGCGATCTCGCGCAAGGTCACCTTGGGCGCGCCCGGCTCACTGAGGCGGCGAGCCTCGAGCAGGTTCTTGGCGAAGCGCGTGGCGTAGACCGGCACCTTGAGCTTGTGCCAGAGTTCGCCGATCGCGCCGATATGATCCTCGTGCGCGTGGGTGATGAAGATGGCGAGCAGGTCTTCGCGTCGCTCCTCGATGAAGCTCAGGTCCGGGAACATGAGGTCGATGCCCGGCATCCCCTCCTCGCCGGCAAAGCCCATCCCACAATCGACCATGATCCATTTCCGGCCCTTTTCCGGCCCGAAGCCGTAGAGCGCCGCATTCATGCCGATCTCGCCCACGCCGCCGAGCGGCACGAAGACGAGTTCGTCTTGCCTTGTCGTCATCACTGTCAAACCTCAAGCCGCCGTCGCGGCCGTCCCAAAATGCACCTCGCCCGCCGTCACGGTCCGTCGCGTTCCGTCGTCCGATGCGACCACGAGCCGTCCGGCCTCGTCGATCGTCTCGAAAATTCCTTGCACCCGCTCGTCGCCGAGCCGCACCGTCACGGGAGCGTCGATCCCGGCGGCGCGCGCGATCCACCGCGCCCGCACATCCGGGAACCCGTCGCCGCGGCGCCAGAGCCCGAGCGCATCGACGATGGTGTCCGACAAAGCCGCGAACACATCCTCGGCGCTCAAAGCGTACCCGCCCTGCCTGAGGCAGGTCGCGGCATAAGGCAATCCCTCAGGCGATGCCGCGACGTTGACGCCGAACCCGATCACGACGATTCGGCGCCCCGTGCGGAGGGTTTCGGCTTCCAGGAGGATGCCGGCCAGCTTGACGCCGCCGAGGAGGACGTCGTTGGGCCATTTGAGGGTGAAGCCCGCACCGCATCGCTGTTCCAGCGCATCGACCAGGGCGACGCCAGCGACGAAGCCCAGGGTCGCGAGCTTGCCGGGATCGACGTCGTCCACGGCGACCAGCAGGCTGGCGGCGAGACTGCCGGGCGGCGAGGTCCAGGCATTGCCCCGCCTGCCCCGTCCGGCCCCCTGACTCCGCGCCAACACCCAGAGCGGCCCGACCTCGCCGCACCGGGCGCGTTCCAGTGCCTCGGTGTTGGTCGAGCCCAGGCTGTCATGGACGGCGAGCCTGTACCCCGCCGCCTCGGCGGCGGTCCCGAGCCGATAGTCCATTCCGACCTTAAAACAGCGACTTGGCGGCGGCCCCGGCGGCTCCGACCAGCGGCGCCGGCAGGAGCCAGAACAGGATCACTACGACGCTCGACAGGCCGAGCACGATGCGCAGTCCCGGCGCCATGGCCTCGTAGGGAGCCTTCGGCTCGTCGAAATACATCACCTTGACGATGCGGATGTAATAGTAGGCGCCGATCACGCTGGTGACGACGCCGATGACCGCGAGCGCCACGAGGTCGGCCTTGATGGCGGCGGCGAAGACGTAGAACTTGCCGAAGAATCCCGCGAGCGGCGGGATGCCGGCCAGCGAGAACATCATCGCGGCGAGGCAGAACGCCATCACCGGATGGGTCCGCGAGAGCCCCGAGAGGTCGTCCACCGTCTCGAACATCTCGCCGCCCCGGCGCAGGGACAGGAGGACCGCGAAGGCGCCGAGCGTCATGGCGAGATAGATGATCATGTAGATCACGACGCCGCGGATGCCCTCTTCCGAGGCCGCCGCGAGGCCGATCAGCGCGTAGCCGACATTGCCGATGGACGAATAGGCCATCAGTCGCTTGATCGAGGTCTGGCCGATCGCCGCGAAGGAACCGAGCGTCATCGACGCGATGGCGATGAAGATGATGATCTGCTGCCAGATCGCCGTGACGTCCGGGAAGGCGCCGATGAAGACCCGCACCGTCATCGCCACCGCCGCCATCTTGGGCGCCGAAGCGAAGAAGGCCGTCACCGGTGTCGGCGAGCCGTCATAGACGTCGGGCGTCCACATGTGGAACGGCACCGCCGACATCTTGAAGGACACGCCGGCGGCCACGAACACGATCCCGAGCACGATGCCGAAGCCAGCGCCCTCGTGCAGCGCGGAGACGATGCCGGGGAATGAGACTGTGCCGGTAAAGCCGTAGACCAGGGACGCGCCGTAGAGGAGCATGCCGGAGGAGAGAGCGCCGAGCACGAAGTACTTCAGCCCGGCCTCGGTGGATTTGAGGTTGTCGCGGTGGAAGGCGGCGATGACGTAGGCGGCGAGCGACTGCAGTTCAAGGCCGAGATAGAGCGCGATGAGATCGTTGGCCGAGACCATCACCATCATGCCGATGGTGCAGAGCAGGACTAGGATCGGGTACTCGAACCGGTCGATGCGCTCGCGCTGGAAGTAGTCGCGCGACAGCAGGATGGTGGCGGCCGAGCCGATCAGCACCAGGGCCTTCATCACGCGGGAGAACCCGTCGACGATGAAGGAGCCGTTGAGCGTCGTGACCTTGAGGCCGCTCTGCGAGACGACCACGAACAGCGCGAGGATGAGAAGGAGCAGGGCGCCGACATTGACGCCTTCCACCGAGCGCTCGCCCTTGAAGGACCCGTAGAGGATCAGGACCAGCACGCCGACGGCGAGGATCAGTTCGGGCAGGGCCGGCCCGAGGGCCGGCATCACGATCTGGGCGGCGTTCATCGGTACTATGCCTTCAGCGCGCGACCGGCGGCAGGGCCGCCGCGGTCTGCGTGGTCGAGAGCGCGGTCTTCATGCTCTGCATCAACGCCTCCGTGGAGGGGGCGAAGGTGTCGAGAATCGGCGCGGGATGGACGCCGTAATAGATCGTCAGCGCGACCAGCGGCGCGATGATGAGCTTCTCACGGAGATCGAGGTCGAGGATGCCCTGGAGGCTGGGTTTCTCGAGCTTGCCGTAGATCACCCGCGAATAGAGCCAGAGCGCGTAGCCGGCCGAGAGGATGATGCCGAAGACCGAGAAGAACGCCACCGTCGGGTTCGCCTTGAAGGCGCCCAGCATGGCCAGGAACTCGCCGACGAAGCCCGACGTGCCGGGCAACCCGACATTGGCCATGGTGAACACCATCATGGCGGCGGCAAAGAGCGGCATGCGCTTCACGAGACCGCCATAGGCGGCGATCTCGCGGGTATGCATGCGGTCGTAGACGACGCCGACGCAGAGGAAGAGCGCGGCGGCCACGATGCCGTGGGAGATCATCAGGAACAGGGCACCCTGGATGCCCTGCTCGTTGAGGGTGAAGAGGCCGAGGGTCACGAAGCCCATATGGGCGACCGACGAATAGGCGATCAACTTCTTGATGTCGGTCTGCATCAGGGCGATCAGCGACGTGAAGATGATCGCGACGACCGAGAGGGCGAAGACCAGCGGCGCGAAATATTGCGACGCATCCGGGAACATCGGCAGCGACACCCGGATGAAGCCGTAGCCGCCCATCTTGAGGAGGATGCCGGCCAGGATCACCGAGCCGGCGGTGGGGGCCTCGACGTGGGCGTCGGGGAGCCAGGTATGGACCGGCCACATCGGCATCTTCACCGCGAAGGAGGCGAAGAAGGCGAGCCACAGCCAAGTCTGCATGCCCGCAGGGAAGCGGGTCTGCAGCAGGGTCGGGATGTCGGTGGTCCCGGCCTGCCAGTACATCGCCATGATGGCGAGCAGCATCAGGACCGAGCCGAGCAGGGTGTAGAGGAAGAACTTGAACGACGCGTAGATCCGGCGCTTTCCGCCCCAGATGCCGATGATGAGGAACATCGGGATCAGGCCGGCCTCGAAGAACAGGTAGAACAGGACGAGATCGAGCGCCTGGAAGACGCCGATCATCGTCGTCTCGAGGACGAGGAAGGCGACGAAGTACTCCTTCACCCGCGTCTGGACAGAGTTCCAGGACGCCGCGATGCAGAACGGCATCAGGAAGGTGGTGAGCAGGATCAACGGCATCGAAAAGCCGTCGACCCCGAGCTTGAACCGGATCGTCTCGGTGAGCCAGGTGTGGGTCTCGATGAGCTGGAAGCTCGCCGTCGAGGCGTCGTAGCGGCCCCATGCCACGAGCGAGAGCAGGAAGGTCACGATGGTGGTGGCGAGCGCCGCCCAGCGCGTGTTGCGGCGAACGGCCTCCGAATCCTCCCCGAGGGTGAGGATGAAGGCCGCGCCGCACAGGGGCACGATCAGCAGGCCGGAGAGGATTCCGAGGCCGAACATCTAGCGGGGGCTCCGAAGGAAGGGGACTGGGCGGGCCATCACGGCCCCACCTTCGGCAGGCCCGAGACCATGTACCAGGAGATCAGCCCGGCGACGCCGACGAGCATGACGAAGGCGTAGTGATAGACGTAGCCCGTCTGGAAGCGGACGACGCCGCGGGTCACGTCCATCACGCGGGTGGCGATGCCGTCCGGCCCCATCCCGTCGATGACCCTGCCGTCGCCCTCCTTCCAGAGGAACTTGCCGAAATCCTTGGCCGGCCGCACGAAGATGCGGTCGTAGAGCTCGTCGAAGTACCACTTGTTGAGAAGGAAGCGGTACAGGACCGGCTGCTGGTTCGCGAGCTCGCCCGGCAGTTCGGGGCGGCGGATATACATCCAGAACGCCAGCACGAAACCGATCAGCATCATGATCGCGGGCGAGTAGGCCACAATCCCCGGCACCGAATGGATGTCGTGCATGATGTGGTTGTCGGGGCCGTGCGCCAGGGCCGGTCCCCAGAACGCCTCCATCCCCTCGCCGATGAAGCGGTCCTTGAAGATCAGGCCGGCGAACAGCGCGCCGAAGGCCAGGATGGCCAGCGGGATCGTCATCACGAGCGGGCTCTCGTGGGGATGATGCGGGGCATGGTCGTGGTGCTCGACCGCGCTGTGCGAGGCCGGCTCGACGTCGTGGCCGTGATCGTCGTGGGCGACGCCCTCGTGGTGCCCCGGGGCTCCGTCGGCCTGATGCGCGACGGCGGAATGCGCGACCGCCGGAGCGTGATCGTCATGGTGGCCGGTGCCGTGAGAGGCCCAGCGGGACGGCCCTTCGAACGTGAGGAAGAACAGGCGCCAGGAATAGAACGAGGTCATCAGGGCGGCGATCACGGTCGCCATGAAGGCAAGAGTGTGCCCCGGCCGGGTCGAGGCGTAGGCCGCCTCGATGATCGCATCCTTCGAGTAGTAGCCGGCGGTGAAGGGGAAGCCGATCAGCGCGAGCGTCCCGATCGCCATCATGGCGGTGGTGAAGGGGATGTGGCGCCGGAGCGCGCCCATGTTCCGCATGTCCTGCTCGTGGTGCATCGCGTGGATGACCGAGCCGGCGCCGAGGAACAGCAGCGCCTTGAAGAAGGCGTGGGTGAAGAGGTGGAACACGCCCGCCGAATAGGCGCCGACGCCGAGCGCCACGAACATGTAGCCGAGCTGCGAGCACGTCGAGTAGGCGATCACCCGCTTGATGTCGTTCTGGACGAGACCGATCGTGGCGGCGAAGAACGCGGTGATGCCGCCGATCACCGTGACGACGACGAGGGCGTTCGGGGCGAGCTCGAAGAGCGGCGACAGGCGCGCCACCATGAAGACGCCGGCCGTCACCATGGTGGCGGCGTGGATCAGCGCCGAGACCGGGGTCGGACCTTCCATGGCGTCGGGGAGCCAGGTGTGCAGCAGGAACTGCGCCGACTTGCCCATGGCACCCATGAACAGGAGCAGGCAGGCCAGCGTCAGCGCGTGCCAGTCGTGGCCGAGGAAGTGGAAGCTCGCGTCCTTCAATTCGGCGGCGCGGGGAAAGATGCCGTCGAAGGCGACCGAGCCGAACAGCACGAAGACGAGGAAGATGCCGAGCGAGAACCCGAAATCGCCGACCCGGTTGACGATGAAGGCCTTCATGGCGGCGGCGTTCGCGGACGGCTTCTCGTACCAGAAGCCGATCAGCAGGTAGGATGCCAGGCCGACGCCCTCCCAGCCGAAGAACATCTGCACGAGGTTGTCGGCCGTCACCAGCATCAGCATGGCGAAGGTGAACAGCGACAGGTAGGCGAAGAACCGCGGCCGGTGCGGGTCCTCGTGCATGTAGCCGACCGAGTAGAGGTGCACGAGGGTCGAGACCGTGGTGACGACGACCAGCATCACCCGGGTCAGGGTGTCGACCCGGAACGCCCAGTCGACGCTGAGATCGCCCGCCGCGAACCAAGTCGCGACCTGCACGCGCAGGCTCTCGCCGCCGCCGTCGAGGAAGACGCCCCAGGACAGCAGCGCCGAGAAGGCGAGGAAGGCGGTGGTGATCCACTCGCACAGGCGCGGCCCGAGCTGACGGCCGAACAACCCGGCGACGAGGGCGCCGATCAGCGGGAAGAAGACGATCGCGTGGTACATCTATCTCGGTCCGGCCTCGTGGAGCACGCGTGCGCCCCTACCACGTCGTGTTGGATTCGGGTTCAGGGTGGTCAGCCCTTCATCATGTTCACGTCTTCGACCGCGATGGAGCCGCGGTTGCGGAAGAACACCACGAGGATCGCGAGCCCGATCGCCGCTTCCGCGGCCGCCACCGTCAGCACGAACAGGGCGAAGACCTGGCCGGTGATGTCGTTGAGGTGGGTCGAGAACGCGACGAGGTTGATGTTCACCGCCAGCAGGATGAGCTCGATCGACATCAGGATGACGATGACGTTCTTGCGGTTGACGAAGATGCCGAGCACGCCGAGCGTGAACAGGATCGCGGCGACCGTGAGGTAGTGGCTCAATCCGATCATCGTCCTCACTCGACCTTCGCGCGAACTCTCCTCCCCCATGCGGGGAGGAGGCAGGAGGCGGGAGTGGCACCGGAGATGTCTCTCCGCATCCGGCCCCCACCCTCGGTCCCTCCCCGCAAGGGGGAGGGAAGAAGCTCAAACCTCGACGCCCTGGCGCGAGGGCACCTTGATCGTCTCCACCGCCATGCCCTGCGTACGCGCGTTCTGGACGGAGATGTTCTGGCGCTTGACGCCGGGTCGGTCGCGCAGCGTCAGGACGATCGCCCCGATCATCGCCACGAGCAGCACGAGGCCGGCGAGCTGGAAGAAGAAGACGTAGTCCGTGTAGAGCACGCGCCCGAGCGCCTGGGTGTTGGTGACGGCCTCGCCGCGGGCCGCAGTTCCGAGGGGGGCCTGCACCAGTCCGGGATCGATCGACCAGGAGCCGACCACGAGGATCAACTCGATCAGGAAGACCGCGCCGATGAGGCCGCCCACCGGCAGGTATTGCTGGAAGCCCTGCCGCAGCTGCGCGAAGTCGACGTCGAGCATCATGACGACGAACAGGAACAGCACCGCGACGGCGCCGACATAGACCACGACGAGGATCATCGCCAGGAATTCGGCGCCCATCAGGACGAAGAGTCCGGCGGCGTTCACGAAGGCCAGGATCAGGAACAGCACCGAGGCCACGGGATTGCGCGAGGCGATCACCATGAAGCCCGAGGCGATGGCGAGCCCGGCGAACAGGTAGAAGAAGGCGGCGGCTGCAGTCATTCTATCGTGGTCCGCCGGTCATGCCGGCTCCTTCCGATGTGCGGCCCGGGCCGGCAGTGGCCCGTCTATAGATCCCGGTGTTGCGAGGCACAACCGGTCCCCGCTGCGCGGGGCGAAGAGGAGCGTCGCGATTGGCTCCGACGACGGCCCCTGTCCTGGCCTACCTATTCGCTACCCCCTTCGCCCCGCCTCAGCGGTAGGGGGCATCCACCGCGAGGTTGCGGGCGATCTCGCGCTCCCAGCGGTCGCCGTTCAGGAGCAGCTTGTCCTTGTCATAGAGCAGCTCCTCGCGGGTCTCGACGGAGAACTCGAAGTTCGGCCCCTCGACGATGGCGTCCACGGGGCACGCCTCCTGGCACATGCCGCAATAGATGCATTTGACCATGTCGATGTCGTAGCGCGTCGTACGGCGGGTGCCGTCGTTGCGGCGCGGCCCCGCCTCGATGGTGATGGCCTGGGCCGGGCAGATCGCCTCGCACAGCTTGCAGGCGATGCAGCGCTCCTCGCCGTTGGGATAGCGGCGCAGGGCGTGCTCGCCGCGGAAGCGCGGGCCGCGATGCCCCATCTCGAAAGGGTAGTTGATCGTGGCCTTCGGCTTGAAGAAGTATTTCATCGCCAGGGCGAACCCCGACACGAATTCCTTCAGGAGCAGGCTCTTGGCGACCTGATCGAGCTGCATGGCGCGATCTCCGTTAAGTCGGGATGGCCACCGGCGCCATGCCGGTGAGCTTGAGGACGAAGGCGACGATCACGACCGAGGCGAGCGAGAGCGGAAGGAACACCTTCCAGCCGAGCCGCATGAGCTGGTCGTAGCGGTAGCGCGGCACCATGGCCTTCACCATGGCGATCATGAAGAACAGGAAGCTCGCTTTCAGCGCGAACCAGATCAGGCCGGGCACCCAGGTGAAGGGCGCGAACGGGATCGGCGAGAGCCAGCCCCCGAGGAACAGGATGGTGCCGAGCGCGCACATGGTCATGATCGCCACGTACTCGCCGAGCATGAACAGCAGGTAGGGCGTCGAGGAATACTCGACCATGTAACCGGCCACGAGTTCCGACTCGGCTTCCGGCAGGTCGAAGGGCGGGCGGTTGGTCTCGGCCATCGCGGAGATGAAGAACACCACGAACATCGGGAACAGCCAGAACCAGTACCAGCCAAACAGGCCGAGGCTGGTATCCTGGGCCATGACGATGCGCGAGAGGTTCAGCGAGCCGGCGCAGAGCAGGACGCAGATGATCACGAAGCCGAGGGAGACCTCGTAGGAGATCATCTGCGCGGTGGAGCGCAGCGCCCCGAGGAACGCGTATTTCGAGTTCGAGGCCCAGCCGCCCATGATCACGCCGTAGACCATCAGCGACGAGATCGCGAAGATGTAGGTGATGCCCACGTTGAGGTCGGCGAGCGCCCAGCCCTCCGCAAGCGGGATCACCGCCCAGGCGGCGAGCGCCAGGGTCGCGAAGACCAGAGGCGCGAGGAGGAACAGCGCCTTGTTGGCACCGGCCGGAATCACCGGCTCCTTCAGGACGAACTTCAGGAGATCGGCGAAGGACTGGAACAATCCCCACGGACCGACCACGTTCGGCCCGCGCCGCAACTGCACCGCCGCCCAGATCTTGCGGTCGGCGAGCAGCGCGTAGGCGATGAAGACGAGCAGAGCCGAGAGCAGAACGAAGCTCTTGAGCACCATCATGAGCACGGTGCCGAGAAGGTCCCAGTTCATCGTGACGGCCCTTATTCGGCGGCTTCGAGGGCGCGCCCATGGGCGAGGCTCGAACATTCGGCCAGCACGCGGGAGGCGCGGGCGATGGGATTGCTGAGGTAGAAATCGGTGACCGCCGAGGTGAAGGCGGTTCGGCCGACCTCGCCTCCGAGCTCCGCCAGCGTGTCGACGGTCGCGACGACGTCGCTCGGAGCGACCGCGCTGAGCATCGCGAGATGCGGGTGCTCGGCATAGAGCGCACGGCGCAAGGCACCCAGCGAGTCGAACGGCAGGCGGTGGCCGAGCACGTCCGACAAGGCGCGCAACACTGCCCAGTCCTCACGCGCGTCGCCCGGCGGGAAGCCGGCGCGGTTCGTGGTCTGCACCCGGCCCTCGAGGTTGACGTAGGTCGCGCTCTTCTCGGTATAGGCGGCCCCCGGCAGGATCACGTCGGCGCGGGTTGCGCCGCGGTCGCCGTGGGTGCCCTGGTAGATCACGAAGGCGCCCGGCCCGATCTCGACCTCGTCGGCACCGAGATTGAACAGAACGTCGAGGGCGCCCGGCTGCACCATCGCCGCGAGGTCGTGCCCGCCCTCCCCCGGCACGAAGCCGAGATCGAGGGCGCCGACGCGGGCCGCGGCGGTCTGGAGCACGGCAAAGCCGTTCCACTCCGCCGTCACCGCACCGATGTCCTTGGCGAGCGCGGCGGCAGCCGACAGGATTGCCGCACCGTCCGGCCGCGCCAGTGCGCCGGTGCCGACGATCACGAGCGGCTTGGCCGCCCCCTTCAGGACCTCGGAGAAGCTGTGCTTGCCCGCGGCGATCTCCGCCAGCGTCTCGGGGCCGGCTCCGAGATAGGTGTGAGGATAGGTGAGGTCGGCGGCCTCGCCGATCAGCCCCACCGCGAGCGGCCCCATCCGCCAGCGCTTGCGGATGCGGACGTTGAGGAGGGAGGCTTCCAGGCGCGGGTTCGCGCCCACGATGAGGATCGCGTCCGCCTCCTCGATGCCCGGGATGGTCGGGTTGAACGTATAGGCCGCTCGGCCCCAGGCCGGATCGACTTTCTCGCCGACCTGCCGGCAATCGAGGTTGGGTACGCCCAGCGACGTCATCAGCGCTTTGAGCGCGTAGATCTCCTCCACCCCGGCGAGATCGCCGACGATGGCGCCGATGCGCTTCGGGTCGGCGCCCTTCGTCTTCGCGGCGATCACCGAGAACGCCTCGCCCCAGGTGGCCGGGCGCAGGCGCCCGTTCTCGCGCAGGTACGGCCGGTCGAGGCGCTGCAGGCGCAGGCCGTCGGCGGCGTGGCGGGTCTTGTCGGAGATCCACTCCTCGTTGATGTTCTCGTTCACCCGCGGCTCGATCTGCATGACCTCGCGGCCGCGCGCATCGACCCGGATGGCGCAGCCGACCGCGTCCATCACGTCGATGGACTCGGTCTTGGACAGCTCCCACGGCCGGACCTGATAGCTCTGCGGCTTGTGGACGAGTGCGCCCACGGGGCAGAGGTCGGCGACGTTGCCCTGAAGCTCCGAGCCCATCGCGGATTCGAGATAGCTCGTGATCTCCATGTCCTCGCCGCGCCCGATCGCGCCGAGATCCGGCACGCCGGCGACTTCGGCGAGGAAGCGGACACAGCGGGTGCAATGGATGCAGCGGTTCATCGCCGTGCGCACCAACGGCCCGATATACTTCTCCTCGACGGCGCGCTTGTTCTCGCCGTAGCGGGTCGAATCGACCCCGTAGGCCATGGCCTGATCCTGCAGGTCGCAATGGCCGCCCTGGTCGCAGACCGGGCAGTCGAGCGGGTGGTTGATGAGCAGGAACTCCATCACCCCCTCGCGGGCCTTCTTCGTCAGCCCCGAGCGCGTCAGCACCTCCGGCGGCTCACCGTTGGGGCCGGGCCGGCAATCCTTCACCGCATAGGCGCAGGAGGCCACCGGCTTCGGGGCGCCTTTCAGCTCGACGAGGCACATCCGGCAATTGCCGGCGATCGACAGCCGCTCGTGGAAGCAGAAGCGCGGGATCTCGGCGCCCGCGATCTCGCAGGCCTGGAGCAGGGTGTACTCGGCCGGAACATCGACCTCGGTGCCGTCGATGAGAAGCTTGGTCATGCGTGCGTCTCGGTATCGAACTTCGGTTCGGACGACAGACGGATCATTCCGCTGCCATCGGCACGGGATCCATGTGGGGATTGGCGCTGTAGCGGTCGATGCGGCGCTCGATCTCAGGGCGGAAGTGGCGGATCAGCCCCTGGATCGGCCAAGCCGCCGCATCGCCGAGCGCACAGATCGTGTGACCCTCGATCTGCTTCGTGACGTCGAGCAGCATGTCGATCTCGCGGCGCTGGGCACGCCCTTCGGTCATGCGCTTCATCACCCGCCACATCCAGCCGGTGCCCTCGCGGCAGGGCGTGCACTGGCCGCAGCTCTCGTGCTTGTAGAAGTACGAGATCCGGGTGATCGCCGCGACGATGTCGGTGGACTTGTCGAGCACGATCACGGCGGCGGTGCCGAGGCCGGAGCCGAGGTTTCTCAGCGTGTCGAAATCCATCTTGGCGTCGATGATCTGCTCGGCCGGCACCAGCGGCACCGATGAGCCGCCGGGGATCGAGCAGAGCAGGTTGTCCCAGCCGCCGCGCATGCCGCCGCAATGCTTGTCGACGAGCTCGCGGAAGGTGATGCCGAGCTCCTCCTCGACGTTGCAGGGCGTGTTGACGTGGCCGGAGACGCAGAACAGCTTGGTGCCGGTGTTGTTCTTGCCGCCCAAGCCGGCGAACCAAGCGCCGCCCCGGCGCAGGATGGTGCCGGCCACCGCGATCGACTCGACGTTGTTCACGGTCGTGGGGCAGCCGTAGAGGCCCATATTGGCGGGGAACGGCGGCTTCAGCCGCGGCATCCCCTTCTTGCCCTCGAGGCTCTCCAGCAGCGCCGTCTCCTCGCCGCAGATATAGGCACCGGCCCCGTGGTGGACGTAGATGTCGAACGGGTAGCCGTGAACGTTGTCCTGGCCCACGAGCCTCGCCTCGTAGGCCTCGTCGACGGCCTTCTGCAGCGCGTGCTTCTCGGCGACGTACTCGCCGCGGATATAGATGTAGCAGGCATGCGCGGCCATCGAGAACGACGCGAGCATGCAGCCCTCGATCAGGAGATGCGGATCGTGCCGCATGATCTCCCGGTCCTTGCAGGTGCCGGGCTCCGACTCGTCGGCATTGACGACGAGGTAGTGCGGACGCCCATCCGACTTCTTGGGCATGAACGACCACTTGAGCCCCGTCGGGAAGCCGGCGCCGCCACGGCCGCGCAGCCCCGAGGCCTTCATCTCGTCGATGATCCAGTCCCGGCCCATCTCCAGGAGGAACTTGGTGCCGTCCCACGCGCCGCGCTTCCTCGCAGCGTCGAGGCCGGGGGAATGCAGCCCGTAGAGGTTGGTGAAGATGCGATCCTGATCGGAGAGCATGTCAGCGACTCACTGTTCTGATCGACCGGCCAGCGCCGCAGCTTGCGCTACCCAGCCCTCCCGGTCGATGCGCCCCGGGAACGCGAGGTAGGCGCCGACCCAGGCGACCTCGTCCCGGCTCCAGGCGGCGATCTGGTCGTAGTGGAAGATCCCGAGGTCGCGCAGGCGCCCGGCATTGCCGGGGCCGATCCCTCTGATCCGGGTCAGGTCGTCGGGCTGTCCCGAGCGTGGAGCGTCGAGGGCAGACGGCCGGGTACCGACCGCATTCGCCTTCTGCTCGGGGCTCGCGTCCTTCGGCAAGGTCGCGAGGGTGCGCTCGACACGCGCCACTTCGGCTTCGGCCGCGATCTCTCCCTCGCTGGCGCCGGAGGCGGCGGGCTGGGGCGGAGGCTCGTCGCGCGGCAGCGAGGATTGCGTGCCGGCCTCGGCGCCGGCCGCTTCGCCCTGCGCCACGACCTCGCCCGGCGATGTCGCGACGTCCGGCTTTGCGGAGGACTCGCTGCCGTCGGCCGCGTCGGCGCGGTCGCTCGCCTTGATCGGCGTTTGGCCGGCAGCATTGCGCTGGGCAGGCGCGTCCGTCGCGGTCGTTCCCACGGCCCGCCCGGCATCGGGACGCGCGGGCTTCGGATCGCTGGCCGCGCGCTGCTCGGAGGATGCGGCCTCCTCCTTGCCCTTGGCGTCCGTCTCGTCGGCAGCCTGGTCCTCGAAGCGCTTGCGCCAGGCGCCGACGCGCGACCCGTCGAACAGGGTCTCGTCGGTCAGCGTCGCAGCGCCGCCCTTCGGCTCCGACGAGGTGCGCCCGGTCTGCGAACCGACCTTGACGGGGCGCCCGGCGGCGAGATCGTCCATCAGCTTGCCGAGGGATTCGGGCGTCAGGTCCTCGTAGTAGTCCTGGTTGATCTGCACCATCGGCGCGTTGCAGCAGGCGCCGAGGCACTCGACTTCGAGCCAGGAGAAATTGCCGTCTGCACTGACATGGCCCGGCGCGCCGAGACGCGCCTGAAGCATCTCTTTCAGCTCACGCGCCCCACAGGAATCGCACGGCACCGTGCCGCAGAGCTGGATCCAGAACCGGCCCACCGGTTCGAGCGCGAACATCGTGTAGAAGGTCGCGACTTCGAGCACGCGGATATGCGGCATGCCGAGTTCGTCGGCCACCGCCTCGATCGCCTTCTGAGGCAGCCAGCCGCCGTTCTGCTCCTGCGCCTTCCACAGGAGCGGGATCACGGCCGAAGCCTGGCGGCCTTCGGGATATTTTTCGATCTGGCCTTTGGCCCATTCGGCGTTCTCCGACGAGAACGCGAACGACGCGGGCTGCTCGGCAGCGGGAGCGAGTCTGCGATTAGCCATCAGTCCGAAACCTTGTGCCGGTTCAACGGTCCACCTCACCGAACACGATATCCAATGTCCCGAGCACGCAGGACACATCCGCCAGCATGTGCCCCCGGCACATCCAGTCCATCGCCTGGAGATGGGCGAAGCCCGGAGCCCTGATCTTGCAGCGGTACGGCTTGTTGGTGCCGTCCGAGACCAGATAGACGCCGAACTCACCCTTGGGCGCCTCGACCGCCGCGTAGACCTCGCCGGCGGGGACGTGAAAGCCTTCGGTGTAGAGCTTGAAGTGGTGGATCAGCGCTTCCATCGAGCGCTTCATCTCGCGCCGGGGGGGCGGCGCGAACTTGCCGTCCATCGTGGCGATCGGGCCCTGGCCGGCGGGCTCGCGCAGCTTGGCGCAACACTGCCGCATGATCTTCACGGATTCGCGCATCTCTTCCATGCGGATGACTTGGCGATCGTAGGTGTCGCCGTTCTTCCCCACGGGGACGTCGAACTCCATCTCCTCGTAGCACTCGTAGGGCTGCGACTTGCGCAGGTCCCACGGGATGCCGGAGCCGCGCACCATCACGCCCGAAAAACCCCAGGCCATGGCCTCGTCGACGGTGACGATGCCGATGTCGACGTTGCGCTGCTTGAAGATGCGGCTGCCCATGACGAGGCTGTCGAGGTCGTCGACCACCTGCAGGAAGGGATCGCAGAACGCCTCGATATCGTCGATGAGCGCGGGCGGCAGATCCTGGTGGACGCCGCCGGGCCGGAAGTAGTTGGCGTGCAGGCGGGCGCCCGATGCGCGTTCGTAGAAGATCATCAGCTTCTCGCGCTCCTCGAAGCCCCAGAGCGGGGGCGTGAGGGCGCCGACGTCCATCGCCTGCGTGGTGACGTTGAGGAGGTGCGAGAGCAGCCGCCCGATCTCGCAGAACAGGACGCGGATGAGCTGGGCGCGCCGCGGCACCGGTAAACCCAAGAGCTTCTCGATGCCGAGACAGAAGGCGTGCTCCTGGTTCATCGGCGAGACGTAGTCGAGCCGGTCGAAATACGGCGTCGCCTGCAGGTAGGTCTTGTACTCGATCAGCTTCTCGGTGCCGCGGTGCAGGAGGCCGATATGCGGATCCACACGCTCGACGATCTCACCGTCGAGTTCGAGGACCAACCTCAAGACGCCGTGCGCCGCGGGATGCTGCGGCCCGAAGTTGATGGCGAAGTTGCGGATATTGTGCTCGGTCATGTGCCTCGCTCCGCTCAGGCCGTCTTCTTCTCATCGCCCGGCAGCACGTACTCCGTGCCCTCCCAAGGCGAGAGAAAGTCGAAGTTCCGGAATTCCTGCGTCAGCTTCACGGGTTCGTAGACGACCCGGGCCTCGTCCTGGTCGTAGCGGACCTCGACGAAGCCGGTGAGCGGGAAGTCCTTTCGGAGAGGATGCCCCTCGAAGCCGTAATCGGTGAGCAGCCGGCGCAGGTCGGGGTGGCCGGAGAACAGGATGCCGTAGAG
>NZ_CAXUJR010000054.1:0-23321 GCF_964251405.1 uncultured Methylobacterium sp.
TCGCCAACGACATCCGCCTGATGGGCTCCGGTCCGCGCTCGGGCCTCGGCGAGATCTCGCTGCCCGAGAACGAGCCCGGCTCCTCGATCATGCCGGGCAAGGTCAACCCGACCCAGGCCGAGGCGCTGACCATGGTGTGCACCCAGGTGATCGGCAACGGAACCATCGTGAGCCTCGCCGGCTCCCAGGGCCATTTCGAGCTCAACGTGTTCAAGCCGGTGATCGCCAACGCGGTGCTGCAATCGATCCGCCTCCTCGCCGACGCGGCCGTGAGCTTTGCCGACAACTGCGTCGTCGGCATCAAGGCCAACGAGGACCGGATCGCCGACCTGATGAGCCGGTCGCTGATGCTGGTGACCGCGCTCGCGCCCTCGATCGGCTACGACAAGGCCGCCGAGATCGCTAAGACCGCGCACAAGCGCGGCACCACCCTGAAGGAAGAGGCGCTTAGGCTCGGCTACGTCACGCAAGAGGAGTTCGAGCGGGTGGTCCGCCCCGAGACGATGCTGGCGCCGAGCGCCGAGTAGACCATGGCCGAGATCATCAACCTGCGCGCCGCGCGCAAGGCCAAGGCCCGCGGCGAGAAGGACGCGAAGGCGGAGGAGAACCGCGTCCTGTTCGGCCGGCCGAAGAAGGCGAAGACCCTGGCGCAGGCCAAGAAGGCCATCGAGGTCTCGCGCCACGAGGGGCACCGGCTCGTGGGACCGGACGGGGCGGAATGAAGATCGTCACGCCGAACCCTCCCCCCTCTGCGGGAGAGGGTGCCTCGCGGATGCGAGGCGGGAGAGGGGATCGCGACCTTTCCGGACGATCCAGCGCTCCTCTCTCCCGACCCTCGCTGACGCGAGGGCCACCCTCCCCCGCAGAGGGGGGAGGGTTCGACGCGCATGCGCCTTTGTCCTGATGAACATCGCCAAACGCTCGGTGATGATCGCCGGTCACCGCACCAGCGTCTCCCTGGAAGCACCGTTCTGGGATGCCCTGCGTGAGATCGCCGAGACCCGGCAAAAATCGGTTCAAGCGCTGATCGGCGAGATCGACGCCGAGCGCGCAGAGCAGAACCTGTCGTCGGCGATCCGGGTATTCGTACTCGAAACTGTCCGTCAGTCCCCATAACCGTCGCGGATCATCGCCGAATGTTCAGGAGGCTGCGCGAAGCGGGCGCACCGAAGGTCTTTCGAAAGTCGCGGGCGAAATGGGCTTGATCGGCGAAGCCGGCGGCATGGGCGGCCCCTGTGTAGGATTCGCCGGCAGCCACCGCGGCGATCGCGCGGCGCATGCGAATCCAGGCGCGGTAGCGCCGGAACGGGACGCCGACCTCGGCGGTGAAGAGGTGCTGCAGACGTGAGGGTGAGAGTCCGACGGCGTCGGCGAGCCGCCCGGCCGACATCCCCGCATCCTGGCGCTCGCCGAGGCGTGCGACAACCTCGGCGATCCGCCGATGGGGCACCCGGTCCGCCCGGTGCGCCGCGAAGGCGGAAAAGTCGGTGAGAGCGGCCCCGACCCAGCGTCCGGCATCGCGACGTTCGTAGAGTTCGCGCAACGGCCGAAACGTGCCCCCGGCGCCGACCAGGGCGCCGTCGACCTCATGAGTACCCTGCATCAGGGACGCGAAGGCGCCTCGTCCCGAACCGTCCGGCTCGCGGTAGAGCACGGCGAGGGGATAGCCCCCGCAATCGAGTTCGTGCAGCATGCCGGCCGGCACCAGAGCGGTGCGGCAGGTGGTCCAGGCCTCGCCGCCCATGCGGATCCGGAAGCTGCCGTAGAGCCCGGCCAGATAGACCGGCGCACCGTGCTGGTGGGGCGCGTTGTAGGTCAGCCGCCCCGCAAAGAAGGTGCTCTCGCCTTCCACATGCCAGAGCGGCCCGAGCCCGTCCGCCCTCCCCTCAGCACGTTCGTACAATCCGGCCTCCCGCAAGCGATGCTAACGGCGGCGAGCCGGGCGCGTCAGGACCACTCTGCCCCGGTCTGGTCTTTCAGGGAACCGACACGATGCCCGAACTCAGCCGCCGCGCTCTTGTTAGGTCCGCCCTTGCCACTGCCGCCCTCGCGCTTCCGGGCGTCCCAAGGCCCGCCGAAGCACGCGGCATCCTCGATCCTGCGGTCCCGACCCATCACCGCGTCCGGCTCGGCGCCTTCTCGGTGACGACGATCCTCGACGCGAGCGCCATGATCGACGGGCCGTGGCCGGTCGTCGGGCAGGACCGCGACCGGTCGGAGATCGAGCGCCTGATGCAGGAGAACCGGCTTCCCACTTCGCGCTTCAAGCCCGGCTTCACGCCGACCCTCGTCGATACGGGCCGGGAGCGCGTGCTGTTCGATACCGGCAACGGAGCGGTCGGCTTCGTGCCGCGCCCGGCGGGCGGACGCCTCTCGGCGCTGCTGCGCCCGGCAGGGTACGCCCCGGACGACATCGACGTCGTCGTGCTCACCCATTGCCACACCGACCATATCGGCGGCCTCATGGAAGGTGGCAGACCGCTGTTCCCGAACGCACGCTACGTGGTCGGCGCGGCGGAATTCGACTTCTGGAAGAGCGAGGACCGGCTGCGCAGCGCGCCGGAGGGCAACGAGCACAAATCGGCCCTGGTCTTCCGCGCGAGCATGTTGCCGCTCGCCGAGCGCACGCGTTTCGTGAAGCCCGGCGACCCGGTCGTTCCCGGCATCGAGGCGGTCGCCGCGTTCGGGCACACGCCCGGGCACCTCGCCTTCCACGTGGAGAGCGAGAACCGCCGGATGCTCGTCTGGGGAGATTGTGCCCATCACGAGGTCGCATCCCTCGCCCATCCGGAATGGCACGCCCTGTTCGACATGGACAAGAACAGCGGGATCGCGACGCGCCGGCACATCTACGACATGGCGGCCACCGACAACGTCCTCGTCGCGGGTTACCACACCTCGTTCCCGTCGCTCGGCTACCTCGCGCGGACCGGCGACGCGTATCGCTGGATTCCGCTGAGCTATCAGCTCGACCGGTAGCTACTCCGCGGCCGCAAGCACCGGCCGCTCGGCCAACCCTTCCAACGCCACAGGTTTCGGCCCACCCGTCGCCCAGTCCAGTAGTTCCACGGTGTGCACGATCGGGATGGCAGTGCCCTTCCCGATCTGGGTGGCACAGCCGATGTTGCCGGTTGCGATGAGGTCGGGCCGCATCCGCTCGATATTGGCGACCTTGCGCTCGCGCAGGCGCCCGGCGATCTCCGGCTGCAGGATGTTGTAGGTGCCTGCCGAGCCGCAGCAGATATGGCCCTCGGGCACGTCCTTCACGGTGAAGCCGGCACTCTTGAGGAGGTTCTTCGGCTCGGTGCGGATGCCCTGGCCATGCTGCATCGAGCAGGCGGAATGATAGGCCACGACGAGGTCGGTCTCGATGATCGGCGGCATCAGGCCGAGGCTCGCCATGTACTCCGTCACGTCCTTGGCGATGGCCGAGACCCGCGCCGCCTTCTCCGCATAGGCGGGATCGTCGCGGAACATGAAGCCGTAATCCTTGATCGTGGTGCCGCAGCCGGACGCCGTGATGACGATGGCGTCGAGGCCCGCCCCGTCCATCTCGGCGATCCAGGCATCGATCGTGCGCCTGGCGGTGGCGTGGGATTCGTCGGCCTTGCCCATATGGTGGGTGAGCGCGCCGCAGCAGCCCTCCCCCTTGGCCTGGACCACCTCGACGCCGTGCCGGGTCAGGAGCCGGATCGCCGCCTCGTTGAAGTCCGGACGCAGCACGCTCTGGGCGCAACCGCGCAGGAGCGCGACACGACCCGCCCTCGATGGTGCCGCCTCGCCCTGGAGCATCGCGCTGGCCTCCCGCGCGCGGGTGTCGGCCGGGAAGGTGCCGGGCCGGTCGCTGGGGATGCGGTTGGGCAGTTGCGCGGGCGCGAGGTCGAGCATCGCGGCGAGGCGGTTGCCGACCCGCGGCAATCGGGCGACGAGGGGGCGGAACGGCCCGCCTATCTTCGCGCCGAGCAGCGCAAGCCGAAAGCGGTTCGGGTAGGGCAGGATGAAGGCGAGTACGCTGCGCAGAAGCCTGTCGCTGAGCGGGCGCGCATAGGTTTCCTCGATATGCGTACGGGCGTGGTCGACGAGGTGCATGTAGTGCACGCCCGAGGGGCAGGTCGTCATGCAGGACAGGCACGACAGGCAGCGATCGACATGCTTCACCACTTCGGTCGTGGCCGGCTTGCCGCCCTCCAGCATGTCCTTGATGAGGTAGATTCGCCCGCGCGGGGAATCGAGTTCGTCACCGAGCAGCAGGTAGGTCGGGCAGGTAGCGGTGCAGAACCCGCAATGCACGCAGGTGCGCAGGATCTTCTCCGAGGTCGCCATCGCCGGATCGGCGAGCTGGGCGAGGCTGAAATTGGTTTGCATGTCGGTCTCTGTTGCTGCCCCAAGCGATTTCGTATCGACGACGTCCGCTAACTCCGCGCGGTGAAGACGAGTGCCTGCCTAAATCCCCGCATACATCCGCCCGGGGTTGAACACCCCGCCGGGATCATGCGCCGCCTTGATCCCGGCCGTGATCCGCATCAGCGGCTCGGAGAGCGGCTGGAACACCGCCACCGCCGCCCGCACGGCGTCCGGTGCCCGCACCAGGGTCGCGTGGCCGCCTTGCGCCTTGACCGCGGCACGAATGATATCGGCGCCCGCATCCCCGTCGGCAGAGGTCGACAGCCAGATCAGGCCGCCGCCCCAATCGTAGAACCAACGCGCGTCGCGCGCAGCGGCGATGGCCGCGGTGACGGCGGCACCCTGGCTCGGCGACGTGGAAATCCGCCAGATTGCGCTGTCCCCCGGTTCGGCCAGCGGGACCGCATCCCGGATATCCGCCCAGAGCGCGGAGCCGGCGTCGTGCTCCAGCACATCCGGCGAACCGAAGCGCTTGAGCAGGCGGCGCAGTTCGCCGAGGCGATACTCCACGGCGGTCGCGAAGCCCTCGATCCGCATCAGCGTTCGGGCCGTCGCGCCACCGATCCCCGCCGGCAGGTGGGCGGCGGCGGTGAGCTCGAAGGGCGAGCCGAGAGCGGCGCTGAGTGCCTCGATGGCACGGGTATCGTCGAGCGCGGGAAAGTCCAGGGTCGCGACGCGCTCCTGCACGGGCAGAACCTTGAAGGTCACCTCTGTGAGCAGGCCGAGCGTGCCCCACGATCCGGCCATCAGCTTGACGAGGTCGAGGCCGGTCACGTTCTTCATCACGCGGCCGCCGGACTTGATCGCCTCGCCGCGTCCGTTGACGAAGCGCACGCCGATCAGGCTGTCGCGGGCAGCACCCGCGTTGATGCGCCGGGGACCGCTGTTGTTGATGGCCGCCACCGCGCCGAAGCTCGGCTCGCCGGTCGATCCCAGCAGGCGGCGATGGTCGATCGGCTCGAACGGCAGCATCTGGCCGCGTTCCGAGAGGAGGGCCTGCACGGCCGCGAGCGGAGTGCCCGCGCGGGCCGCCACCACCATCTCGGCGGGCTCGTAGAGGGTGATGCCGGTGAGGCCGTTGGCGGAGAGGGTCGCCTCGTCCTGCGCCGGCCGGCCGATCGCAGCCTTGGTACCGCCGCCGACGAGCCGCAGCCGCTCAGACCGGCCCACGGCCTCGCGCACGATGTCGGCTACCGCGGCCTCGTCATGAGGTTCGTATGAACGCATCGCTTCCTACCCTACGGGGCGCTTTTTCCAGGCTCCCTCAGGTCGTTCTAAGAGGCTTCAGACTGGAATGCATCCAGCTTCGATGCGCGCCGGTCAGGCGACCGGCACCGGAGCGTCGCTGCGCAACCGCGCCGCGACGATGCCGCGAAGACCGGCGATGTCGAACAGCCAAACCAGGGCGGCGTAGACCAGCATGCCGAGGGGGATGCCGAAGGCGAGAGTCTGCCAGGGGCCGGCCTGCCGCAGCGGCAGGAGGCAGACCACCATGACGAGGCTGGCGCCCGTGGCGGCCAGGATCTCGCGCCAGGGCAGCGCGATGCGTTGGGGGCCGGTGAGCGCGCGCACCGCGAGCAGCAGCATCGCGGCGGCCATGCCGGCGCTCTGCGCCACCGCGACTCCCGCCGGCCCGAAGGACGGTGGCAGGAGGACGAGGCAAAGGCCGTTCACGGCGAGCCCGAACACGGCGGCACCGATCACCGGCATGGTCCGGCGTCGGATCTGGAAGACCGGGTTGAGGGCGAAATTGGTCAAGGCGAGGCAGAACAGGCCGGGGATCAGGATGCCCGCATAGAGGGCGAAGGGTCCGCGGAAGGCCTCCGGCACCACCAGCGCCTGAAGGGCCGGCAGGACGACCCAGAAGCCGGCCGCGCAGGGGAGCATCAGCGCCACCACGATGGCGGCGTTGCGCCCGATCTGCTCCTCTGCGGCGGCTCGCCCGAGATGCTCCTCTGCCCGAACCGCGAGTTGGAACAGCAGCAGGTCGAGGGCGGTGCCGAGCGTGCCGAGGCTGCGCGAGGCGACGTCGGCGGCGAGCGAGAAGTAGCCCGCCTCGGTGAACCCGGACCCATCGGCGATGGACCAGCGGTTGAGGAAGGGCATGAACTGGTAGATGCCGTTGGCGGCGATCAGGGGCAGGCCGTAGACGAGGAACAGGCGCCACGTCTCGGACCGGCGCACGCGCATCACCGGCGTCGGCGAGTCGCGTAGCGGCTCGCGCAGGAAGGCCACGGCGAGTGCCTGGCTGATGCCGCCGGCCAGGAGCACGTAGACCGGCTCAGGGTAGAACCAAGCGGTGCCCGCCATGGTGACGAAGGCGAAGGCGTTCTTCACCGCGACGAGGCGCAGGTAGAGGCCGCCGTCGAAACGCGCCCGCGCCAGAGCCGCGTGATAATCGAACAGGCCGATGCCGACGGCGACGAGCGCGGCTCCGGCCGTGACCACGGCACGGCTCTGCGGGTCCCCGTTCGCAGCGAGGTCGAGGCCGCCGTACAGGAGCGCCGATGCGGCGAGGCCGAGCGCCACCACGAGATAGGCCCGGTCGAGTCCATGGCGGATCCAGGGCTCCTCGACGCGGACGCGGCCGGAATAGAACCGCGTCGCGGACAGGCGCAGCCATTCGAACAGCAGGGTGTTCAGCACCACCGCACCGGCCGTCGCCAGCGCGAAAACGCCGAATTGTGCCGGCCCGAGCAGCTTGGCGACGAGAAGGCCGACCACGAAGTTGAGGCCGGCATTCAGAACGAAGGCGACGATGACGGCCATGGCTTCGAGCCTTGCGGAGGCGACCTCATTGTAGGGACCGCGCCGCATCCCTAGCCGTGCAAGGCGAAGATTCCGCTAATGCACGAGCCCGCCGGCGCGGTTCAGAACCAGCCGCGCCGCCAGAAGAACAGGATCGGGATCAGCGCGCTGACGACGATCAGGGTCAGGCCGTAGGGGTATCCGTAGGCCCAGTCGAGTTCCGGCATGTGCTTGAAGTTCATGCCGTAGAGCGACGCGATCAGGGTCGGGGGAACGCCGACCACCGAGACCACGGTGAGCACGCGAAAGGTGTTGTTCTGCTCGATATTGATCAGCCCGAGGGTGGCGTCGAGCAGGAACTGAACGTTCTCCGAGAGCCGGATCTCGAATTCCTCCAGGGAGGCGATGTCCCGGCGGATCGTCTCGAAGCGCGGTACCTCCTCGGCGGCGAGAAGCGTCGCGCACTCCCCGGCGACGAACGGGAGGATGCGTTCGAGACCGAGCAGGCTCGCGCGGATCTTGCCGAGCGCCTTGCCGCGGCGGCCGATGCTGCGCAGGATCCGGCGCAGGGCCACGTCGCGCCGGCGCGGCTGCTTGCCTTTGGCGCCCGCGCCGCCCTGGACGTCGAAGTCGAAGATGCGCGTCGACAAGGTGTCGAGGTCGGCGCCCATCTCCTCCAGCGCATCGGCGAGGCTGTCGACCAGTTCCTCCATCAGGAGCAGGAAGATCTCGGTGCTGCTGGCGGAATCGCCGTCCCTATCGGCGATCCGCTTCTTCACCTCGGCGAAGGCGCGCAGGTCGTGGAAGCGCACGGTGACGAGGTGATCCCGTGTCAGCACGAAGCCGAGGGGCTTCAACAGGGAATCGACCTTGTCGAAGGTGATCATCGGGCTGCTCAGCGACAGCCCGTTCCTGATCCGGCGCAGGCGGCTCGAATTCTCGACTTCGCTGAGCGCCTTGCGCGACGGGACCCGGATGCCAGTGGCGGCCTCGACGGCCTCGGCTTCCCCCGCGCTCGGATCATGCAGATCGATCCAGATCGCATGATCCAGGAGGAGCGGTGTGCCGGACGGCGTGGAATGGTCGGCCGCGCCCTGCGATCCCTGAAGGCTGATCATCGACGGCGGCCGGTCCTGAGCGTTCGATCCTGAAGAGACGATCCGGCCGTCGCGCGAAGGCGCCAGCCCGAGCGTTTCCCTTGACTCATCGCAGCCGCGCGCCTAACTCCCAGCCGTCGCTGGCACTCACTGATCGAGAGTGCTAACGGCCTGGGTTGAGAGCGCGTCCGCGCCGCATCAACGCCATCCACGAATTTGAAGCAAGAGGGCAGCTCATGAAGTTCCGTCCGCTGCACGACCGTGTCGTCGTCCGCCGCATCGAAGGCGAAGAGAAGACCAAGGGCGGTATCATCATTCCCGATACCGCCAAGGAGAAGCCGCAAGAGGGCGAGATCGTCGCCGTCGGCCCGGGCGCCCGCGACGAAGCCGGCCGCATCAATGCGCTCGACGTCAAGGCCGGCGACCGCGTCCTGTTCGGCAAGTGGTCCGGCACCGAGGTCAAGATCGATGGTCAGGACCTGCTGATCATGAAGGAATCCGACATCATGGGCGTCGTCGCCCTGTAAGGCATCGGCTTGCCCGAAAACCGGTTTCCGCTTTTCGGGCCGATGCTTCAAGGCCGACGATCTCCACAATCGAACTCCGAATGCCCTTGGAGCGCGCGGTTTGCAGCGTCTCGGGGCACCAACTCATGAGGATCTGACACATGGCAGCGAAAGAAGTACGCTTCGCCTCCGACGCCCGCGAGAAGATGCTGCGCGGCGTCGACATCCTGGCGGACGCCGTCAAGGTGACGCTCGGCCCCAAGGGCCGGAACGTGGTGATCGAGAAGAGCTTCGGCGCTCCCCGCATCACCAAGGACGGCGTCACCGTCGCCAAGGAGATCGAGCTCTCCGACAAGTTCGAGAACATGGGCGCACAGATGCTGCGCGAAGTGGCCTCGAAGACCAACGACATCGCCGGTGACGGCACCACGACCGCCACGGTTCTCGCCCAGGCGATCGTACGCGAAGGCGCCAAGTACGTCGCCGCCGGCATGAACCCGATGGACCTCAAGCGCGGCATCGACCTCGCGACGACGGCGGCTGTCGCCGACATCACGGGTCGCGCCAAGAAGGTCGCCTCGTCCGAAGAGGTCGCCCAGGTCGGCACGATCTCGTCGAACGGCGACAAGGAAATCGGCGAGATGATCGCCCATGCCATGCAGAAGGTCGGCAACGAGGGTGTCATCACCGTCGAGGAGGCCAAGACCGCCGAGACCGAGCTCGACGTCGTCGAGGGCATGCAGTTCGACCGCGGCTACCTCTCCCCGTATTTCATCACGAACGCGGAGAAGATGGTCGCCGAGCTCGAGGACCCCTACATCCTCATCCACGAGAAGAAGCTGTCGTCGCTGCAGGCGATGCTGCCGGTGCTCGAGGCCGTGGTGCAGACGGGCAAGCCCCTCGTCATCATCGCCGAGGACATCGAGGGCGAGGCGCTCGCCACGCTCGTCGTGAACAAGCTGCGCGGCGGCCTCAAGGTCGCGGCCGTCAAGGCTCCCGGCTTCGGCGATCGCCGCAAGGCGATGCTCGAGGACATCGCGATCCTGACCTCCGGTCAGATGATTGCCGAGGACCTCGGCATCAAGCTCGAGAACGTCACGCTCCCCATGCTCGGCCGCGCCAAGCGCGTGCGGATCGAGAAGGAGACCACCACGATCATCGATGGTTCGGGCGAGAAGTCCGACATCGAGGCCCGCGTCGGCCAGATCAAGGCGCAGATCGAGGAGACCACCTCGGACTACGACAAGGAGAAGCTCCAGGAGCGTCTGGCCAAGCTCGCCGGCGGCGTCGCGGTCATCCGCGTCGGCGGCGCGACCGAGGTCGAGGTCAAGGAGAAGAAGGACCGCGTCGACGACGCCCTCAACGCCACCCGCGCTGCGGTGGAAGAAGGCATCGTTCCCGGCGGCGGCGTCGCCCTGCTGCTCGCCCGCGCCGCGGTGCGTGCGGTCCATAGCGACAACCCGGACGTCCAGGCCGGTATCAAGATCGTGCTGAAGGCTCTCGAAGCCCCGATCCGCCAGATCGCCGCCAACTCCGGCGTCGAGGGCTCGATCGTTGTCGGTCGCATCACCGACAAGGACAATGCGACCTACGGCTTCAACGCCCAGACCGAAGAGTACGTGGACATGATCCAGGCCGGTATCGTCGACCCGGCCAAGGTCGTGCGCACCGCCCTGCAGGACGCGGCCTCGGTCGCCGGCCTCCTCGTCACCACCGAGGCGATGATCGCAGACGCTCCCAAGAAGGAGAGCGGCGGCGGCATGCCGGGCGGCGGCATGGGCGGCGGCGGCATGGGCGGCATGGACTTCTAAGAAGTCCAGGACGCCCACGCTCCACCAGGGATGTCCAAGCCCGGCAAGGCCGGGCTTGGATGGCGGCATGGACTCTTAAGAAGTTCAGGACGCCCACGCTCCACCAGGGATGTCCAAGCCCGGCAGGCCGGGCTTAGACGGCGGCGTGGACTTCTCAGAAGTCTCGCCTTCCAACCAATGACGAAAGAAGGGGTCGCCGAGAGGCGGCCCCTTCTTGCATTCTCACCGCATTGCCTCGGCGACGGCAGAACGAAGCCAGCCGGAATTCGACTTCTTCGGGTCGTGGTCGCGGCACGGCCGGTCTCGGATCGGGCCCGTGACGAACGGCTTGGCCACTGGTTCGACCGCGCCGCGCTCCGAACAATCCGTCTATTTGAGCGGGAGCCGTCGCCTCGTACGACTACGCTTGCGAAAAACGTACGGAACGGGAGAAATCTGCGCGCTCGTTGCAAAACGCTTGGCAGAGACCTGAAGCACGTCGACGATGGTCAGCCGTCGCGTCGTCCGCATCGCACGTAGGCCGAGGCGCCCTTGGCGCTCAACCAGGTCAGCCTGTCGCCTTCCACGATCAGCCGGACTTGCGACGACCAGCGCCGGCCGCGATCGCTGCAATCGGCCGCCATGACCCAGGCATTGCCGGTACGGCGGCTGTCGCGGAAGTTGCACACCGTACGCCCGGCCTTGGCACCCCCGAGGCTGATCTTGGCCTGGATGTAGCCATGACGTCGCGAAGGAACCTGGCAGGCTGCCAGGGTCGGCCCCCAAACTCCCACGAAGTCGGCCCTGTCCAGATCCGGCGTGCGAGAGACCGCAGCGGCGGGGGATGCGGGCGCGTCGGTCCTTGGACCATCGGCCGCCTGTATCTCCGGAACGGCGTCGGTGGTGGCCGGCTCGGGCACGACGGCCGATGATACCGGTCCACGCGCCGACGCGTCGTTGACGAGCGCCCTCAGCGGCTCGGGCATGGCCACGAAGACGCTCTGCGCGGCGCGCGCATCGGCTTGATCGCTGTCATGGTACGGCCGCTGGGGAACGCCCTCGGACAGATAGACGGCCGTATATCCGAAGAAGACACCCCAGCCGACCGCCAGGATCACCGGTACGGCGAGCCACCGCAGGGAACGTGCGGAGGCCTCCGGTCGCACGTCATCGACGAGCGAGTGTTCGAACACTCCGTCGAGCCCCTGCGCCATCGATTCGTCCCCCTGTTCAGGATTCTTAAACCGGGACCTGAAACAATGGGAAGCGGCTTTGGCACAACACCGGCAACAAGTTCACGGCCACGCTTGACCGGCGAAGATTTGACGAACGTCGCGGACTCAATCGATCCGGTCTCAGCGGCCAAAGATGCCCTTCAGGAATTGTGCCGTCCGATTGCGCTTCTTCTTGCGCTCAAGCTCGGCCGCATCCTTCACCCAGGCCACCTGCACGACCCGTCGCTCGCCCTCGAACGGTTCATGGCCGTGCCAGGAATTGTCGGCGCGCAGGAAGGCGAACATGGTGCCCATGGTCGGCGGCACCTCGACGGCGAAGGGGGCGTAGTTCTTGCCGTCGTAGAGCACTCGCAGGCGCCCGGCCGCCGGCGCGTCCCAGGCGTCGTTCATGTAGACAAGGAGCGTCAGCACCTTCGAGGGTCCGTCCGTATGGATGGAGCCGTACTTCATCTGCGAGCGCTTCATGATGGTGGTGAGGCGCGGGCAGGAGACGAGGTCGATCCCGAACTTCTCGCCGAGGATCGCCGAGAACGCGTCGCTCTCGAGTTCCTCGATCAGGTCGCGGAAACGGCCCTTGAGGGCGACCTCGTCGACGGTGAGGTAACCGGGCTTGGCGATCGCCGGGAAATCCTGGCGGATCTCGTCGATGGCCTCGGCTTTGAGCACATCGGTGCCGAGGCAATAGCTGTACGGCTCGCGCGAGATCGGCGCCGAGCGGACGGCATCGAGGTTGAGGATCGAAAGGCTGGCCATGTCTGCACGAGATCCCGTGGGAGCACGGAAGCGAGCTTGCCTCGCTACCGCGGGTGGGTCAGACGCGCGATCCGAGAAGCAGCGCGCGACGGGGTGGGTAGACCTCGCGATTGCGGCAAGCCGGCGGCAACCCAAAACAAGCCGGCGGCAGCCCGAAACAGGTCGGCGGCAGACACGAAGCGGCCGGCGACGGTTTAAAGCGGGAGAATGGCAGCCCGCGCAAAGCCAGGGCTCCGACAAGCCCTTTCCGCCGCCGCGGGAAACTGCCATGCTTGGCACTGTTGGAAACAGGAACAGCGCAAAGCTCCCGTGTCGAGTCGGACCGTCCTTGCCCTGATCCTCTGCCTCGCCGCCACGGTGCCGGCGAGCGCCCAGCCTCTCTCTTCGATCCAGCGCATGGTCTGCGCGGATGCCATGGTCCTCGTGAAGAAGAGTGGTGCGATCCTGCTCAATGCCGGCGGCTCGTCCCTCGAACGCTTCGTCAGGGACCGCAGCTTCTGCGAGACGTCGGAGGTCGCGGAGCTGCGCTTCGTGCCGACCCGCGACAACCCGGAATGCCCGGTCGGCTATCGCTGCCGCGAGATCGGCTTCAACGACTGGGACTGGTAGCGTGGCGTCGTTCCCCCGGCGCCGTCGCCCCAATCACCATGATCGCGAGCCGATGACAATCCGGAATTGCGGATGAAGCCGACGGCTGCGGCATCGCCGCCCTCGTCGGACGTCGCCGGGTGCCACGATCTCGCCACGTCTCGTGGTCAGAGCGGCAGGTTCCCAGCGCGTTCAGACGCCGCTTTTCGATAAGAAGCCGACGAGGAGACCCGCATGGCGGTATTGAGGACGGGCCTCGGCCTCCAGGCCGCCCTGACGGCCGCCTTCGCGCTGGCGCTCCTGCTCATTCCCGGCGACGCGGCGCCTCCGCTCTACGTGAGCCTGAGCGGCCTCGCGATGGCCGGCATCCTGTTCGCCTCGCGCAGGATCTCGGCCTACCTCAAGATCTTCATCTCGGTCTACGGCATCGGCTATGTCGGCCTCGCTGGCGCCCAGCAGCTCGCGGCCCTCGGGCTGCTGCCGCCGACGGTCGCTGCCCTGCTCCCGCCCGCCTTCGCCGCCACCGGCGCCGTGGTCTTCGCCGCGATCGTTCTCGGCATCTCCCATCTCGAGCCGATCCGCGCGATCACCCTGATCGCAGACCCTTATTTCGCCACCCGCGACAAGCCGACGAACGAGATCGGGCCGTTCCGCTTCTTCGGCGGCACCGAGGGCAAGGTCGGGCAGCGCCTCGTGGCGCTCTCGATCTTCATCACCTTCGCCCAGGTGGCGCTGCAGCTGCGCCTGAACTTCTGGTACCGGGACCTCTTCAACGCCCTTCAAGAATATAACGCCGAGGCGTTCTGGTATCAGCTCCTCCTCGTGTTCGCGCCGCTCGCCGCCATCTGGGTGGTGATCGGCATGTTCGACACCTTCGTCGACGCGTCGCTGGAGATCCGCTGGCGGACCTGGCTGACCCGCAGCCTGTACGAGCGCTGGCTCGATTCCGGCGTCCATTATCGCATCCCGTTCACCGACGAGGTCGCCGACAACCCGGATCAGCGCATCCAGGCCGACGTCCGGCTGTTCATCCAGCAGACCATGGTCCTGTCGATCCGGCTGCTGTCGCAGGCGGCGACGCTCGTCTCCTTCATGGTGATCCTGTGGGGCCTGTCGCGGGATTTCGCCCTGCCCTTCACCGACACGGTGGTACCGGGCTTCCTGGTCTGGCTGGTGATCGGCTACGCGGTGGTCGGCACCTGGCTCACCCACCTCATCGGGCGCCCGCTCATCGGCCTCGACTTCCGCCAGGAGAAGGTGGAGGCCGATTTCCGCTTCTCGCTCGCGCGGTCGCGCATCTATTCCGAGCAGATCGCGCTGCTTCGCGGGGAACGCGCCGAGGCGGTGCGGCTGCGAAGCCTCTTCCACGAGGTCATCGGCAACTTCATCGACATCATCTACCGGCGGATCAAGCTCGGCAGCTTCACCCTGTCCTACAGCCAGATCAGCGTCGTCTTCCCCTACATCCTCGCCGCGCCGTCCTACTTCACGAAGAAGATCACGCTCGGCCAGTTCCAGCAGACCGCCGGCGCCTTCGCCAACGTGCAATCCTCGCTCTCGTTCTTCATCTCCTCCTACACCACCATCGCGTCGTACCGGGCGACCACCAACCGCCTGACCTCGTTCAAGCGGGCGATGACGAAGGCTGAGGCGCTGAACGGCGCGGGCTACGGGCTCGCTCAGGGCAACGAGACGAAGGGCGACGTCACGGCCGCGGGCCTCACGCTGGCGCTGCCCGACGGGCGCGAGATCGTGACCGCCGACCGCCTGGCCCTGGCCAAGGGTGCCGCGACGTTGCTGACGGGTCCCTCCGGCTCGGGTAAGTCGACCCTGTTCCGGGCGATCGCGGGCATCTGGCCCTTCGGCAAGGGCCGCATCGACGTACCGCCGGGGCAATCAGCCCTGGTGCTGCCGCAGCGGCCCTATATCCCGCTCGGGACCCTGCGCGGCGCCGTGGTCTATCCCAACACCACCGACCAGTTCCCGGACGAGGCGATCCGGGAGGCGTTGAAGGCCGCGCAGCTTCCGCAACTGGTCGACCGTCTCGACGAGGTCGATGCCTGGGACCAGCGCTTGTCGGGCGGCGAGCAGCAGCGGCTCGCCATAGCCCGCGCGGTGCTCGCCAAGCCGGCCTGGCTGTTCCTCGACGAATCGACGGCCGCCCTCGACGAGCCGAGCGAGGCCGGGATCTACCGCATGCTGCGCGAGTGCCTGCCCGGCACCACCATCGTGTCGATCGGCCACCGCGCGACGCTGCACGCCTTCCACGATCGCAGGATCGACATGCAGCCCGGCCATGACGGTCGCTTCGTGCCGCGCGACGTGGCCAAGCCTGTCGCGGCGGAATGATGCTCAGCGCAGGAAGCTCACGGCCACCGGCACCACGATCGCGGTCAGGAAGGCGTTGAGCCCGAGCGCGATGCCGGCGAAGGTGCCGGCGACTGCACTGACCTGGAAGGCGCGGGCGGTGCCGACCCCGTGCGCGGCGAGTCCCGCGGAGAAGCCGCGGGCGCGAGGATCCTCGACGCCCAGGCGGTTCATGAGGGGCGTCACCACGATGGCGCCGGTCATGCCGGTGAGCATGACGAGGACCGCGGCCAAAGTCGGGTCGCCGCCCAGCGCCTCGACGATCCCCATGGCGACGCCCGTGGTCACCGATTTCGGGCTGAGCGCCACCACCACGTCGCGCGGGATGCCGAGCATCAGGGCGAGGCTCACGGCGGAGGCCAGGGCCACCACCGAGCCGACGACGAGGGCCGCCAGCATCGGCAGCAAGGCCCGCATCACCGTCGCCCGATACTCGTAGAGCGGGATCGCCAGGGCGACCGTGGCGGGCCCGAGTAGGAAGTGGACGAACTGAGCCCCCTCGAAGTAGCTGCCATAGGGGGTGCCGGTGAGCCACAGCACCGTCGCGGTGATGACGATGGCGACGAGGACCGGATTGGCGATCGGGTGCCGGTTCGTGGCGAGCGCGATGCGGTCGGCGACGAGGTAGGCGATCAGCGTCACCGTCAGCCACAGGAGCGGCGTGCGCGAGAGATACACCCAGACGGCGAACTCGCCGCTCATCGCGCGTCGCCGGAGCGCCCGATGAACCGTGAGACCGCCACGAAGGTCAGCGCCGTGGCCGCCAGGGTCAGGACCGTCGAGACGACGATCACGCAGGCGATGGCGAGGCCATGCGCCGCGATGACGTCGAGGCGCCCGACGATGCCGGCCCCCACGGGGACGAACAGGAGCGACAGGTTCGCGAGCAATCCTTTGCCGGTCCCCTCCAGGGTGCCGTCGACCAGTGCGCGCGGCAACACGCTCTCGGCGGTGCGGGCGAGACGGTCGCGCAATGCGAGGACGAGCAGCAGCAGGGCCATCCCGATCAGCGGTCCCGGCACCGGTACGCCGGAGCCGCGCGCCATCGCCTCGCCGAGGAGCTGGGCGATCAGGATCAGGGTGAGGCTGACGATCATCGGACGTGATCAGGCGGTCGCGGGCATGTCGGTACGGGCACGGCCGACCTCGTCCTCCGTGAGGCCGAGGAGCGTGCCGAGCCGGTAGACCAGGGCCTCCTCGAATTCGTGGACCGCACCGTCCGCCGTCGCCAACGACCAGGCCATCGCGACGAGGCGCAGCCTCTCCTCGTGATCGGCACCGTGCCCCATCATCTCCACGAGATCGGCCATGTCGCGCGTCTCGGCGTCGAAAGCCGCCGCCCGGGCGATCAACGCGTCGGCCTGATTCCGCGTCTCGGCGTAGCGTCCCTGGACCAGACGGGAAAGCCGCTCGGCCTCGGCCGGCGCCAGGGTCCCATCGGCACGCGCCACATGGACGAGCAGCGCGATGGCCGCGAGCGCCTCGTCGGTGCCCGTGTCGGCTTTGCCGTCCGACGTCATCCCGAAAGCCTGGGCGGCAAAGGACCTCAGGCGATCGATCAGCGTCATCCCGGCCTCGCATGCGTGGAAGCCCGCACCCTTCGGGCTGTCGCCGGCCCCGTCAAGCAAATCGAGGGTGCAAGGCGTGCCGGCCGGCACATCGCCCCGCCGGGCGTGGCGCTATTGCATCGCCGACGCATCCAGTGTCCCGGCGCCATCCTCTACCTTGCCAAGGTATCACCGGCCGGATAAGACCCGGGCTCGCCGACGCGGGGAAATGCTGCGACGGGCCGCAATAGCTCAGCTGGTAGAGCACCTCATTCGTAATGAGGGGGTCGGGGGTTCGAATCCCTCTTGCGGCACCATTTTATCTATTTCTCTCAGTAAGTTAAGTTGGTGCGGCGCCGGCAGGACTGAGGCGTGTTTTAGCTTGGGCAGCACACGGGCAGCACATTTTTAGGGTCGCGTTTCGCTCACGGCTGCGTCAGCCTGCCACGGTGTTCTGCGAGTCTTCTCGTTCAATCCGTACGGTCATAGCCGCTTAACCATCAACCCCCTATCCCGATCGGCCAACCTCAGCCGCCGGATCTCTGTCAGCATCACCCTCCTTCCAGGCCGAGCATCCTGACGTTGCGGCTTGGCGCCAGGCCTTCTCCGCCCTGAAACCGAGTGCCTCGGTCTCGCCGGCTCGAAGCGGCAGGCCGTGAACGCGGCCGCTCTCGACTTCCTGGATTTTTACGCAGACGAGGCCGTCAGCTTCGGCTGGTCTACCCTTGAGCTCTTCGGCGTGCACCCTGAGCTCGGTGACCTCCGTTCAGATTATTGCGGCGCGCTGGTACTCAGTGGTGAGAAGGTGTCCGGCGTCGAGCCGAACCGACTCCTGTTTCAGAGGACGCACTATCGCCGCGACGTGCCAGGCGTGCCGTCCGGCGGGGTACCGCTACGGGCCTTAAAGGGGACGTAGGACTTCGGGCGTCGTTGTTTTCAGCTCCATCATTGGCTTGCCGACATACAATGCGGTCAACCTGAGCGCGCGCCTGCTCGGGCGGCCGCTGAGTGGGGTGCGTTGCGCAGTTCTAGGTGGCGGCGCAATCGGACTCGGAGCGGCACTCGTCCTGTTGATGCAGGGCGCTGCGGCTATCAGCTTGGCGGAGTCAAACCCACGGCGGCGCGGTACAATCGCCGGCATCGATCGGCGCATCTGCTGCTACGGGTCAGGGGAGGCAGGCGAGCCTGAGGTGAACGCGGCCGATCTCGTCATCGATGCCGTGGGCAGCCACGACGCTCAGCGCACGGCCGCTCCTGAACTCATTCGGATGGGAGACTACTGACCGGAGCGCCCATCTACCTGAGCGCACTAGGTCGTTGGACAGGTTGTTCTTTAAGCGGTGGAGGAGGGTCTGCTTACGAATGCGGCATAGGCTAGCATCGTGGGCAAAATGGAGTCGTTTGACGTGGGCCTGCTAGACACCCACGTCAAGGCAAGTCGGGTCGCGGATCTGGAACGAAGCCGTCGCGGTTGGGCATTCGTACCGCCGAGAGGGATTTGGCATCCAAGACCGCGTCGTCCGGGACCAGCCCATTTAGATTGAGAAGGTAGCCGACCACCGCATAGACGTCGTCGTCACCAAGGGATTCCGGGGCGTTCATCGGCATGGCCCGACGGACGTAGTCAAACAGTGTTGGTGCATAGGGCCAGAAGCTGCCCACCGTCTTCACCGGCTTGGGCGAAGCGAGCGAGCCCTTGCCCCCAGCCAGCTTGTCGCCGAGGCCGCCTTCGCCGGTCTCGCCATGGCAGGACGCGCACTGTCCGCCGTAGACCTCGCGGCCATGAGCGACGGTGCCCCTACCGGAGGGGAGCTTCTTGCCATCACGATCGATGTCGATGTTCCAAGCTGCGATCTCGGCTTCGGTCGCAAGTCGGCCGATACCATAGTGACCTTCGGCTCGCGCTGGCCCGACAATGGCGATCATCAGAGCTGCGGCGGCAAACTCAAGCCTTGGGATAGCCATTCGAGACCTCTCCGCTTGATGCGATGCGCCAGGGTATGACGGCGTTGTTGTGGTAGAACGAGTTCAGGCCACGGGCATTGGTCAATTCGGTGAAGCCCGGCTGTACGTAGCCGGTCTCGTCAGTGGCGCGGCTTTGGATGACAGCTGCCTCTCCGTTCCACGTCCAGGCCGATCGAAATCTGGTCAGCGCCTTGGTCAAGACCGGGGCCTGCAGATGAGCCTCCTGCCAGCTCCTGCCATCGTCGACCGAGACCTCGACGCGGACGATCTTTCCGCGACCGCTCCAGGCGATGCCGGTGATCTCATTGAAGCCGCGCTCAATCCGCTGCGTGCCTGACGGCCGCGTAATGATTGATTTCGCCTCCATCATGAAGGTGAACTGCCGCGCTTTCCCGTCGGGCATCAGGTCGGTGTATTTCGACGTCTCCTCGCGCGAATAAGCTGGCTCGTGCGTCACGTTGAGGCGTCGCAGCCACTTCACGCTCATGTTGCCTTCGAAGCCGGGCAGCAGCACGCGCAATGGATAGCCCTGCTGCGGGCGAAGGCGCTCGCCGTTCTGGCTGTAGACGAGCAGCGCGTCATCAAGACATTTCTCGATCGGGATGCTGCGGGTCAACGCAGCGGCATCGGCACCCTCGGCAATTACCCACTTGGCGCCGGGCTTAATCCCGGCCTCCTCCAACACAGTCCTGAGCCGCACCCCGGTCCATTCGGCGCAGCTCACCAACCCGACAAGGTCGGACGCCGTCCGGCCTGCATGGATCGCCTTGAAGTCGGGATTGCCCGAGCACTCAAGGAAATAGATCTGCGACTCGGCAGGAAAGCGTTTGATGTCTTCCATGGTGAGGATCAACGGCCGCTCGACCAGTCCATGGACCATCAAGCGGTGCTGGGCCGGTTCGATCTCGGGCACTCCGCCATGGTGTCGCTCGTAGAAAAGACCGTTGGGTGTAATGATCCCGTCGAGCTCTTGTAGAGGCGTACGCACCGAAGCCGAGGTGTACTGCTTGAGGGATTTCGGGATGTTCTTGACGACGTGCTTTTCGAAGGGCGACGGCGTGCCATAGGGCTGCGCCCCAGTATCGGCACCGGGGATCTTCATCCATGCCGGGACGTTCGGAGGTCCGTTCGGCAGCTCTTGTGCAAGCGCACTTTCGGCCGCAAGACCGGCCGCCACACTGCTGCCGACGAGCACGCTACCCTGGTAGAGGAAGCGGCGGCGTGACTTTAACGCGACGCGCTCGGTGTCCGCTGTCTCATTTCCGCTAGGTCGTTTCTCGCTCACAGCGTGTCTCCCTGATCGGACATGCGAGTGTAATGCAGGCTGAACAATCGCGACACACCTGAAAGGTAGTGTGTCACACGCATCGCGAATTATCGATCTGAAGTGACTGGCGCTACGGCGGCGAGCTAGTGGTCCAAATCTGACGGGTGGTACCTATCCCGATGGTTCGTACGGGGCGTCCGGTGCTAAAACATGAGTACGATTCGCATTCTAAGCCGTTCGACCTCCATCAACGTCCGCAAAGTTCTTTGGACCGCGGCCGAGACAGGGTTGAGCTTCGAGCACGAAAACGAGTGGGCTCTTCGAAGACGCGCAGGGTTTAGAGTTCAGATTCCTCAACCATAATGGGCTCGTGCTCGTTCTCATGTGCGAGGACAGTGTCCTATGGGAGAGCAATACGATTTGCAGATATCTGGCCATCAAAGCCGGCCGGTCCGATCTCTCGTCCGCTACACTGTGGACCCCGGCTGCTTTCGAAGAACTGTTCTGGTGCGTAAACTATGGGTGGCTTGGAGGCAGTGGCCGCCACACCGGCGCGTCGGTCAGGCGCCAAGCTCCGCGCACAAGCCGATCTCCCCAAGCAAGCTTGGACATCGGCGGGTTCGGACATTGAGAAGTGCGTTCAACAGGAGCACGCCATGCGCCCCGTCGTCGTCGCCGTTGCGATCACCGGCTCCGTTCCACGAAAGTCCGACAATCCCACGCTGCCGATAACCCCCGCCGAGCAGATCAGATCGACGCAGGCGGCCTATGCGGCCGGAGCGTCGCTCGTCCATATCCACGTGCGCAATCCGGACGAGACCCCGTCGTCCGATCCCAGCCTGTTCGCGCAAGTCAAAGCTGGGGTCGAACAGCATTGTCCTGGGATGATCGTGCAATTCTCCACCGGTGGGCGCGGGCGCGATCCGGCTGCGCGTGGCCTGTCGCTGCCCCTTCGGCCCGATATGGCCTCGCTCTCCACCGGATCAGTCAATTTTCCGACCATCGTGTATGAGAATCCGGCCGCCCTCGTGAGCCAACTCGCCGAATCGATGAAGGCGAATGGAGTGCGTCCCGAGATCGAGGTTTTCGACCTGTCGCATCTGCACGGTGCCCTGCGCCTCGTCGAGGCAGGCCTCATGGACGACCGTCCGCACGTCCAGTTTGTGATGGGTGTGAAAAACGCGATCCCGGCCGAGGTGCGGATCCTCGATATCCTACTTGCCGAGATGCGCCACGTCCTGCCGAACGCAACCTGGACGGCGGCGGGCATCGGCCGCCACCAGAGCCAAGTCATGGGCTGGGCCCTCGAGCGTGGTGCCGACGGTGTCCGCACCGGGCTAGAGGACAACATCCGGATATCGAAGACACGGCTTGCCGAGGGCAATGCGGAGCTTGTGCGCGTGGCTGTAGACCTATGCCAGCAGCATGGGGCCAGACCGGCATCGCCAGCTGAGGCGCGAGCGATGCTCCGTTTATCGTGAACCTGGACTGCAAGCCTACACGTGGACCAGGCGTGGCTTGGACCCAAGCGCTTCTTCCACAGTGCCGTCACCGTCAAGATAGCCGTGTCGCCGGGGGTTGGGCATGATCAGCGAGGCGATGAACGCGATGCCGAGCATCGCCGTGACGTACCAGAAGAAGGCGCTCTCCGAGCCCAACTGTTTGAGCCACAGCGCCACCGCCTCGGCGGTGCCGCCGAACAGTGAGTTGGCCACCGCATAGGACAAGCCGACCCCGAGTGCCCGTACTTTGGTTGGGAATAGCTCGGCTTTCACGATGCCGCTGATGCCCGTGTAGAAGCTGATCACGGTCAGGCCGATCATGATCAGCCCGAAGGAAAGGTACGGATCGGTCGTACTGCCGATGCGGGTCATCAAGGGAACGACCATCAAGGTGCCAAGCCCACTATAGAGCAGCATATTCGCCTTGCGGCCAATCTTATCCGAGAGCCAGCCGAAGAAAGGCTGGATGATCATGTAAACGAATAGTGCGGCAGTGGAGATCTGCGAAGATGTGACTTTGTCGATATGTGCCGTATTGAAGAGATACTTCGGCATGTAGGTTGTGAAGGTGTAGAAGCTCAACGATCCCCCAGCCGTGTACGCAAGGACAACGCAGAAGGCGCGCCAGTGCTTGAACAAGGCGGAAAATGTGCCGGATTCCTTAGAGGCCATGTCCTCCTTGGTTGCGGTCTCGGCTAGCGACGAGCGCAGGTAAAGGGCGATGACTGCGGCGGCAGCCCCGATCACGAATGGGATGCGCCAGCCCCAAGCCGTGAGTTGCTGCGCCGTGAGGAAGCTCTGCAGGATGATCAGCACTAAGGAGGCGAGGAGCTGACCGCCGATGAGCGTCACATACTGGAACGAGGCAAAGAACCCGCGTCGCCCCTTCAGCGCAATCTCGCTCATGTAGGTCGCGCTGGTGCCATACTCTCCGCCCACGGACAGGCCTTGGATCATGCGGGCTAGAAGCAACAGCGCGGGAGCAAGATAGCCGACACTGGCGTAGGTCGGCAGCACCGCGATCATCAGTGAACCAGCGCACATCATCAGTACTGAGATCATCATGGATGTCTTGCGGCCAAGGCGATCGGCAAGACGCCCGAACAGCCAGCCGCCGATGGGGCGCATGAAGAAACCCACCGCGAAAACGGCCGCAGATTTAAGCAACTGGCTGGTGTCGTCGCCCTCGGGAAAGAAGACCGGCGCGAAATAGAGCGCGAAGAAAGCGTAGCAGTAGAAATCGAACCACTCGACGAGATTTCCCGACGACGACGCGACGATGGCCTTGATCCGGCGACGAGTGTCCGCCGCATCGTCTACCCCCATCAAGTGGGTCCCAGCACCTTCGGACATCCGCTCTTCCCTGATTTCTTAGGTACGCTTTCCGCTAAGCATGCGTTGCCAGAACCACAAATGTCGACCGGAAATTCACCAAAGCCGTCGCTCGTGCCCTCACCTTCCGGCTTGGCCCAGGCTAGTCCCTGAAACAGAAGTTCGCGGCATCTAGATGTTTGATCCCAGGGTTTGATGGTGCAGTCTTTTCGCGAGAGTG
>NZ_CAXUJR010000055.1:0-3251 GCF_964251405.1 uncultured Methylobacterium sp.
CGATGCGGAGCGGGACCCACCCGTTATCCGCTGAAACGAACGTTAGTTCTTTATGCCGGACGGGCCGGACGGGTCAAGCAGCGCTGCGGGAACACGGCGTCCACGCTTCGATTGATTGCGACGGGCAACCCAACCGAGGAGCACAATGGTGGCGACCGCGAGCAGCGACGAGCACGACGCGATCTGGGCCGACTTCAAGGACGCCGTCAACATGAGTGCTTCGGCCCTGGAGAAGCACCTCGCCAGCGATGCCAGCCGATCGGTCGGCCAGAAATCCAGCGAAGGCAGCGAGTCGACCGGCCACGCCGAAGGCCGGCGCATCGTCGCGATCCTCGGCACCAAGAAGGCCGACCTCACCGACGACGACTACGCCCACATGAAGAAGGTCGTGGGCTACGTGAAGCGCCACCTCAAGCAGGGCGGACCCAAGGACAAGGACGCCGTGGCGGACTCGCCCTGGCGGCTCTCGCTGATGAATTGGGGGCACGATCCGCTCAAATCGTGATGCTTCTCGGCGTGAAGTCCGACCGATCGAAAGCTGACGCTTGTTGTCGTCCGTTCACGGCCGATTTTATCGGAACGACGGGACGCGGTCGCGGCGGTACGTCCGACGAAGCTCGGCGGAGACGGCACCGGTCCGATCGACCGGATACGGGCTTGGACGAGGCTTCCATCCCCTCCGCTTGACCGGTCGCCTGCGCGATGGACCACGAGTGCACGCAATGCTACCTCAGAGTAAGTCGGTGTGACCTGCAGCACCACGCTCGGCGGCTCGGGTTACCAGGACGGTTTTGTCTTCGCTGGAAAGCTTAGGCTCTTTCAGTGCATACGCCTCCCTCGGCAAGGAGATGCGACGTGACGTATGAACCTCTCTGCCGTCGCTCCCTTCTCGCGGCAACGTATGGCCTTGCCGGGACGGCGCTTCTGTCTAAGCCTCTCGGTCTCATCGCCCCTGCGGCTGCGAACGAACATACTCCGACCCAAACCATGCGCGGGGGCGCAAACAACTACCGGCCGAACGCACCGATGGTGGATCGGCTTGGCTCCGGGTTCTTCGTGCGGGGCAAGGTGCTGCGGGCCGGCGACGGCGTACCGCTCAAAGGCTTGCGCATCCAGATCTGGGCCGCGACGGTTCTCGGGGGCGAGCCCGATCCGGTCAATCATGGGAGCGTCCTCACCCGCGCCGACGGCTCGTTCGAACTCGAGATGGCGCAGATCGTCCCGAACTTCGGGCAGCCCCACGCCCATCTGGCCTATGACGACCGCGCGTTCCAGACGGTCTTCCTGCGTCCCGTCATGCCGAGCGCGCGGGACACATCTGTCTCTGCCGATTTCGTCCTCGCTCCCGCCTGATTGCTGGCTCGACTTCAATGGGGTCGATCGGCTGGCGCCGGGTCCTGGCCGTTCTCGCCTGGGGCAGCGTCGCCGCGGTCATGATCGTGCCGGTCGTGGTCGCGGCCTTCAGCCCGTACCTCGCCTCCCGCAACATGCCCTACATCGTCGGCGGCTTCGCCGGCATCGTTTGCCTGTCACTTCTCTTCCTGCAGCCGCTCCTGCCCGCGGGCTACCTCGCCGGATCGGCGGGGCCGGCCGGGCGACGCTGGCACCGCTGGCTCGGCGTCATCATCGTCATGGCGGTGGCGCTCCATGTGGGCGGGCTCTACCTGGCTAGCCCGCCCGACACGATCGATGCCCTCCTGCTCGTCTCGCCGACCCCCTTCTCGGTTTACGGCGTCACGGCGATGTGGGGTGTCGTTGGGACGGCGATCCTGGTGCTCTTCCGTCGCCGGCTGGGGCTGCTCCCTTCGGTCTGGCGGCTGATCCACAACGGTCTGGCGGCGATCGTCGTCGTGGCGACCGTTGTCCACGCCCTGCAGATCGAGGGCGCGATGGAGCCGGGCTCCAAGTGGATGCTTTGCATGGCCGTCGTGGCCGCGACGGGCGTGGCGCTCCTGGACCTGCGGGTCGTGAGGCCGGTTCGGGCGTCGCGCGAACGCGGCCCGAGACAGGGCGCCAAGCACGCGTTGCCAAAGCCCGACGCCGGTTAAGACGCCACGTCGACGAACAGCATCACGGTCAACAGTTCGTCGCGTCTCTGGCCGAAGTCGTCCACACTTGGTTCGGCTGCTTTCCGGACTTGGGGGCGAACCCCGTAACCCCAAGAACGGGCGCGGAGCAGCAAATCGTAGCTCCCAAATCTGGTGTCTGCTTCGGTGGTTTGGCTTTTCAAAAGCGGGTGGGCAAAAATCCACTCATCGCGGATCTTCGACGCAGCGACCCTGCGTCAGCCTGGAGGCCCTGGTATTGAGGTTTTGGTGTTGAGGTCGTGCCTACGCTCGGTGCCATGGTCCTAGGGCGGGTGCCCCGCTATAGGGCGTCCCCATGACCCACGCCGCTACCCTCCCTACCGCCGTCGAGACGGTCCCGACCTCTCGCATCCTCATCGCGAGCTTCGTCGGCACCGCGATCGAGTTCTACGACTTCTACATCTATGCCACGGCCGCGGCCCTGGTGATCGGGCCGATCTTCTTCCCTCCGGGCGATCCGGCGGTCCAGACGCTCGCAGCCTTTGCCACCTTCGCCATCGCCTTCATCGCGCGGCCGCTGGGCGCGGCCTTCTTCGGCCATTTCGGGGACCGGGTCGGGCGCAAGGCGACGCTGGTGGCGTCACTGATGATCATGGGCATCTCGACGGTGTTGATCGGCTGCCTGCCATCCTACGAGACCGCCGGATGGTGGGCGCCAGCGGCGCTCTGCGTCCTGCGCTTCGGGCAGGGGCTGGGCTTCGGCGGCGAATGGGGCGGGGCGGCCTTGCTGGCTGTCGAGAACGCCCCGCCGGGCCGGCGCGCGCTCTACGGCATCTTCCCGCAGCTCGGCGCGCCGATCGGCTTCATCGCGGCCAATCTCGGATTCCTCGCCTTGGCGCTCTCCTTGAGCCCGAGCGATTTCCAGTCCTGGGGATGGCGGTTGCCGTTCCTGGCCTCGGCGGTGCTCGTCGGCGTCGGGCTCTACGTCCGCCTCAAGCTCACCGAGACGCCGGTGTTCCAGGCGGCGCTCGCCAAGGCCGCGCCGGAGCGGGTGCCGCTGGCGCTGATCTTCACCCGGCACCTGCGCGCCACGATGCTCGGCACCTTGGCGATGGTCTCCTGCTACGCGGTCTTCTACCTCTCGACGGTGTTCGCGCTGAGCTACGGCACCACGACGCTCGGCTTCTCGCGCCCGACCTTCCTGCTGTTCGAATGCATCGCCGT
>NZ_CAXUJR010000055.1:3351-13377 GCF_964251405.1 uncultured Methylobacterium sp.
CCACGACGCTCGGCTTCTCGCGCCCGACCTTCCTGCTGTTCGAATGCATCGCCGTGGTCTTCATGGCGCTGGCGATCCCGATCTCGGGCTGGGCGGCCGACACCTTCGGCCGACGGCCGGTTCTGCTCTCGGGCCTCGCCTTCACCGCCGGGCTCGGGCTGCTGCTCGGACCGATGCTGGGGAGCGGTGAGGGCGCGACGGTGCTCGCCTTCCTGTGCCTCGGATTGTTCGCGATGGGATGGTTGTTCGGTCCGATGGGCGCGTTGCTGCCGGAACTGTTTCCGACGCGGGTGCGCTACACTGGCGCCTCGGTGAGCTACAACCTCGCCGGCATCCTCGGCGCCTCCGCCGCCCCCTATCTCGCGCAGCGGCTGGCGGAATGGGGCGGCATCGGCTGGGTCGGGCTGTATCTGGCCGTCGCCGCCGCGATCAGCTTCGCGGCGGTGTCGCTGATGCAGGAGACGGGACGCGGCGAGATCTGACCGCCCTCACGCCGCCCAGGGCTTGAGGGCGGCGGGCGTCAGCATCCCTTCGCTGCCCTCGACGTTCTTGGCGACGCCGCGTGACTGCCGCATGCCCTGCGGGTAGCCGGTGCGCCTCCGATAATTGCCGATATGGGGCAGGGGGTGGGGCGTCGACCGGGTCAACCGGTCGGCGCAGATTGCGTCCAGCACCGTGACGCCGGCCACGGCAGCGGCCGCGATGAGGAGGTTGTCCTTTTCCCGGTTGCCCTCGTAGCTGGCGGCAAGGGTCGCGAGATCGAGGGCATCGCCGGCGATCCGGCCCCAGATCCACGGCGTCGGGTCCTCGGAAGTGAGGATGCCGACGCCCGTGGCGACCTCGCGCACGCCGTAGGCGCGAATCAAGCCGTCCTGGTCGCGCATCCCGAGAGCGCGGGCGATCGCGCCGCCGGCCAGGATTTCGGCGAGGCCGAGGCCGATCGAGAACCACCCGAGCCCGCGGGCGAGGGTATCGGTTGCGGTGTCGGGATGGCCGCGGCGGGGGGAACTTGGGCCTTCGTAGCGCATGGGATGAGTCCTTAGTCAGTAAACGCTCGACGGAAATCCCCCCTTGTGGGGAGGGGGCAGGGGCTGGGGGTGGTTCCGCTGGCCTCGACACAGGGTCACCCAGCCACCCCGACCTCCAACTCCTCCCCACAAGGGGGAGGAGAGACACGCCCCTACGGCTTGATGACCACCTTGATGCAGCCGTCCTTCTTGTCGCGGAACGTCTTGTACATCTCCGGACCCTGCTCCAACCCGACGCGGTGGGTGATGACGAAGGAGGGATCGATCTGGCCCTCCTCGATCCGGCGCACGAGATCATCGGTCCAGCGGTTCACGTGGGTCTGGCCGGTGCGGATGGTCAGGCCCTTGTTCATGATCATGCCCATCGGGAACTTGTCGACGAGCCCGCCATAGACGCCCGGAATCGAGAGGGTGCCGGCACCCCGGCAGACATAGGCCATCTCGCGCAGGACGTGCGGCCGGTCGCTCTCCAGCATCACCGCCTGCTTCGCGCGGTCGTACATGGAGTCGATCGTCGCCGTGGCGTGGGCCTCCATGCCCACCGAGTCGATGCACTTCTCCGGCCCCTTGCCCGACGTCATCTGGTTGAGACGCTCGATCACGCTCTCGTCGGAGAAGTTGATGGTCGAGGCGCCGCCGGCACGCGCCATCTCCAGGCGCTCGGGCACGTTGTCGATGCAGATGACCTGTTTGGCGCCGAGCAGGATCGCCGAGCGGATCGCCATCTGCCCGACCGGGCCGGCACCCCAGATCGCCACGGTGTCGGTCGGCTCGATGTCGCACTGGACCGCGGCCTGCCAGCCGGTGGGGAAGATGTCGGACAGGAACAGCACCTGCTCGTCGGTGAGGCTGTCGGGCACCTTGATATGAGTCGCGTCGGCATAAGGAACGCGCAGGTACTCGGCTTGCCCCCCCGCATAGCCGCCGGTCAGGTGGGTGTAGCCGAACAGCCCTGCGGTGGTGCTGCCGAACACCTTGGACGCCATCGCCTTGTTGCGGTTCGAGCGCTCGCAGACCGAGAAGAAGCCGCGCTTGCACTGGTCGCACTCGCCGCAGATGATCGTGAAGGGCACAACGATGCGGTCGCCCTTCTTCAGCGCGCCGTTGATGCCTTTGCCGACCTCGATGACCTCGCCCATGGTCTCGTGGCCCATGATGTCGCCCTTCTCCATGCCGGGCATGAAGTGGTCGTAGAGGTGAAGGTCGGAGCCGCAGATGGCACAGGCCGTGACCTTGATGATGACGTCGCGGTCCTGCTCGATCTCGGGATCCGGGACCGTATCGCAGCGGATGTCCTGCGCGCCGTGCCAGACGAGAGCTCTCATGGTGGTCTTCTCCCCGGTGCGCCGTTGGTTGGCGCCTATGGGTGAGAAACCGGCCAGGGCGGTTCATGTTTCACCGAATGGTCAATTGTTCTCAGGCGATAATGGTGAGGCGTTCCGCGCCGCGTCGTTCCGCGGCGATGCCTCGCACCCGGATAACGCGAAGGCGATCCTAGCCGTCTACTTGCGGCTGTCCCCGTCGGAATGGCGGACGAACGGGAGTAGCAGCGCTTTCGAAGCGCCGGCACGATGGGGCGGCCGGGCGAGGTCCGCGCCTAGCTGGGCGCCGCGGCGGCGCCCGCCATGCCCGATCCATGCGGACGGGGCGTCTCATAGCCTGACTCAGCAGACCTCTTCTTCCTCTAACGTGAGATTGTAGAGCATCGCGTTGACGCGGTCGCCGGTCAGGCGGGAGGGGTCGAAACCGCTTTCTCCCGCGATTCCGCCGAACCGCTCCGCATCGAAGGCCGACGCGCCGACGAACGCCATCGACCAGTTCGTGAAGCTGCGCTCAGGGACAGCGCCGAAGCTCAGCAGCGACACGTCGCCGTGGCGCTCATCGCGCTGGATGCGCTCGAAGGTCGCCTCCACGGCCTCCTGGCTTCCCTCCAGCACCTGGGCGAAGCAGCCGGAGTTGAAGAGCAGCGCCCCCGTGACCCCGACCCGGCCGTTGTTGATACGGCTGATGTCGAGGATGCCGCGCACCTCCCGCAGCACGAAGTCCGGGGAACCTTCCATCTTGTTGCGGCTGTAATAGACGAGGCGGTGCAGGGTCTCGCTCACTGTTCATCTCCGATGGGTGATGAGCCGATGGTGTCCATGAGGAGGGCGGCGGCGGCCGCGCCCGTCATCGGGCGTCCGGTCAGGAAGCCCTGGGTCTCGCTGCAACCCTCGGCCCGGATCGCGGCCAGTTGCTCGGGCGTCTCCACGCCTTCGGCGGTCGTCTTGATGCCGAGGCTCGCACCGAGGCTCGCGACGGCCCGCACGATCGCGGTGCAATCGGCATCCTCTCCGAGCCCGCTGACGAAAGCCCGGTCGATCTTGATCTTGTCGAAGGGAAACTTCTGCAGGTAGCTGATCGACGAGTAACCGGTTCCGAAATCGTCCATCGAGATGCGGATGCCGAGCGCCCGCAACCTGTTGAGGGTGGCGAGAACCTCTTCGGTATTGGCCAGCAGCGAACCTTCGGTGATCTCGAGCTCGAGGCGGCTCGGATCCAATCCCGATCGGGTGAGCGCCGACAGGATCGTCTCGACGAGCTTGGCGCTCCGGAACTGCACCGGGGACAGGTTCACCGCGATGGAGACCGGTCTTGCCCATCCCGCCGCCTCGCGGCAGGCCGTTCGCAGGACCCATTCCCCGATCGGCGTGATGATGCCGATATCCTCGGTGAGGGGAATGAACTCGGCGGGCGAGACGGTGCCGCGCACGGGATGCTCCCAGCGCAGCAGGGCCTCGAAACCCACGACGGTGTTCGACCCGAGGTCGTATTGCGGCTGATACGCCAGCGTGAACTCCTTCATCGCCAGGGCCTGGCGCAGATCGAGTTCGAGGCTGCGCCGTTCCTTCATCCGGGCGTCCATGCTGGCCTCGAAGAACCGGAACGTTCCCCGCCCGTCGGCCTTGGCGCGATAGAGGGCGAGATCCGCCCGCTTCATCAATTCATCCGGCTCGGACGCGTCCGAGGGCGAGAGCGCCACGCCGACGCTGGTGCCGATGTTGAGCATGTGGCCGTCGACCACGTAGGTACGACCGATGAGGTCCACGAGACGCGTCGCCAGCGTCTGGGCCGCCTGCGGCTGGGCCGTATCGGCTTGCAGGATCGCGAACTCGTCTCCCCCGAGGCGTGCCACGACGTCGCCTTCCCGCACCGCGCTGATCAGGCGCTCGGACACCTTGCGCAGCAGGGCATCGCCGACCGGATGGCCCAGCGTGTCGTTGACCGCCTTGAAGCGGTCGAGGTCGAGGCAGATGACGGCGACCGCCGATCCGGTTCGTTTCGCCCGCGCGAGCATCTCCTGAAGGCGCTCGTGGAGGCTCGCCCGGTTCTGCAGCCCGGTCAGGGCGTCCTTCTGGGCGAGCTCGGCGTCCCGCATATAGGCCGTGACGTCGTCGAAAGTGAGGACGTAGCCGCCCGTCGATAGCGGCTTGAGGATCGCATCGACGAACCGCCCGTCGCAGAGGGAGAGGCGTCCCTGGGTCAGAACCGGGACGTCCCCGACGGTCTCGAGGAAATCAATGCCTCCCTTGACGTCGCAGATCGTCAAAAGACCCGGCAGGGTGCAGCCCGTCACCTCGACGCCGTCGAAGAGCGCACGGGCGCTGTCGTTGGCGAACTCGACCTCGCGCATCTCGTTGAGGACCATGACGGCCGTCGCCATCTCGGGCAGGGCCGCCGATCGCGGTTCGACGATGCCGATGTCGGGGAAGGAGAAAGCTGCGGCCGTCATTCGTTCAGGACCCTCGAGAGCACGCCATATGAGGGCCGCCATGGCCCGTCGCCGTTCAACCGGCTCTGAGACGATCCGAAGACCATGTCGCGGCCGGACCCGAAGCGAACCCGGACACCGACGGCAGGGCCGCGATCTGGGGTTTGGCGAAGAAATAGCCCTGCGCCAGCGTGGCGCCGGCCGCTCGCAGGACGATCAATTCCGCCTCGGTCTCGACGCCCTCGACGATGACGCGGATCCCCAGCGTCCGCGCCAGGTTGATGATGCTGGCGACGATGGCCTGCCGGACCGGATCGGTATCGATGTTCCGGATGAGGAGCATGTCGATCTTGATGAGATCAGGCTGGAAGTTGGCGAGCAGGCCCATATTCGCGTAGCCGGCGCCGAAATCGTCGAGTGCCGTCATGAAGCCCTGTCGGCGATACTCGGTGACGATCCGGTTGAGATGGCCCGGATCGGTGCAGCGCTCGTTCTCGGTGAACTCGAACATGAGTTGCTCGCGCCGGAATCCGACGCGCCGGGCAGCGTCGAGCGAGGCGCGGATGCACGCGGCCGGCTCATACACCGCATTGGGCATGAAATTAATCGACAGCCGCGTCCGGTCGTCCTGGAAGAGCTGTCCGGCCATCTCGATCGCGCGCACGCGGCAGGCTTGATCGAACTTGTAGAGGGTCGCCTCGGTCACCTGCGAGAGGATCGAGGCGGCGGATTCGCCTTCCGGGCCGCGCACCAGGGCTTCGTAGCCCCAGATGTTGCCCGCGGAGAGGTCGACGATCGGCTGGAAGGCCATCGTGAAGGGGATGTCGAAGCCTTCGCCGTTACGACAGGCGCGACATTGATCGGCGTTCTTCATCTCTGATGCTCCCGCTCGTGAAGGCACCCAGGGGGCGATTGAACCGTTGGTATGACGCCGCTCAGCCGGCCCGGCGCTGGCCATGGCGCTTGGCGGTGTCGAATGCCTGAAGGTCCAGGGCGAGCTGCAGGACTTTCGTGCTGTTGAGCTTGCTCGGGTCCATGCTGCTGCCGATGCCGTGCTGCAGATAGATCTCCTGCACCTCGACCGAGCGCATGGCGCCGCCCATCGACCAGTCCGGGAAGGAGCGGTCGGTCACGTCGCGGGCATTCATGATCGATGCCCCGCTGTGCCGCGTATCGCGGGCGATCCGGGTGTAGGTCTCGGTGACCTTGATGCGCTCGCCTTCGAGGATCTGGACGAACCACGTCTTATCGAAGATCAGGAAGCCGGTGATGCCGTCTCGGACGTTGTTCCGTTGCGCTACGGAGAGGATCTCACGCAAGTTCGTCAACATGACTCTGTCGTCACCGGGAACAGTGTTCCGACTGAAGTAGACAAGCTGATGGATCACGACGGAACTCTACGTTTAAGAGACATTGTTATCGGAACAAGTTTCGATCGCCGTAACGCTTACGATCGAGATTTATACTTTACGTATGTCTTCGATCACTAAAATGAAGCGCCGACCAGCTAGTTCTACGACTTGAACTCCTAACGTTTAGTAAATCCCTCTGTATTCGTTGCGGCTTCTTTTTCATGGGCTGTATTTTCATGCCCATGACGAACATAACATATGATATTACAAGAAATCGATGATGGACAGCTAGAGTTTTTCTGTCACCGGGCCGCGCCCCTACGTTGAACTGCGCGCGAATGACGATTTCAGGTCCTCATCGTCATGAAGCGGCCGAGGCTCGATGCACGGTCGACGTGCCGCTCGTGAGCAATGTCTCGGGGCGGCATTCGGGTCGTGCGGACGCGCTTGCGCCGTATCGCGCGAAGGCCGAAGAATTCAGTCGTTCGGACGTCTCCGCCGATCGAACCGGGCCACGGCGTCCCGATGGCGGGACTCCGGGGCCTCGGCGGCCGTCACCTGCGCTCGATCGTCAGCCGCTGCACGCCCTTGCCACCGAGCACCGGTTTCCTCGCGCTGATGATCCGCGAGTTCACCCCGCTCCACCCGATCTCGCCGGATAGCCGGCCATACTCGATCTTGGGGCAGCGGTTCATCACCACGGTGACGCCCCTGGCCTGGGCGCGGGCGGCAGCCGCGTCGTCGCGCACGCCGAGCTGCATCCAGATCACCCTCGGCAGAACCGGCAGCGCAAGGGCCTCGTCGACGAGGCCCCCGGCCGCGTCGGAGCTCCGAAAGATCTCGACCATGTCGACCGGGCCGGGCAGCTCGGCGAGGCGTGACACGACCGGCTTGCCGAGCAGCATCTGCCCGGCCAGCCCCGGATTGACGGGGATCACGTCGTAGCCGCGGCTGAGCAGGTATTTCAGCACGATCCAGCTCGGCCGGGCGGAGTTGGACGAGGCACCGACCAGCGCGATCGTGCGGGTCCGCATGAGCAGCTCCCGGATCAGCGCGTCGGGATAGGCGATCTGGCGATGGTCGAGACTTAGGGTGGGATGGCTCATGGATCCGACTTGTCGGGCATCGCGTCGCGTGCTGCAAGACGATGCATGAGCATGCCCCCCCTCATGTCGCTTGCCGAGACCATCGCCTTCCTGGAGCGGGAATTCCCGCAGATGCACCACGGCGGGCGCTCCTACCATCTCGAAGCCGTCGGCCCCCTCTGCGCCACCATGCGGATGGACCATCACGACCGCTTCCTGCGCCCCGGCGGCACAGTGTCCGGCCCGGCCATGATGGCGCTGGCCGACCTCGCGCTCTATGCCGCGATCCTTGCCAATATCGGCCCGATCGGGCTCGCCGTGACGACGAACCTGAGCTTCAATTTCCTGCGCAAACCGGGAACGAAGGGGCTGGTCGCCGATGCCCGCCTGTTCAAGCTCGGGCGCCGGCTCGCGGTGGGGGAGGTGCTGATCACCGAGGCTCAGTCGGAAGACCTCGTCTGCCACGCCACCGGGACATACTCGATCCCGCCGGAGGCGGCCGGAACCGTGACGCCGATCCGGTAGACCTACGGCGGCGTCGCCCGCAACCGCTCGATCGCGTCGGCGGCGAGCCCCGCCAGGGTGCCCGGCGCCAGCCCGGCCGCCCTCTGGAGCGGGGCGCCGATCAGCGCCGCCCCGAGCGCACTCGTCAGCAGCGCGGCGGCGATGATCCCGGCGCCTTCCGTCTCCGGGTCGGCGCCCGTCGGCTCATCCGCCCGCAGGGCGGCGACCGAGCGCGACACCGCCGCAAAGAGCGGCTCCAGCCCCTCCATCCGCCCGGTGGCCGCGAGCCAAGCCACGAGGCGCCCGGCGCCGTCCTCGTCGAAGGCACGGAACACCGCCTCCACCACGGCCCCGGCCGGCACCGTGCCCCTGCGGAATCCCGGAGCCGCCGCCTCCACGGCCCCCGCCACCTCCTGCGCCATGGCGGCGATCAGCGCCCGGTGCAGGGCGCCGATCGAGCCGAAATGGTGGGTCAGGTTGCCGTGCGTCATGCCGAGGTCGCGGGCGACCATGGGCAGTGTCAGCGCCTCGGGTCCGTGCGCGAGGAGCAGGCGCCGGGCGCACGCCACCGCAGCGTCCCGGACCGCATCGGGGCTGCGCCGGAGGCGCGTCCCGGTCTTCTCAGATATTGTCATGCGTGATAGTAACATGGTCGGGCTGCGGCGGCGAAGGGTTCGGGGATGGCACCACGCGATGCGGATGCAATCGTGGTCGGGGCCGGCCTCGCCGGGCTGGTGGCAGCCACCGAACTCACGCAAGCCGGCAAGCGGGTCGTCGTCGTCGATCAGGAACCGGAGCAGAACCTGGGCGGCCAGGCCTTCTGGTCGCTGGGCGGGTTGTTCCTGATCGATTCCCCCGAGCAAAGACGCCTGGGCGTGCACGATTCCCTCGATCTCGCCCGCCAGGACTGGATGGGCTCGGCGGGGTTCGACCGCGTCGAGGACCATTGGCCCAGGGCCTGGGCCGAGGCTTATCTCGCGTTCGCGGCTGGCGAGAAGCGGGCCTGGCTGCACGCTCTCGGCCTGCGCTTCTTTCCCGTGGTCGGCTGGGCCGAGCGCGGCGGGCCATCCGCGACCGGCCACGGCAACTCGGTGCCGCGCTTCCACATCACCTGGGGCACGGGGCCGGGCGTGCTGGCCCCCTTCGTCGCGAGGGCGCGCGAGGCGGAAGCGCTCGGTCTTCTGAGCTTCCGCTTCCGCCACCGGGTCGACGCACTGGAAACGAGCGCCGGCCGGGTGATTGGGGTGCGCGGCGCGATCCTCGAGGCGAGCGACGCCGTCAGGGGAGCGATGACCTCTCGCGTCGAGACCGGCGCCTTCGCGCTCCACGCCGATGCCGTGATCGTCGCCTCGGGCGGCATCGGCGGCAACCACGACCTCGTGCGCCGGAACTGGCCGGCGCGGCTCGGGACCCCGCTGCGCTCCATGGTCTCCGGCGTGCCCGCCCATGTCGACGGGCGCATGATCGCGATCGCGCAAGCCGCCGGGGCCCGGCTGATCAACCCGGACCGGATGTGGCACTACGTCGAGGGGTTGCGGAATTGGGACCCGATCTGGCCCGACCACGGCATCCGCGTGCTGCCGGGGCCGTCCTCGCTCTGGTTCAACGCCATCGGCCACCGGCTGCCGCCGGCCCTCTATCCGGGGACGGACGCGCTCGGCCAGCTCGCCCATATCGCGGCCACGGGCTACGACTATTCTTGGTTCGTCCTCGACCAGAGCATCATCCGCAAGGAGTTCGCCCTGTCGGGCTCCGAGCAGAATCCCGATCTCACCGGCAAGAACTGGCGGTTGACCGCGCGTCGCGCTGTCGGTCGCCGCGCCACCGCGCCGGTGGAAGCCTTCAAGGAACGGGGCGCGGATTTCGTGGTGCGGGGCGACCTCGACAGCCTCGTCGCCGGCATGAACGCGCTCGCCGGCAACGATCTCCTCGACGCCGATCACATCCGCGCGCAGATCGAGGCGCGCGACCGGCAGATGGCCAACCCCTACGCCAAGGACGCGCAGGTGGTGGGTCTGCACAACGCCCGGCGCTACCTCGGCGACCGGCTGGTGCGAACGGCCAAGCCCCACGCCATCCTCGACCCACGCCACGGACCGCTCATCGCCGTGCGCATGAACATTCTCACCCGCAAGACGCTGGGCGGGCTTAACACCGATCTCGGCGCGCGCGTCTTCGGGCAGGACGGCGACCTCATCGACGGGCTCTACGCGGTGGGGGAGGCGGCCGGCTTCGGCGGCGGTGGCATGCACGGCTACCGCTCGCTGGAAGGGACGTTCCTGGGCGGGTGCCTGTTCTCGGGGCGG
>NZ_CAXUJR010000055.1:13477-22811 GCF_964251405.1 uncultured Methylobacterium sp.
TGCAGCCCGCAGGCCGGGCAGGGAAAGCGGACCCGGCTCGGACGGAACAGCACCTGCGCGAGCCGCAGGAACAGCGTCACGCCGAAGATCATGACGACCACCGAGATCAGCCGCCCGGAGGTACCGGGGAGTGTGACGTCACCGTAGCCCGTCGTCGTGAGCGAGGTCACGGTGAAGTAGAGCGCATCGACGTAGTTGCCGATCGCCGGGTTCATCCGGTGCTGCGTCGCGAAGACGATCCCGGTCATCACGAAGACGAACACGGCGAGGTTGGTGGCGGCGAGAACCGCCTCCTCGTTGCGGCGGAAGAAGGGGCTATCGATGCGAAGGCGGTCGATGAGCTGGTAGGTCCGCAGCAGGCGCAGCGTCCGAAGGATGCGCAGGAAGCCGATGCCCTCGATCACCACGGGAGCGAGGAACGACACCACGGCCGCGATGTCGGCCCAGGTCGTCAGGCGAAAGAATTCGCGAGCCCGCTCCCGGCTGATGACGAGACGGGCCAGGAAGTCGAGGAGCACGACGACGCCGAAGACGACATCCAGCCCCTTCACCAACGTCAAGTCGGGCAGGAACGACGAGGCGACGACGAACAGGATGGTGACGATGTCGAAGACGAGCAGGCCGTAGCGGAAGCGGTGGGCACGATCCGTGTCGCCGTCGTAGAGTTCCCGAAGGCGGGTCTTGAGCTGGGCCATGCGTCCGCGTGCGCCGATGATCGTTCCGCGACCTGTCGCACGACGCTTATGATCCCGGAAGGACGATCGCGCGGCGCCATCGGCGACGAGGCGGAGGATCGGCGGGCGCGGTATCATGATACCTCATGATCGAACCCGTTCTGGTGATTGAGCTTTACGGCATCCAGACGGCATCGATACTCTTGACGGCGCCGGCGATCACCCGTATTGGACCCCCAACGCCGCCGCGTCTCGAACGTGGCGGCGCATCGTTTTTTACGGATCATACGGAACGCCACGGGATGAGCAGCGCGATGAAGACCTTTTCGCTGAAACCCGCCGACGTCGACAAGAAGTGGATCATCGTCGATGCGGAGGGCCTGGTCGTCGGCCGGCTTGCCTCCATCGTCGCCCTGCGTCTGCGCGGCAAGCACAAGCCCGCCTACACGCCCCACGTCGATTGCGGCGACAACGTCATCGTCATCAATGCCGAGAAGGTGAAGTTCACCGGCCGCAAGCGCGAGCAGAAGGTGTACTACCACCACACCGGCTATCCGGGCGGCATCAAGGAGCGCACGGCCAAGTTCATCCTAGACGGCCGCTTCCCCGAGCGGATCGTCGAGAAGGCTGTGGAGCGCATGCTTCCGCGCGGTCCGCTCTTTCGCCAGATCATGGGCAACCTGCGTGTCTACAAGGGCACGGAGCATCCCCACACCGCCCAGCAGCCGCAGGCGCTCGACGTCGGCAGCCTCAACCGCAAGAACGTGAGCGCTTGATCATGGCGACCCTCCAGTCCCTCGCCGACCTCAACCGGTCGAACGTCGAGTCGCCCGAGAACGCGGCGCCGGTCCACGTGCAGAAGCTCGATGCGCAAGGCCGCGCCTATGCCACCGGCAAGCGCAAGGACGCGGTCGCCCGCGTCTGGATCAAGCCCGGCACCGGCAACGTCGTCGTCAACGGCCGCACCATCGAGGTCTACTTCGCCCGTCCGGTGCTGCGCATGATCCTGCGCCAGCCCCTGCAGGTCGCGGGCCGGGTCGACCAGTACGACATCATGGTCAGCGTCCATGGCGGCGGTCTTTCCGGCCAGGCCGGTGCGGTGCGCCACGGCCTCTCCAAGGCCCTGACCTACTTCGAGCCGGAGTTGCGCGCGCCGCTCAAGCGCGAGGGCTTCCTCACCCGCGACAGCCGCGTGGTCGAGCGCAAGAAGTACGGCCGCAAGAAGGCCCGCCGCAGCTTCCAGTTCTCGAAGCGCTAAAGATCGGCCATCCGGCCATCAAATGGGGCGGGTCCGAGAGGACCCGCCCCATTCGTTTGAACCGACCCGATGGGAGACGTCCTCGAGATGGCCAATACGTTCCGGCGCGTCGTCGCGCCCGTGGTGAGCGCGGTGACGCTCTGCCTCGCCCGCTCGGGCGCGGACGTGGTCGGCGAGGTCAAGCTCGCGGACGGCAAGCTCTTCAGCACCACCGGCCTCATGCCGATCGCCCAAGCCTTCGGCATCGCCGTCCACATCGCCAATACGGGCGGCCTCGAGATCGTGGTGATCGACCCTGAGGGCGTGTGGAAGCCGAGTTGGGGCACGCTGGAGGGTTAGGGCGCCCGATCGATCGTCACTGTTCCGGCCGATGCTGTCTAGCCGGCGTGAAGGGCTGTCTCCAACTCGGACTTCGACATCCGCGAGCGGCCGGGGATGTTCTTTGCTCGTGCCTTCTTCATCAGGTCCGCCTTCGTGGCATCGGACCCGCTGCCGGCCGCCTTGCGCGCCGCGGCCGTCTTCTTCGCCACGTCGGCGGGCTGCTTCGAGAACTGCCGGCCCTTGGCGGTGTCGGCGCGCTTCTTCTTAGTCGACCGGGCATAGTCCTCGTCGGACACCGCCTCGCGGGCCTTTTTGGGCAAGTACCGCTCGCCGGTCTCGCCGCTCTCGGCCCCCGACTTCGTGCCCCACTCCTCGTCGGACCATTGCTTGAGGCTGTTGTCGTCGGATTTCCCGCCGGCATAGCCTCCACCGGCATCCTTGTAGGCCTTCGTCGCCGCCTGGGCCTTGCGCGCCGACCATTGCCCGGGCTTTCCGCCCTTCGACGACTGCGTGACCTCCGCTTTCACCTTGTCCCACAGCTTGGGATCGGTCTTCTCCGCGCTCGTTGCCATATCGGGACCCTTCTTCTCTGATCTCCACCGAGAACCGGCGCGATAAAGACTCCGTTCCGGCGCGCCGGGAGCGACGGTGTGTCATCAGGGCGTCGGAGCCCGCCTCCTATCGTTGACTCGATCGGCAAGCCTCGCCACTTGGCGCGAGACGGGGCGGCACCGGCGGCACCAGGAACCACAGGACGTTTGCGATGAGCCAGACCCGCACCGGACAACCCACCGTCTTCATCGACGGCGAGGCGGGCACGACCGGTCTCGGCATCCGGCAGCGCCTGGAGCGGGACGGGCGGATCACGCTCAGAAGCATTCCCCACGAGCAGCGCAAGGACGTCGCCGCCAAGCGCGCACTGATGCAGGAGGTCGATCTCGTCGTCCTGTGCCTGCCGGACGAAGCCGCCCGCGAGACCGTGGCGCTCGCCGACGCGCTGCCGGGCGGCGGGCCGCGCCTCCTCGATGCCAGCACCGCGCACCGGGTCGATCCCGACTGGGCCTACGGGTTCGCCGAGCTCCAGCCCGGCCAGGCCGACGCCATCCGGGCTTCGCGGCGGGTCGCCAATCCCGGCTGCTACCCGACCGGGGCCATCGCCCTGATCCGGCCGCTGGTGGAGGCGGGGCTGATCCCATCCGACCATGCGCTCAGCATCAACGCGGTCAGCGGCTACAGCGGCGGCGGCAAGGCGATGATCGAGAGCTACGAGGCCCGGCAGGGAGAGCCGTTCCTGCTCTACGGCCTTGGGCTCGGCCACAAGCACCTGCCCGAGACCCAGGCCTACAGCCTGCTCACCCGCCGGCCAATCTTCATCCCCTCGGTGGGCAATTTTCGGCAGGGCATGCTGGTGAGCGTGCCGCTCCACCTCGACACCCTGCCGGCCCGGCCGAAGGTGCACGACATTGAGGCCGCGCTCGCCGCCTATTACGCGGGCCGGGACCTCGTCGCAGTCATCCCGACCCAAGGGGTGGAGAGGATCGAGCCGGAGGCCCTCAACGACACCGACAGGCTGGAACTGCGCGTGTTCGGTGCCGAGGCCAGCCGGCAGGCCGTGCTCGTGGCGCGCCTCGACAATCTCGGCAAGGGCGCCTCGGGCGCGGCCGTGCAGAATATTGGCCTGATGCTCGGTCTCGACTGACGAGCACAGTCCGATCATGCACAAACGTCGAAGCGCGACGTCTGTGCATGATCCTAATCCGGGAATGTCGAGGTATTGACGCGGCCTCGGCCGTATAGGCACAGCTTCTTCCACCGCCCTGGGGAAGCGAAGCCAAGATGTCAGAGAGCCGTCCACCGCTTCCGCCCTTCACGGCCGAGACCGCCGCCAAGAAGGCGCGCGGCGCAGAGGACGCCTGGAACACCCGCGATCCGCACAAGGTCTCGCTCGCCTACACCCCCGATTCGTGGTGGCGCAACCGCTCGGACTTCTTCAGCGGCCGCGAGGCCATCGTCGCCTTCCTGACCCGGAAATGGCAGCGCGAGCACGCGTACCGGCTGATCAAGGACGTCTGGGCCTTCCACGAGAACCGGATCGCGGCGCGGTTCGCCTATGAGTGGCACGACGAGGCCGGCCAGTGGTTCCGCTCGCACGGCAACGAGCAGTGGGAGTTCACGGAGACGGGCCTGATGCGGCGGCGCGAAGCCAGCATCAACGATGTCGCCATCGCGGAATCCGAGCGCAAGTTCCACTGGGAGCACGGCCCGCGCCCGAGCGACCATCCCGGTTTGTCCGATCTCGGACTGTAAAGACCGCGATCGACGAAGACGTTCGGCTGGTTTCGCCGAGATCGGGGAGGCCGGGACTACCTGGCCGGCAGCCCTCATCCTGTACCGTGTCTCGTTATCGGCCACGAACCGTGATGGAGATCACGTGCCGTCAATCATGGCTCTCCCACGTCACCCGACTGTCCAGATGGCGTCGCTTGAGTGATCACCTGAGAGGCAAGCATTAGGGCAACCCCAGCGCGATCGACCGACTTCGTGCAGGCGCGGCGCGAAAAAAGTTGCTTTTCAGTGCAAATCATCGCAGAAAACTGCAATACGGTCGATGCTATATCTTGCCATTATGCTTTATTGAGCTTAGCGTCGGAAATATCGCGGATACAGCGTGGTAATGGCGCAATCATCATGATCGAGACCGAAAGCGACAGCAGTCGCCTCATCACCCTGACGGCCGACATCGTCTCTGCCTATGTCAGCAACAACCATGTTCAGAGCGCAGAGCTTCCTAAGCTCCTCAGTGATGTTCATGACGCCATACGCTCCGTGACCGGAACCGGCGCTCCGGCCGTCGATGCCGGGCCGCCCAAGGCGACGCCCCAGGAAATCCGGCGGTCGGTCTCGAACGAGTACCTGATCAGCTTCGAGGACGGGAAGCAGTACAAGACCCTGCGCCGCCACCTCACCCTGCGCGGGCTGAGCCCGGAGCAGTACCGCGTGAAATGGGGTCTCGCTCCCGATTACCCGATGACCTCGGCCGCCTATTCGGAGCAACGCTCGGAACTCGCCCGCGCCCTCGGCCTCGGCCAGCAGCGCCGCAAGAGCCTGCCGAAGGCGGCCTCGGCCGAGCCGGAGGCCAGCATCTCGCGGGACACGTCACCCTCCGCTCCGGAAAAGAAGCGCCGCGGCCCGCGCAAGAAAGAGGCGGCCTGATAGGCTCATCCCGACCCTGGGGTGGAGACCGGTCGACCGACGGGAAGGCCCGCGTGACATCCGTCGCGCGGGCCTTCCCGTTTCGTTGGAAGAACCTTCGACTCGCCCGTAGAGATGTCGCCTTCGACGAGTGACAATGATAGGGAAGCTCGCCGTCGATGCTGCATTGCAGCATCGACCATTGCGCCGCAGGAGCGCAGTGCCCGCAGGTGAGGCGCCCATGCTGTCCCGTCCGCTCCCGTCCCTCGCGGCGGCCTCCTTCGCCATCGGGACCACCGAATTCGTCATCATGGGCCTCTTGCCCGAAGTGGCCGAGAGCTTCGGGGTGAGCGTCCCCCAGGCCGGCCTCCTGGTCTCGGGCTACGCGATGGGCGTCGCGGTGGGCGCGCCGATCGTCGCCATCGCCACGGCGCGGCTGCCGCGCAAGACTGCCTTGCTCGTCCTGATGGCGGTCTTTCTCGTGGGCAATCTCGCCTGCGCGCTCGCCCCGAGCTACGCTCTGCTGATGGTCGCGCGGATCGTCACCGCTTTCGCCCACGGCGCCTTCTTCGGGATCGGCGCGGTGGTGGCGACCAGCCTCGTGCCGCGCCACCAGCGTACCCAGGCGGTCGCGCTGATGTTCACCGGCCTTACCCTCGCCAACGTGCTCGGTGTGCCGTTCGGGACTGCGCTCGGTCAGGCCATAGGCTGGCGCTCCACGTTCTTCGCCGTCTTCGGCACCGGTGTCGTTGCCGCCGCTGCCATCGCGGCGTCGGTCCCCTCGGGGATACCGGGCTCCCTTGGGGGTCTCGCGGGCGAGTTCCGGTCGCTGCGGCGCTGGGAGGTGATGCGCCCGATGCTGGTGAGCATCCTGGCCGCGATCAGCCTGTTCACCGTCTTTACCTACATCACGCCGCTGCTGCGCACGCAGAGCGGACTGTCCCCCGAGGACGTGACCTGGGCGCTGCTCGTCTTCGGGATCGGCCTGACGCTGGGCAACCTCGCCGGCGGAAAGCTGGCTGACACGCGCCTGGCGGCGACCATCGTCGGAGGCTTTGCCGGTCTCGTCGCCGTGATGGTGCTGTTCGCCTTCACGAGCCGCGCCGCTTGGCCGGCCGTGCTGACCCTGCCGCTCTGGGGTGCCCTGGTCTTCGCCCTGGTCTCGCCGCTGCAGATCTGGGTCGTCGAGGCGGCGAGCGACGCGCCCAACCTCGCCTCGACCCTGAACCAGGGCGCGTTCAACCTCGGCAACGCGGCCGGAGCGGCCCTGGGCGGCGCGGCGCTGACCCTCGGCTTCGGCTACGCGGCCCTGCCCTGGATCGGGGCCGCGATCGCCGCCCTCGCCCTGGCGCTGACCCTGTCCGGCCGCGTCGGCGCCGGGGATGGGGAAGCTGATCGCTTCGAACCGGAGGGGCATGCCGCTCCCGCCCGCCCACGGTGACGTCCCGCTCGAACCCGCGACCGTGAAATGGGCCTGGATCCTGCAAGCGTCCGCCGGCCGTTCCCGCCCGACAGGGAACGCCGGAAGCTCTGCCGCGTCTCTTCAGAGCGGGCAGCGTCCATCACACCGAGACCTCGCGTACCTCCTCGAGACCGAGCCCCATCCCATGAAAATTCGCACCGGCTACGCCATCGGCTACGACACGGCGGAGTCGACGCCCATGACCTTCATGCTCAACGTCCACCCGTCGCGCGTCCCCGACCTGCTGACGCCCGAGACGATGACCTTCGATCCGCCGGTGCCGGCACATCAGTACCGCGACTCCTTCGGCAACGTCTGCACGCGCATCCTGGCGCCGGGCGGACGCATCACCGTCTCGGCGGATTTCACGATCCGGGATTCGGGCGAGCCCGACGCCTACCTGCCGGAGGCGCGCCAGCACCCCGTGCAGGAGTTGCCCGACGACGTCATGCAGTTCCTGCTGGGCAGCCGCTATTGCGACACCGACAGGCTCTCCAACGTTGCCTGGTCGCTGTTCGGGAGTACGCCGGAAGGCTGGGCGCGGGTGCAGGCGATCTGCGACCATGTCCACGATCACATCAAGTTCGACTACCAGCAGGCCGACGCGACCCGCAGCGCCTCGCAGGGCTACAGCCAGCGCCTCGGCGTGTGCCGCGACTACGCCCATTTGGCGGTCACGTTCTGCCGCTGCATGAATATCCCGGCGCGCTATTGCACCGGCTATCTCGGTGATTTCGGCATCCCGCTGACCCCGCCGATGGATTTTTCGGCCTGGTTCGAGGTCTATCTCGGCGGCGCCTGGCACACCTTCGACGCGCGCAACAACATGCGCCGGATCGGCCGGATCGTGATTGCGCGCGGCCGCGACGCCACCGACGTGGCGATCTCCACGAGCTTCAACACCGCGCTGCTCGCGAGCTTCGACGTCCACACGGACGACGTCACCGACGCGGCTTGAGCGTCGGCATCGCCGTCACGGACGCTGCAGCTTCTCCTGCATCGCCTTGTCCTCGGCCCGCCCGTAATTGATGAAGAACTGGCCCGACTCGACGGTGCGGCCCCTCTGCAGGTTCGAGAGCTGGACCGTGGTCTGGTAGCCTTGCGGGTCGGTGATCCGCCACTGGCTCAACGTCTTCATCTCGGCGTCAAAGAAGAGCTGGATCTTGGAGGTGCCGCCCAGCGTCGAGCGGTCCTCCGTGACGATGCGCACGCCGCCCGGATCGGTGCCGGCATCGATGACCGTGAGGTCGCGGGCGAGATCGATCTTCTCGCGGAGCAGGAATTTCAGGGGCGTCTGCGAGATGAAGTAGAGGTCCTGCGTCCCGAGCTTGCGGTCGCGCACCGCCACCGAGGTGCCGTCGGCCACGACTTCAAGGGGCGAGGGCTGGTCGTAGTCGAAGCGCAGGCGGCCTGGCTTCGACAGGGTCAGCTTGCCGCCGATCCGGCGGCCATCCGCCCCGATCTGGACGAAGCTGCCGGTGAGCGTCGTGATGCCGTTGAAATAGGCATTGGCCTGGGCGACGAGGGTCGAGGGATCGGCCTCCGAGGCGCCGGCCGAGGGCACGCCGACGGCGGCGACCTTGGGCGCGGTCTCGGCGGGTTTGCCCCCGTTCCTGATGCTGCCGGTCTTCTCCTGCGCGGAGGCGGGCTTGCCGTCCTTGGCGGGCTTGGCGGCCTGGGCCGGCGGCTTCTTCGGGGCGGGTGCCGCGGGGGGAGGGGACGCCGGAGCGGCCTCCGGCTCGGGCGCAGGCTGCTCCTTGCGACCGAGCAATCCGTCGATGAACGCCCCAAGCTGGGCCTGCGCCGGCAGAGGCTGGAGGAGGGCGGCGGCCACGACGAGCGAACCGGCGGCGAAGGGAAGGCGGCGGCCGGTCATCGTGCGGCGTTCTCCGAAATGAGTGGCAGGGCTCCGCCTTAGAGCCCCGCGCTGTGGCGATTATGGGACGCCGTCTCCGGCTTCTCATCGAAATGATCAGTCGTCGTCGTCCGTCATGGAGCCGTGCATCATCGAGCCTTGCATCATGTGGCCGTGCATCATGCTCGATGAGGCGCCTTCCATCAGGATCTCGCGCTTTCCCGCATGGTTGGCCGGCCCGACGATGCCCTCGATCTCCATGCGCTCCATCAGCGAGGCGGCCCGGTTGTAGCCGATCTGCAGGCGGCGCTGGATGTAGCTCGTCGAGGCCTTGCGGTCGCGCATCACCACCTGCACCGCCTGATCGTAGAGCTCGGCGCCCGGGTCGATGCCGCCGCTGCCCGCATAGGCTCCCGCATCGAAGATCGGCGCGTCGAGATCTTCGGCCTCGGACGCTGCGGCTTTCTCGGCCTTGGCGCCCTTGGGCGCTTTCTCGTCGCCCGATCCGTCATCGGCCGTGACGGCGTCGAGGTACGAGGGCCGGCCCTGGCGCTTGAGGTGGGCGACCACGC
>NZ_CAXUJR010000056.1:0-22767 GCF_964251405.1 uncultured Methylobacterium sp.
AGTTCGTCGGACGTCCCGTCGACGTTCAGGTCACGCCCGACGGTGCGCTCCTCGTGTCCGACGACCTGAACGGAGCCATCTACCGCGTCACTTACGACGCCACGACGGCCAAGCGCGCCGCCAAGTAAGCCGCCAAGTAAGCCGCCAAGTAAAACCCACCGGCCGGGGCGAACGCGCCCCGGCCTCGCCGCAATCCCGGACGGTCAGGCCCCATGCGCGTCGCTCTTGCCCTCGGTCTCCTCGTGGCTCTCACGGGAGCCGCTGACGCCGGACCGGACATCTCGGTCTGCACGGATTGCCACGGCGCATCCGCCTCCGCCACGGAGGGCATCCCGTCCCTCGGTGGCATGCCGGCGATCTACGTCACGAACCAGCTGTTCATGTTCCGCGAGGGTCAGCGCAAGGCCGATCCGATGAACAGCCTCGCCGAACCCATGACCGATGAAGACCTGCAAGCCTACGGAGCCGCGATCGCCGCGCTGCCGCCTCCCGTCTATCAGGGCACACCGGCCGAGCCGGAGCGCGTCGCGCGTGCGGACGCCGCCATCGGCAAGCACCGATGCGTCTCCTGCCACGGTGCGGATCTCGGGGGCGACAAGGGCGTGCCACGCATCAAGGCCCAGCGCGAGGACTACCTCGCCAAAGCCCTCGCCACCTACAAGACGAGCGAGCGTGCAGGATTCGACCCGCAGATGAACGAGGTGGCCGGAGAGTTGAGCGCGAGCGAGATCGCAGATCTCGCCCATGCGATCGCTCGCAGGCCCTGAGCGGACGGCTGTCTCTCAAGCCGCCCTGACGCGGCCCGTCGATCGATGGACATCGGCGAGGATCGCGTATGATCGCAGCCGGGCCGCATGATCGTGGATCGCCGAGGCGACCATGAGCTCGTCGGCTCCGGTCTCAGCGATGAAGCGCTCCAGCTCAGCTCCGACCGTGGCTCCGGAACCGACGAAGGATCTCGCCAGCATCCTCGACGCCTGCGCCTTCTCGGCCGGGGACCAGTAGGCCTCGATGTCCTCGATCGGCGGCCGAAGCAGACCACGCGTCCCACGAAGCAGATGGGTGAATTGCTGTTGGGCCGACGTGAACAGCCGCCTTGCGTCCCGGTCTGTTTCGGCCGCGATGACGTTGACGCCCACCATCGCGTAGGGGCGTTGGAGCTGCTCGGAGGGTTGGAAGCGAGAGCGGTAGACATCGAGGGCCGGCAAGAGCGCCTCGGGTGCGAAATGCGACGCGAAGGCGAAGGGCAGGCCCATCATCGCGGCGAGCTGCGCACCGAACAGGCTCGATCCGAGGATCCATAGCGGCACCCTCAGCCCGGTGCCCGGAACGGCCTGGACCGCCTGCCCGGGACGAAGCGGTCCGAGCAGGTCCTGCAATTCGACGACGTCCTGCGGGAACGTGTCGGCTGCGCCGGGCATGCGCCGCAGGGCACGCATGGTGAGTTGGTCCGTACCCGGCGCCCGCCCGAGGCCGAGGTCGATCCGGCCGGGATACAACGTCTCGAGCGTTCCGAACTGCTCGGCGATCACCAGCGGCGAGTGGTTCGGCAGCATGATGCCGCCGGCGCCGACCCTGATCTTGCGCGTGCCTGCGGCCACGTAGCCGACCACGACGGCAGTCGCGGCGCTCGCGACACCGACCATGTTGTGGTGCTCGGCAAGCCAGAAGCGGTTGTAGTCGAGCCGCTCGGCGTGGCCGGCGAGATCGAGCGTATTCCGCAACGCGTCTCCCGGCGTCGCCCCTTCGGGAACGAGCGCGAGATCGAGTATCGAAAGCAGGGGCATGTGCCGCCCTATCCGTGTCCCTCGGCCGGCGTCTCACCGGTCGACGTCGTCCCCTCGTCCTGAACATCGTGAGCCGAGGGGCATGCCGCAAGCGGCAGAACGCCATCGGCGGCGGAAGGCTCGCCCGAGATTTCACGGGCAACGGCAGGGCGCCATCGCCGATGACGGCTGCTCTCCGCAGCGCGATCCCCGACGCCTCAGGCCTCCGTGTCCTCGTGCAGGGTCTCCTCGATGTAGAGCTGGTCCAGCAGCACCTTGATGACCGCCGTGAACGGCAGGGCGAGGGCGACGCCCCAGAGTCCGAACAGGACCCCAAGGAGCAACTGGGCGGCGAAGATCGTGGCCTCCGGGATGGCCAGCGCCCGCTTCTGGATGAAGGGGGTGAGGCCGTAGGTCTCCAGGGTCTGCACCGCGATGTAGACCCCGAGCGCGCCGAGAGCCGTGCCCGACCCCGAGGCAAGGCTGGCGAGGACGATGACGACGCCGGCGATGAGCGGCCCGATCGTGGGGATGAAGGCGAGCAGCCCCGCCTGGATACCGAGGATCAAGGCGCCGCCGACCCCGAGGACGGCGAGCCCGGCCCAGGTGCAGAGGAAGATCACCACCATCGTGATGAGCTGGCCGAACAGCCAGTTGCGCAGGGTCTCGCCCATGCCGTCGAGCAGCTTCGCCCCGCGCGGCCGGTGCCGGGGCGGGGCGAACCGCAGCAGCCCGTCGCGGTAGCTGCCGGGATCGGACGCACAGGCGATCCCGAGGAAGACGATGACGAGGACGTTGCCGAGGGCGTTGAAGAGGGCGAAGACCACGTTCGCCGCCGGCCCGAGCACGCCGCTGGCATCGGGCATCAGTGAGCCCCGGCCCTTCATCGAGCCCGATGCCAAGCCGCCGAGTCCGCCCTCGGGCTTGCCATCACCCGCCGGCTTGGCTTCGTTCCGGGGCTTGCCCTCGTCATGGGATTTAGCCTCCTCCTGAGATCTGGCCTCCTCTTTCGGCGCCTCCTGCGACTTCGCTGCGTCTCCCGCTTGCGGCTTCGCCGATGGGTCGGGCGCCCCCGCAGGTGGCTTCCCGGCTTCGGGACCGGGGAGGGCGGGCAGGTCGATCCCGTAGCCCTTCAGCCAGTCCCGTACGATGCCGGACTGTCCCTGGATCGTCTGGCCGAGATCGCGGGACTGCTGGACCACGATCGTACCGCCGTAGGCCACGAGGCCCGCGCAGAAGCCTGCGAGCACCAGGCTGATGAGGGCGAGCCGCAGGCCCCGGCCGAGCGGAAGCACCGCTCCGAGGAGGCGGGTCAGACCGTCGAGAAACACCGCGAGGAGCACGCCGGCGAAGATCAGGAACAGGGTCGAGGCCGCCAGCCAAGCCAGCGCCAGAAGCGCGACGAAGCACACCACCGCGATGCCCGAGACGGCGAGCGACCATGTTCCGGGCCGCGGCCCGGCCGCCCCGTGCGTCGTGTCAGCGTCCTGCATCGTTTGGATTTCCCCGCCACGCCCCGATGATCGCAGGGGCGATCCATGGCGCGGAAGCCACTGGGCTTTCCAGGCGGACAAGTCCAGAGCGCGGCCACCGCATCGTCGGCGCACGTGGTCTCGGACCGGCGCCACGCGTGCCGTGAATGGCATCCCACCTGGAGGGATCGAAGGGGAGGGCGCTAACCGGCGGAGGAGCGGGGCGCGGCGATCAGCATTCGTCCGTCATGCCCGGCGATGGCGACATCGCACAGCGTGCCGGCTGGAATCGCCGGATCGAGGCGCACCGGCGTGAAGCCCTCCGTGCGGCCGATGCCGCCGCGCTCGGCCAGAACGCGATGCGTCCGCCCGACCTCGCCCGCGAGGTGGCGGGCCAGGGACGCGGTGCCGGCCTCGCGTAGACGCGCGGCGCGCTCGCGCACCACGCTGTCGGCCACCGGCGGCATCCGCGCCGCCGGCGTGCCGGGACGGGACGAGTACGGGAAAACATGCAGGTGCGTCAGCCCGCATTCGGCGACGAGGTCGAGGGAGCGACGGAACTGCGCCTCGGTCTCGGTGGGGAACCCAGCGATCAGATCGGCACCGAACATGATCTCAGGCCGCAGCCGACGGACCTCCTCGCAGAAGCGGATGGCGTCGGCGCGGGTGTGGCGCCGCTTCATCCGTTTGAGCACGAGATCGTCGCCGGCCTGAAGCGAGAGGTGCAGGTGGGGCATCAGCCGCGGCTCGGTGGCGATCGCCGCCATCAGGTCGTCGTCGGCCTCGATCGAGTCGATGGACGACAGGCGCAGGCGGCCGAGGTCCGGAACCTCGGCGAGGATGGCGCGGACCAACCGGCCGAGGCTCGCCGGAGCGCCGTGATCGCGTCCGTAGGCGGTGAGGTCGACGCCCGTCAGCACGACCTCGCAGCCGCCATGAGCGACGATGCGGCGGACCTGATCGACGACGTCGTCCACCGCGAGAGACCGCGAGTTTCCGCGTCCGAACGGGATGACGCAGAAGGTGCAGCGGTGGTCGCAGCCGTTCTGCACCGGCACGAAGGCGCGGGTACGGTCCGGGAGATGTGCGATCCGCGTCGGGGCGGAGGCCCGCACCGCCATGATGTCGTCGATCGCGACGCGCTCGCCGAACTCCGCCCAGGTCTTCTCCGCCCAGGTCTCGGGCTGCAGCTTGGCATCGTTGCCGACGAGCCGCGCGACCTCCGGCATCGCCGCGTAGGTCGCGGTCTCGACCTGGGCGCCGCAGCCGGTGACCACGATCTCGGCATCCGGCCGCTCGCGTGCCAGGCGGCGGATGGCCTTGCGGGCCTGGCGGCCGGCTTCCGCCGTCACCGCACAGGTGTTCACGACCACGCGGTCGCGTCCGGCGACCCCGGCATGCGCGCGGATCACCTCGGATTCCACCGTGTTGAGGCGGCAGCCGAAGGTCAGGGTCTCGACGGCCATTCAGGCGGCCTCGAAGATCTCGGGCGGGAAGGCGTCCTCCCATTCGAGGGCGACGGGGCCGGTCATGAGGACGTGATCGTCGGCGCGCCACTCGATGACGAGGTCGCCGCCGGGCAGGCTCACGGTCGCGTGGCGGCCGATCATCCGAAGGCGCGAGGCCGCCACCACCGCCGCGCAGGCGGCGGTGCCGCAGGCGAGGGTGAGGCCCGCGCCCCGCTCCCAGACCCGCAGGGTGATCGTCTCGGGGCCGCTCACCTGCGCCAGTGAGATGTTGGCGCGCTCGGGGAAGATCGGGTGGTTCTCGAGCATCGGCCCGATCCGCCCGAGATCGTAGCCGGCGGGGTCGCGGTCGACGAAGAAGATCGCATGAGGGTTGCCCATGTTCACCGCGCCCGGCGAGTGCAGCACGGGGGCGTCGATCGGGCCGATCTGCAGCTCGATCCGGCGCGTGTCCGGGAACGGCTCGGCCAGCGGGATCTCGTCCCATTTCAGACGGGGCCGGCCCATGTCGACGGTGAAGGAGCGGTCGGCCAGCCGGTTCACGGCGACGAGGCCGGAGATGGTTTCCAGTGTGAGCCGCCCGCTCTCGGCGGGCCGCGCCATGGCGGGGTCGTCCAGCATCGCGAAGGCGACGCAGCGGGTGCCGTTGCCGCAGGCCCCGGATTGGGTGCCGTCGGTGTTGTAGATCCGCAGGAACGCATCCGTGTTCGGAGACGTCGGGTCGTGGATCACCATGAGCTGATCGAAGCCCGATCGCGGATGGCCGGCGACCGCGACGGCCTCCTCCGCGGTCACCCGATGGGCCGAACCGCGCAAGTCGAGGACGACGATCCGGTTGCCGGCGCCGTGCATCTTCAGGAAGCGTCGGTGGGACAGGGGACTCATGCTGGGGAGGTACTCACTCAGGGCGCGCTCGGGTTGCCGGCCCTGCTCGGCGACCGGAGCCTGCCTATAGGGCAAAGCGGCGGGCCGCGCACGATCGCGGGGCGTTGCAGAAGCGCCGCGGCTCGCGGGCATCGTGCGCGATGGCACGGGTGACGTCTCGCAGGCGTCTCCGTTCGCCGATACGGTAGGCTGAGGGCAACCGGCACGCGCACGTCCGGCCAAGCCTCGAGATACCGCCTCCATGATACTGCCGGAGCGCCGCCCGTGACCCGCCTTCGCCTCTCGCTCCCCTCGGGCCTTCTCGCCGGCATGGTGATCCTCTGCGTGTCCGTTCCGGCGCAGGAGGTGAAGCCGCCGGCGGTGACCAATCCGCTGCCGACCACCACGGCGCCCGATCCGGCCACGCCCGCGACGCCCCAGCTCCCGGCCCCGACGCAATCGATCGCTCCGGGACTGCCCGCGGTCTCACCGGCCTCGCCGACACGCCGGCTTCTCGTGGAGACGCCCGGGGAGGCCAACGACGTCGACGACGTCACCCTGCCGGCCCAGCCCGCCGCGATCCTCGCCGGCACCGCCAAGTGGGACGAAGCGGTAGCCACCTTGCAGGGCGCCTTCCGGCGCATCGAGGCGAACCTCGCCAAGGCCGGAATCCCACCGACCGGCCGCCCGATCGCGGTCTTCGCCAAGACCGACGACGACGGCTTCCAGTTCGAGGCGATGATCCCCGTCGCCGCCACGCCCGATCCGGTCCCCGCCCTCGGCGAAGGGATGCGTTTCGGCGTGACGCCGTCCGGCCGGGCGCTCCGCTTCAACCACAAGGGCTCCTACGAGGAGATCGACGGCACCTACGAGACGCTGACCGCCTATCTCGATGCCAAGGACGTGGTGGTGCAGGACCGCTTCATCGAGGAATACGTCACCGACCTCACCGACCGCGCCGACGACAAGCTCGAGGTCAACATCTACGCGCTGCCGCGATAGCCGGATCGGCGGGCGCGAGGGAACCGCGGAGGAATCCCGCGGATTCGACCCTCATGGCCACTGCATCCGGACCTACCCTCTTCGTCCATTCCCGCGGGCATCGCACCGACGAGGCGGACACGCTCCGCGAGAAGGCGCTGGAGATCCATCATCGGCTCTGCCCCGTCTACGGCTGCCCGATCCCGTACTTCCACAGCCTCGATCCGGTCAGCGAACTCGTCTCCTCGCTGCTCTCGCACCGGACCCGCAACGCCGAGTCGGGTCGCGCCTTCAAGGCCATGCGGGCGCGATATCCGGATTGGGCAGCGCTCATCGACGCCCCCGTCGCCGAGGTCGAGGAGACCATCGCCGGGGTAACCTGGCCGGAGCTCAAGGCGCCGCGCATCCAGGCGATCCTGCTCAAGATTCGCGAGCGACGCGGCGGTCTCTCCCTCGACTTCCTGGCGGACCTCCCCGTGGCCGAGGCGAGGGCCTGGCTGGAGGCGATCCCCGGCATCGGGCCGAAGACCAGCGCCGCCGTCCTCTCGTTCAGCGTGCTGCGCATGCCCGCGCTGCCGGTGGACAGCCATCACCATCGGGTGGCCCAGCGCACGGGCCTGATCGGCAGCAAGGTCGATGTCGGCCCGTCGCACCCGATCCTGCGGGCGCAGCTGCCGGACGACTGGAGCGCGCAGGCCCTCTACGACAACCACGAGGTCCTGATGCTCCACGGCCAGCAGGTCTGCCACCACCGCAGCCCCGCCTGCGGGGCTTGCGTCCTCCTCGACCTCTGCCCGACGGGACAGTCCCGTGAAGCGGACCGGCCGCGGGCGTCGCGGTCATAGGACGAGCGGAGCGTTCATTCCGACCAGCGCAGGGCCGCGGCCGAGGCCAGGGTGCCGATCACCGCCGCGATCAGGCTTAAGCCGGACAGGATCATCAGCGGGGTCGCAAAGGGGACGGTGCCGCCGGTAGCCGCTTCGCTCGCCGAGACGCCGAAGATCAGGGTCGGGATCATCAAGGGCAGCACCACCACGGCGAGGATGAGGCCGCCCCGGCGGATCGAGGCGGTCAGCGCCGCCCCCACCGCACCGACGAAGGTCAGCGCCGGGGTGCCGACGAGGAGCGTCAGTGCCGTAGCCGCCATGGCGGAGCCGTCCAGCGCCACGAGCAGGCCGAACAGCGGCGAGGCCAGGGCGAGCGGCAGGCCGGTGGTGAGCCAGTGCGCGAGGACCTTGGCGAGCACCACGAGTTCGAGGGGTACGGGCGCGCCCGTCATGAGGTCGAGCGACCCGTCCTCCTCGTCGGCCTGGAACAGCCGGTCGAGGCCGATCAAGGTGGCGAGCACTGCCGCGAGCCAGAGGATCGAGGGGCCGATCCGACTCAACAGGTTCAGGTCCGGCCCCAACGCGAAGGGGACGACCGACACGATCATCAGGAAGAACACCAGCGACAGCGCGCCCGACCCGCCGACGCGGGCGGCCAGCGCGAGATCGCGGCGAACGAGGGCGGCGAGCGCCCGGATCACCACCACACCTCGGGCGCCGGGTGCATCTGCGGTCCCGGCGCGACCGTGCCGATGCTCAGTTCGCGTGCGCCTTCGAGGCCGAGGGACTGGTGGGTCGCGGCGATCACGAGGCCGCCCTCGCCGAGATGCCGTGCCATCAGCCCGGCCAGGATGGCCTGCGACGCGGTATCGAGGGCAGCGGTCGGCTCGTCGAGGAGCCAGAGGGGGCGGCGGCAGACGAGGAGGCGGGCGAGCGCCACCCGCCTCCGCTGCCCGGCCGACAGATAGGCCACCGGCAGCCGGAGGGCATGGCCGAGGCCGAGCTCTTCAAGAGCCGCGCGCGGGCTCGCCGTGGGGGCGCCCAGCAGGTCGCGGGCGAAGGCGAGGTTCTCCTCGGCCGTCAGCGGGCTCTTCAGCCCGTCGCGGTGGCCGACCACGTGAAGGCATTCCGGCAAGGTGGCCTCACCGACATCGGCGACCGTGATGGAGCCAGTCTCCGGCTTGAGCCGGCCCGCCAGAACGCTGAGCAGGGTCGATTTGCCGGCGCCGTTGCGGCCCGTCACCATCAGCGCCTCGCCGGGAGCGAGGAGGAAGGACAGATCCGAGAAGATGCGGCGGCCGGAGCGGCGGACGGCGAGGGAGGTGACGGTCAGCCGCACGAATGGTCCTGCATTTACCTAACCCTCCCCGCTCTGCGGGGGAGGGAACGGCGAACCCACATCCCACATGGCCCACCCACCACCGTCCACGCGACACGACACTCCCCCGCTCATGTCACCGCCTGCGTGTAGCGGGCCGTTTCGAAGTGTTCTATACCGATTCCAGGCTGCGCCGCGCGAATCCCGAGCGTTCAAATCGCTCGTCGCGCATCATCCTGTCCGGGCACCCCCGGAGCGGCGCGCGCGTGCAACGCGCATCCAGCCGAACACGACATCCGTGGCGCAGGTTATGCCTGCGCGTGTTCGACAACCGCTCGCGAGGAAGACAACCGCCGTGGCATCGATCGACAGCTTCCAGTCCCGCCAGACCCTCACCGTCGGCGACAAATCCTACACCTACTACTCGATTCCCCATGCCGAGAAGGCCGGTCTCGCGGACGCCACGGCGCTGCCCTTCTCGATGAAGGTGATCCTCGAGAACCTGCTCCGCTTCGAAGACAACCGCTCGGTCAAGAAGGACGACATCTCCGCGACCGTGGCGTGGCTCGGCAACCTCGGCAAGGTCGAGACCGAGATCGCGTTCCGGCCTTCGCGCGTGCTGATGCAGGATTTCACCGGCGTGCCGGCGGTAGTCGACCTCGCCGCCATGCGCGACGCGATGGTGGCGCTCGGCGGCGACCCCCAGAAGATCAACCCGCTGGTGCCGGTCGACCTCGTGATCGACCACTCGGTCATTGTCGACGAGTTCGGGACGCCCAAGGCCTTGGCCGAGAACGTGGCGCTGGAATACGAGCGCAACGGCGAGCGCTACACGTTCCTGAAATGGGGCCAGTCGGCCTTCGACAACTTCTCGGTGGTCCCCCCCGGCACCGGCATCTGCCACCAGGTGAACCTGGAATACCTGTCGCAGACGGTCTGGACGAAGGCGGAAGACGGCACCGAGCTCGCCTATCCCGACAGCCTCGTCGGCACGGATTCCCACACCACCATGGTCAACGGCCTCGCCGTGCTCGGCTGGGGCGTGGGCGGCATCGAGGCCGAGGCCGCGATGCTCGGCCAGCCGCTCTCGATGCTGATCCCCGAGGTCGTCGGGTTCAAGCTGTCGGGCAAGCTGCCCGAGGGCACGACCGCCACCGACCTCGTGCTCACCGTCACGCAGATGCTGCGCAAGAAGGGCGTGGTCGGCAAGTTCGTGGAGTTCTACGGCCCCGGCCTCGACGACATGGCGGTGGCCGACCGCGCCACGATCTCGAACATGGCGCCCGAGTACGGCGCGACCTGCGGCTTCTTCCCGATCGACCAGAAGACCATCGACTTCCTGCGCGTCACGAGCCGCACCGACGAGCGCATCGCACTGGTCGAGGCCTACGCCAAGGCGCAGGGGATGTGGCGCGACGCGCAGACCCCGGACCCGGTCTTCACCGACACCCTGGAACTCGACATGGGCGAGGTCCGGCCCTCGCTCGCCGGCCCCAAGCGGCCGCAGGACAGGGTGCTGCTCGACGGCGCCAAGCCCGGCTTTGCCGGCTCGATGGAAACCGAGTTCCGCAGAGCCGCCGATATCGCCAAGCGCTATCCGGTCGAGGGCGCGAATTTCGACATCGGCCACGGCGACGTCGTGATCGCCGCGATCACGAGCTGCACCAACACCTCGAACCCGAGCGTGATGATCGGTGCTGGCCTCCTCGCCCGCAACGCGGTCGCCAAGGGCCTGCGCTCGAAGCCCTGGGTGAAGACCTCGCTCGCACCGGGCTCGCAGGTGGTGGCCGAGTACCTCGAGAAGGCCGGTCTGCAGCAGCCGCTCGACGCGCTCGGCTTCAACCTCGTCGGCTTCGGCTGCACCACCTGCATCGGCAATTCCGGTCCGTTGCCGGCGCCGATCTCGAAGGCGATCAACGACAACGACGTGGTGGCGGCGGCGGTGCTTTCCGGCAACCGCAACTTCGAGGGCCGCGTGAACCCGGACGTTCGGGCGAACTACCTCGCCTCGCCGCCGCTGGTGGTGGCCTACGCGCTCGCGGGCTCGATGCAGATCGACATCACCGCCGAGCCGCTGGGGACGGGTTCCGACGGCAAGCCGGTCTATCTCGCCGACATCTGGCCCACGAGCGCCGAGGTGCAGCAATTCATCGAGGCGAACATCACCTCGGCCCTGTTCAAGTCGCGCTACGCCGACGTGTTCGGCGGCGACCATTACTGGAAGGCCGTGGAGGTCACCGAGGCCGAGACCTTCGCGTGGGATTCGACCTCCACCTACGTGCAGAACCCGCCCTATTTCGAGGGGATGCAGCGGGAGCCGGCGCCCGTCACCGACATCGTCGACGCGCGCATCCTCGGCCTCTTCCTCGACTCGATCACGACGGACCACATCTCGCCGGCCGGCAACATCCGGGCGAACTCACCGGCGGGCGCCTACCTGCAGGAGCATCAGGTTCGGGTGCAGGATTTCAACCAGTACGGCACGCGGCGCGGCAACCACGAGGTGATGATGCGGGGCACCTTCGCCAACATCCGCATCAAGAATCAAATGGTCCGCGATGAGACCGGCCAGGTGGTCGAGGGCGGCTGGACGCTGTTCCAGCCCTCCGGCGAGCGGATGTTCATCTACGACGCCGCGCAGAAGTACGCCGAGCAGGGTACGCCCCTCGTCGTCTTCGCCGGCAAGGAATACGGCACCGGCTCCTCGCGCGACTGGGCGGCAAAGGGCACGAAGCTTCTCGGCGTGCGCGCCGTGGTGGCCGAGAGCTTCGAGCGCATCCACCGCTCCAACCTCGTCGGCATGGGCATCGTCCCGCTGGTGTTCCAGGGCGAGACGAGCTGGGACTCCCTCGGGCTCAAGGGCGACGAGACCGTGAGCCTGCTCGGGCTCTCGGGCGATCTCAAGCCGCGCCAGACCATGATCGCCGTGATCACGTCCGCCGACGGATCGAAGCGGGAGGTGCCGCTCACCTGCCGGATCGATACCCTCGACGAGCTGGAGTATTTCCGGAACGGCGGGATCCTGCCCTACGTCCTGCGTTCGCTGGCGGCGTAGAGAGGGTCCGAACCCTCCCCCCACAGATCTCGGGCATGTCCGAGATCTGCACTTCAAGTCCTCAAGTCGGGCAAGCCCGACTTGGGATGGGGAAGGGTGCCCCGCGGATGCGGGGCGGGACAGGGGATCGCGACCTTTCCTGACAGGGCGGTGCTTCCCTCATCCGACCCGCTTCGCGGGCCACCGTCTCCCGCAGAGGGGAGAAGGCCATGCGCGCTATGCGTCCGCTTTGCCCTCCGTGAACTCCCGCCATAGCAGCATCAGCGCCGCCATCACGGCCGGCCCGAGGAACAATCCGAGCAGCCCGAATGTCTCGACGCCGCCGAGGATGCCCAGCAGCACCCACAGGAAGGGCAGGCGGGTGGTGCCGCCGATCAGGGCCGGCCGCACGAAGTGGTCGGCCACGAAGGTGACGACGAGGCCGGCCGCGATCACCATCGCCGCCTGAACCATCGCGGCCTTGGCGACGAGCAGCAGGGCCGCGATCCCGAAGACCAGCGGCGCCCCGAACGGGATCATCGCAGCCACCGCGGTCAGCGCTCCGAGCAGCACGGGATGCGGCGTCCCGGTCGCGTAGTAGACCACCCCCAGCAGAAAGCCCTCGCCGAGCCCGACGAGGACGAGGCCATCGACCGTCCCGTGGACCGAGGCGACGACCTGTCGGGCAACGCGCTCGCCGCGGGCACCGAAGAGCTTGGCGCTGGCGGTGAGACACTGCGCGATGACCGTGCGTCCATCGCGAAACAGGAAGAACAACGTCACCAGGGTGAAGCCGAACAGGACGGAGCGGCGGACGATCTGCGACCCGACGCTGCGCGTCAGCCCGATCACAGACGGATTGTCGAGGCGGTGGAGCAGATCCGAACCGGGGGAGGGGTGGCTCAGGTTGTCGTTCCACCATGCGCTCGCCTGGGCCGCGCCGAAGGGCAGGTGCGCCAGGATCTCCGGCGCCGGAATGCCGCTGCGCTCGGCTTGCCCGGCCCAGGCCAGGGCGTCATGGGCCTCCCGGGCTGCCTGAACGCCGAGCACCACCAGCGGCGCCAGGAACACGATGGCGACGAGCGCCGTGAACAGCGCCGGCAGCGCGATGCCGTGCCCACTCGGCGGCCACCGGCGTTCCGCGCGGGCGTAGAGCGGCCACAGGGCGATCGCCAGGATCACCGCCCAGGCCAGCGCCGGCAGGAACGGGTGCAGCACCCACAGGCCGATTGCGGAGAGCGCGAGGACCATCGCCGTGCGTGCGGCGGCCTGCATCCGCCATCGATCGGCAACCGGTTCGGCATCGTTGGCGGCCCGAAGGGGCGGTTCCATGGGGTGACCTTCCGCTTCCCCGAAGCCGGACGATCCGGCGGCGGACCTTCGACATAGGCCCGTAATGGGGTCCACGGAATAGGCCCCAACCGGGGCCGGCGAACGGCCAAGGTTGCCCCTCCATGCCCCCTCGTGTAAGGCACCGCGATCGTGCAGGGCCTTGCCGAGCGAGGGGCCGCGCATCGATCGCAAGGCCGCGCGACCGGGGGCACCGGGCGTCATGCGTCGTGCCCCGATCGCCGGCCGGCGCTACCCATCGCGCAGGGTGGCGGCGGGCGCGCGTGAAACCAGCGAGAATCCATGTCCGACCTGCACAACACAGCCCCGGCGACGTCAGCCACCTTCGACCGCGTCTCGGACATCATCGCCGAGACCGCCGACATCCCGCGCGACACGATCACGCCCGAGAGCCATGCCATCGACGACCTCGGGATTGATTCCCTGGCCTTCCTCGACATCGCCTTCGCGGTCGACAAGGCGTTCGGGATCAAGCTGCCGCTGGAGCGTTGGACCCAGGAGGTCAACGAAGGCAAGGTCCCGGCCGAGGAGTACTTCGTCCTCAAGAACCTCTGCGCGCGGATCGACGCCCTCGTCGCAGAGAAGGCCGCCAAGGCCTGATCCGCAAGGCCTGACCTGACGCCCGCGAGCGGGGGAAGCCGGACCCATGCGCCTCGAATATTTCGAGATGATCGATCGCGTCGTATCGCTCGACCGCGCGGCGGGACGGATCACGGCGCTCGCCGAGGTGCCGCGCGAGAGCCCGGTCTTCGAAGGGCACTTCCCCGGCCATCCCCTGGTGCCCGGCGTGCTCCTGACCGAGACCATGGCGCAGGCCTCCGGCTATCTGCTGCTGGCACATCTCGACTTCACGCTGATGCCGTTCCTGATGTCGGTGGAAAAAGCACGCTTTCGCGGCTTCGTCGGGCCCGAGACCACCCTCACCGTCGAGGCGAGCCTGGAGCATGATGGTTCCGGCTATGCCGTGACCAAGGCGTCGATCCGGAACGGCGACAAGCTCGTCGCCGACGCAGAGCTTCGCTTCCGCACGATGCCTTTCCCGGAGGCGCTGTCCGCGCCCATGCGCGCACGCGCCGAGGCGATCGGCCTCCTGGCCTTTGGGCCGTTCACATGAGCACCGGCGGACGCGACGTCGTCGTCACGGGGATCGGCCTGGTCTCCTGTGCCGGAGAGGGCATCGCGGCCCATCTCGCGGCGCTGAAGGCAGATGCCCCGGCACGCATCGACACGACGACCTTCGCGCCCTATACGGTGCACCCCGTGGCCCCCCTGGCGCTCGACGGGCAGATCCCGAAGAAATCCGATCAGCGGCAGATGGAGCCGTGGCAGCGGCTCGGCGTCTATGCCGCCGGGCTCGCCCTCGACTCGGCCGGCGTGAAGGACGATGCCGCGTTCAAGGCCGCGCTGCACCTCGTGGTCGCCTGCGGCGGCGGCGAGCGCGACACGGCCGTCGACGGGGCCATCCTGACGGGCCTGCGCGATGCGTCCGATCCGGGTGCCTATCTCAACGAGCGCCTGCTGAACGACCTGCGCCCGACCCTGTTCCTGGCCCAACTCTCGAACCTGCTCGCGGGCAACATCGCCATCGTCCACGGCGTCACCGGCGCCTCACGCACCTTCATGGGCGAGGAATCCTCGGGTGTGGACGCCCTGCGCATCGCGGCGGCGCGGATCGCATCGGGACAGATCGACCACATGCTGGTGGGCGGCTCCTACAGCGCCGAGCGGCCAGACGTGATGGTGGTCCACGAGATGGGCGGCTACCTGCGCGCCCGCGATTTCCGCCCCGTCTTCTCCCGGAACGGGGAGGGCGAGGGCGGGTTCATCCTGGGGAGCGCCGCCGCCTTCCTCGTGCTGGAATCGGCCGACGGTGCGGCGGCCCGCGGCGCCCCGGCGCTGGCGCGGCTCGCTCCCGTGGCGAGCGACCGCCCGCGCCGCACGCCCGGCAGCGTCGGGCGGAGCCTGTCGGACCTCTGGAAGGATGCGGGCGTGACCCGGCCCGACGCCGTGATCTCGGGGGCGACCGGCGTGGCCCCGATCACCGCGGAGGAACGTACGGCCTTGTCGGATTTGGCACCGGGCGTCGCCGTCACGGCTCTGGGCGATGTCACCGGCCATTCGCTGGAAGTGACCGCCCCCTTCGGCGCGGCGCTCGCCGCCGCCCTGGTGGCGGAGGGCGGGCTGCGCGAGGTGGCGGTGACGGTGATCGGGCACCGGCGCGGGGAGGGCGTGGTGCGGGTGACGGCAGTTTGAGGGGCGGAACCATGTTCCCTCCCCCTTGCGGGGAGGGCTAGGGTGGGGGTGGCTCAGGATCGAGCGTTACGGGGCCTCCTGCACCACCCCACCTCCGGCTCCTGCCCGCACCCAAGTAGGGCCTGCCCGACTTGGGCACTGGGGTGCGGCTATCGGGCAAGCCCGATATCTGTGAGGAGGAGAGGCGCTTGCTTCCGATAATCGGTTGAGAACCAAGATCAGCACGATGACGAATCATCCTCTTCGAGACGCGAAAGGCCGCCCGCTGGTGGCGGTGACCGGGCTTGGCATCGTCACGTCCCTGGGCCAGGGCCAGGACGACACCTGGGCGGGGCTGACCGCCGGGCGCTCGGGGATCCATGCGATCAAGCGTTTCGCCACCGACGGGCTGCGCACGCGCATCGCCGGCACAGTCGACTTCCTCGACACCGATCCGCTCGTGGCGCCCGCCCTGTCGCAGCGCTTCGCGGAGGAGGCCGCCGAGGAAGCCATCGCCCAATCCGGCATCGGCGCCAGGGACGACTTTCCGGGTGCGCTCTTCATCGCGGTGCCGCCCGTCGAGATGGAATGGCCTCAGCGCCAGGCTCTCGCCGAGGCCTCAGGCCAGGACGGCGAGGTCACCTACGCCGACCTCCAGCGCGCTGCCGCGAGCCGCCGCTTCGACGCCTGGCACGACCTCTTCATCTTCGGGACCGTGGCCGACCGGATCGCCGACCGTTTCGGCACCAAGGGCTCGCCGATCTCGCTGTCCACCGCGTGCTCCTCGGGAGCGACCGCGATCCAGCTCGGCGTCGAGGCGATCCGGCGCGGCGAGATGAAAGCGGCGCTCTGCATCGGCACCGACGGCTCGGTGAACCCGGAATCGCTGATCCGGTTCTCGCTGCTCTCGGCGCTCTCCACTCAGAACGACCCGCCGGAAGGCGCCTCGAAGCCGTTCTCGAAGAACCGGGACGGCTTCGTCATGGGCGAGGGTGCCGCCGCCCTCGTGCTGGAGGATGCCGAAGCGGCGAGGGCGCGGGGGGCCAGGATCCTCGGCTACGTGCTCGGCTGCGGCGAGAAGGGCGACGGCTTCCATCGCACCCGGTCGAGCCCGGACGGAGCCCCGATCATCGCGGCGATCCGCGCAGCGCTCGACGATGCCGGCACGCCGCCGGAGCGGATCGACACGATCAACGCCCACGGCACCTCGACGCCCGAGAACGACAAGATGGAGGCCATGGGCTGCATGGTGGTGTTCGGCGAGCGCATGGCGACGCTGCCGATCTCCTCCAACAAGTCGATGATCGGTCATACGCTCACCGCCGCCGGCGCCATCGAGGCCGTGGTCTCGCTCCTTACCATCGCGCATGGCCGCATCCCGCCGACCATCAATTACGCGGTGCCCGACCCCGCCATCCCGCTCGACGTGGTGACCACGACGCGGGACGTGTCGGTGGCGCGGGTGCTCTCGAACTCGTTCGGCTTCGGCGGCCAGAATACCTGCCTCGTGCTCGGCGGTGAGCCGGCATGAGCGCGCCGCGAAAGATCCTCGTCACGGGGGGCGGCTCAGGGCTCGGCGCGGCGATCGTGCGCGGGCTGGGCCAAGCCGGCCACGACGTCGAGTTCACCTACCGCTCCTCCGGCGAGGCGGCCCACGCCCTGGTGGCGGAGCTGCAGGCGGCTTACCCCGAAGGCGCGTTCCGGGCCCATGCGCTCGATCTCGCCGACAAAGCAGCTCTGGACGCCTTCTGCGAATCGGTCGAGGCGCAAGGCTTTCACGGCCTCGTCCACAATGCCGGGCAAGCCTACGACGTGCTCGCCGCGATGATGGATCAGGACAAGGCCGAAGCCGCCATGCAGGTGAACTTCTGGTCGCTGACCCGCCTCGCCAAGGCGCTGGTTCGGAGCATGATCCGGGCGCGGAGCGGGCGGATCGTCGCGATCGGCTCGGTCGCCGCGCTCCAGGCCAATCCCGGCAACGCCGCCTACGCCGCCAGCAAGGGCGCGCTCATCGCGTATTGCCGGACGCTCGCCATCGAGACCGCCAAGCGCGGCATCACCGTCAACGTGATCGCGCCGGGGTTCATCGACACCGACATGATGGCGCCCTACGCCGCCCATCGCGAGGTCATGGAGCGGCAGATCCCGGCCGGGCGTTTCGCGAGGCCGGGGGAGGTGGCGGCCCTGGCCGCCTTCCTCATGGGGGACGCGGCTTCCTATATCACCGGAGCGGTGCTGCCGGTGGATGGCGGCCTGACCGCGATGATGGGCGTCCACCGCGCCTGAGGTCGAGCATGGTCCTACGTCTCGTCAGTCTCTCATCCCTGGCCATCGTATGGACGGTAGCCGCCCTGGCTCAGGACTCCTTCCGCGTCGACGGCCTGCCCCCCGGCGACACCCTAAGCATCCGCGAGACGCCGGACGCCGAGGCGCCGGCCCTCGGCCAGGCACCGCAGGGCGCGCGGCTGCGCGGCTTCGGCTGCACCGCCGACACCCCGAGCGGGCTGACCTGGTGCCGGGTGAAGGCCGGGCCGATCCTCGGATGGGCAAGGCGGCGGTATCTGGCGCCGGAGTGAGGTGGGTTGATGCCGTGATCGCGGCTGCTTACTGAAACCGCTTCGTGCGCATTCCCTCCTGCCATCGGATCTCGGGCCTGCCCGAGATCCGCACCCTGATGCCCAAGTCCGGTATGCCCACTTGGGTGGAGGAGGGAACACCCGCGCGGCCGAACAACGACGGATAGCCATGCAAGCCCTCCAACTCTTCGGCGATCGCGACCTGCGCGTCTGCGAGGTCGAGCCGCCGGCCGCCCCGGGACCCGGCGAGGTCCAGATCCGCGTGCGCGCGGTGGGGCTCAACTTCATCGACGTCTGGGGCTTTCGCGGCATGGCCTTCGCCAAGCGCAAGCTGCCGCTCACCGTGGGCGCCGAGGCGTCGGGCGAGATCACGTGCGTGGGTGAGGGCGTGGCGGACCTGAAGACGGGCGACCGCGTGGTGATGTACGGCGCCCGGACCTGCGGGCGCTGCAAGGCGTGCCTTCAGGGCCGCGACAACCTCTGCGAGGACGTCTCCGGCGTGATGGGCTTCCATCTCGACGGCTTCGCGCGCGAGTTCGTGACCATGCCGGAACGGCTCGTCATCAAGGTGCCCGATGGCGTGAGCTTCACCGATGCGGCCTGCGCACCGGTGGCGTTCGGCACCGTCCAGCACATGCTGTTCGACAATGCCCGGCTCGAACCCGGCGAGAGCATCCTCGTCCATGCCGGCGGCTCCGGCATCGGCACGGCGGCGATCAAGATGGCCAAGGCCATCGGCTGCACGGTGTTCACCACGGTGGGCGACGATTCCAAGGGCGAGAAGGCGGCAGCCTTGGGCGCAGACCACGTCGTGAACTACCGCACCGAGCGTTTCGAGGGCGAAGTCCGTCGGTTGACCAAGCGCAAGGGCGTCGACGTGGTGTTCGAGCATGTCGGGCCGGAGACCTGGAACGGCTCCCTGCTCTGCCTCAAGCGCGGCGGGCGCCTCGTCACCTGCGGCTCGACCTCCGGGGTGTCGACGACGATGAACCTGATGCAGCTCTTCCAGCAGCAGTACCGCATCACCGGCTCGTTCGGCTGCTCGATGGCCAATATCCGCGACGCGCTGGCCAAGATGGCGGCTGGCCTGACTCCCGTGGTGGACACCGTGCTGCCGCTCGCCGAGTTCGGGGCAGGCCTGGAACGGCTCGAGTCGCGAAAGGTCTTCGGGAAGATCCTGGTGACGCTTTAGCGCTTCAGGTCCGACGCTTGGTACCGACCTCCAAAGCCCGCCGACGAGTCATTGCGGAGGCGCACCCCGCGGCCCTACCATGATGGCTCCACCCGCTGGATCGGGCCGGCAGAGATCGCATTGGGGATGCCGATGTACTTCGAGGGAGGATGGACACCGCCCCAGGAGCCGCCATCCGGCAAGCCCGGGTTCACGAAGCGCCAGGAGCAGGTGTTCGTAGGGATCATCGCGGTGAACGCTGTGTTCCTCCTCGTCGCACCCATCGGGGGCGCGACGGTGATCCATGCGATCCTCGCACTGCTGGGGTACGGTTAGATCCCGTTTCGCGACTCGCCGTCGAGGGGTGTGAAGGCACGGGGAGAGGCTGGTTCGTTACAGGCTCAGCCCCGACGAAGAGGGCGAGGACGACCGTGAAAGTCCCTCGATGCGAGCGTGATGAAACGGGGGCATCGAGACACGGCCGCCAAGGCGGTCCGTCACGGGCGTGGGTGTCAGGCATCGGATGTGGTCCACTCGGTGGAGGCGGGTTGTCCACGACAGCGAAAGCGCATTAAGCGGAACGCGAGTGCGTCCGGTCGGGCGCCATCCTCGATCCCGGGTCCGCCTTGCTCCGCCTCGCCCTGCTCCTGAACCGCCACCTGCCGCGTCTCGCGGGATTGGCGATGATCCCGCTCGTGCGCGGCCTGTTCTGGCTGGCGAGGGCGCTCGGGCCGGAGCGGGCGAGCGCCTGTGGCGGCGCGCTCACGCGCAGGGTCGGCCCTTGGCTTCCGGCCCACCGCACGGCGATCGCGAACCTGCGATCGGCCTTTCCGGAGCGGGATGAGGCGGCGATCCAGGCCCTGGCGCGCGAGGCCTGGGACAATCTCGGCCGCACCGGTGCCGAATACGCTCACCTGCATACGCTGTTCGATATCGACGAGACCGACCCCGCGAACCAGCGGATCACGGCCGACGGCATCGAGCACTTCGCGAACTTACGCGACGACGGCAAGCCCGGCCTGATCTTCGCCGCGCATCTGGCCAATTGGGAGCTGCCGGCGATCTGCGCGGCGAAATACGGGCTCGATGCCACCGCGATCTTCCGGCCCCCCAACGACGCCGCCACCGCCCGCCTCGTGCAGGAGATCCGTCGCGAGACGATGGGCGGGCTCGCCGCCTCCGGGCAGGGGTCGGTGTTCTCCATGCAGGGCGTGGTCGAGCGTGGCGGCCATCTCGGCCAGCTCATCGACCAGCATTTCACCCGCGGGGTCGTGGTGGAGTTCTTCGGTAAGCCGGTTCTGGCCAATCCGCTGCTCGCCAAGCTCGCCCGGCACTACGAGTGCCCGGTCCACGGCGTGCGGGTGATCCGGCGTCCGGGGGTCCGCTTCCACCTCGAACTGACCCCGCCCCTCGACCTGCCCCGCGACGCCGGCGGCGCCATCGACGTCCAGGGCGCGACCCAGGCGATGACCCGCGTCGTCGAGGGCTGGGTGCGCGAGAATCCCGGCCAGTGGCTGTGGATGCACCGCCGCTGGCGTCCCAATATGCTGCCGAAGCCGAAGGTGGCGAAAGGCTAGTCCACCCACTCGCCGCCGCGCATCACCGGCACGGCGCGGCCCTCCAGTGTGAGGCCGTCGACGTCGATGTCGGCCGAGCCGATCATCCAGTCGATGTGGATCAGGCTGCGGTTGGCGCCGCGGGCTGCCAGATCCTCCTCGCTGAAGCCCTCGCCGCCGTTGCGGAAACACTTGCTGTAGGCTTGGCCGAGCGCGATGTGGCTCGCCGCGTTCTCGTCGTAGAGGGTATTGTAGAACAGCAGCCCGGACGCCGAGATCGCCGAGGAGGCCGGCACCAGGGCGACCTCGCCGAGTCGCCGGGCGCCCTCGTCGGTGTCGAGGACCTTGGCGAGCACGTCGTTGCCGATCCGCGACGAGGCCTCGACGATGCGACCGTCCGCGAAATGCACCGTGATGCCCTCGATCAGGGTGCCCTGGTAGGACAGCGGCTTGGTGCTGGTGACGAACCCATCGACCCGCGCCTTGTGGGGCGTGGTGAAGACCTCTTCGGTCGGAATGTTGGCGTTGCAGACGATGCCGTTGCGCGCCGTCGAGGCGCCGCCGCACCACTCGTGGTCGTCGGCCAGACCCACGGTGAGGTCCGTACCCGGCCCTTTGAAGCGCAGGGCTGCGAAGCGGTGGCGGTTCAGGGTCTCGGTGCGGGCGCGCAGGGCCGCGTTGTGCGTCTCCCAGGCCGCGACCGGATCGTCGCCGTCGACGCGGGAGGCGGCAAAGATCGCGTCCCAGAGCTTGGATAGAGCGATGTCGGCGGGTTCGTTTGGGAACACCGTCCGCGCCCAGGGAAGGGTGGCGGCCGAGACGATGGTCCAGTTGATGGAGAAATTGGCGATGAGTTCCAGCGCCGGCACATAGGCCTTCGAGCGGGCGCGGTTGGCGCGCGACACCCGGGCCGTATCCTGGCCGGAGAGCAAGGAGGGATCGTCGCCTGCGATGGCGAGACGCGCCGCACCGTTGCGGTAGGCCTCGGCCATGCCGGCATAGAGCCAGCCCGAGGCGACGTCGAAGGCGTCGTCGGGGGCATGGGTGAAGCGCGCCAGGGTGGCGGCATCGTCCGAGTAGAAGGCCGTGACCAGCGATGCACCGGCCTTGTAGGCCTCGACCGTGATGGCACGGACCAGGGCGACGGTCTCGAGGGGAGCGGTGATGACGAGTTCCTGGCCGGCCTTCAGCCCGAGCCCAACCTTGACCGCCACCTCCGCGAGACGGGCCAAGCGCTCGTCATGAGACAGGCTCGCCACGGTCGAAGTCCCGGTCTCGTGCATGATGGGCTGCCACGTGCCTGTCCTGTCGGCCCCGTGAGGTCGCTGGCGCGCTTAAGATCAGCGCGAGAGGCGGCAGGTCAAGCCGCGCGCGACCAACGGATCTCGCCGAGATTCTCCCGGAACGCGAAGCGCAGCAGGTGATCGGCGACCACGTTCTCGAGCCGTGTCAGACCGGCCGGGTCGGGGGTGACCACCCGCATCAGCAGGGCATCGGCCTCCGCCTCGAAGGTGCAGACCCTGTCCTCGCCGAAAGGCACCGTGCCGTGGTCGTCCTTGGTCTCCACCGGGAACTTGTGGCTCCAGTGCCGACAGAGCTGCTTGAGGTAGCGGCTGGCTTCGGCAGTGGGCACCCGTGCCTGTGAGGTCGGCATACATCATCTCCTGAAGGTCTCGCCACGATCCCGGTCGGAGCGACTGGGATCGCGGCAGTGCAGCGGACCCGAAAGCCGGACATCCAAGGCGCGTTGCCGCCATCGAAAATGCGGCCCGGCCGGTTAACGAGCGACTAACGCGATGGCCGCGATCCCTCGCATCCGCTGCGATGCATTCGCCAGTCTCCCTCGGATTTGTGCAATGCACAATACCCTATCCGTCTCGAACGTTTTCGATGGGTTCAACCCCGGGATCAGGGTGAGGTTGCCTTGCCGTCGAGGGCAGTGCCGGCCCTGGTCACGGCCGCGAGATCAGGTGGTTCCGGGCGCGACCTCGCTGGACACGACCTGGCCGGGCAACGCCTTGCCGGGCAACACTTTGCCGGGATTGAGAAGATGGTGCGGATCCAAGGCCGCCTTGAGGGAGTGCATGAGATCGAGGCCGACGGGATCCGCGTATCGCGCCAGTTCGTCGCGTTTGATCTGGCCGATCCCATGCT
>NZ_CAXUJR010000057.1:0-22553 GCF_964251405.1 uncultured Methylobacterium sp.
ACCAGCCGGTCGACCATGTTGACCACGACGCAGACGTGGTTGGGGATGATCCGCACCACCTCTCCGACCGCGGGACGCGCCTCCGACGCGGCGAGATCGAGGAAGCCATGCTCCTCGGAGAGATGGCCGATGCGGGCCTTCGGATATTCGAGGATCAGCCCGTGGCCGTCGAGGCCGCCGGGATCGCTGGTGAGCGTCTTCGAGCCGGCATCGACGATCCCGCGCGCGTCCGTCGCCCGGCTCGCCACGGTGGCGTAGACCGTGAGCGCGCAATCGGCCAACGTCGCGACGCCCGCCGCCACCTGCATGCGATCGTTGAAGATGTAGGTGCCGGGCCGGTGCTCGGTCGCCCCGTGGAGCGCGCCGAGATGAGCGAGGTTCGGCGAGCCACCGGTCGAGACGATCGTGGACGTCAGCCCGGCATCGCGGAGGCCCGCCGACACCGTGTCGAAGAAGCTTTGCGTCTCGGGCCAGCCGTCGGGGAGCGGGTAGAACAGCAGGCCGGCGAAGGTCAGGCCCGGCGCGGCCGCGATGCGACGGCTCAGCGCGACGGCCTCGCCGGGCGTCTCGACGCCTGCGCGCCTCATTCCGGTATCGCACTCGACGACCACCGGCAGCGGGCGGCCCGCGATGGCGGCGGCGCTCGTCAGTCCGTCGATCGTGGTCGCGCTGTCCGCCCCGACGGTGATCCGCGACCGCTTCAGGAGCGCCCCCAGCCGTCCGAGCTTCTGCTCGCCCAGGATGTTGTAGCTGATCAGGATGTCGTCGAGCCCGGCCTCGGCCATCACCTCGGCCTCGCCGAGCTTCTGGCAGGTGATGCCGCGCGCGCCGGCCGCGACCTGGAGCTTGGCCAGTTCCGGCGACTTGTGCGTCTTGACGTGGGGGCGGTTCGCGAGCCCGGCGCGATCGCACGACGCCTGGACGCGCGCGATATTCGCCTCGGCCACATCGAGATCGACCACGACGGCCGGCGTCCCGAAGTGTCGGGCGATCTCGTTCGCCAGCGGCGTCATGAGGCGAGGCTGCCGAAGGCCGAGCCGCTTGCCGAGTGCCACCAGCGGCCCTTCAGAACGACGCCCTCGGCCACGATGCGTCTGTCTCCGGTCATGTGCTCGCCGGTCACGTCGACATAATCGAACTCGCCGTCGCGGATGCTCAGCACCGTCGCGTCGCCGAGCGATCCGACTTTCAGCGATCCGTATTCGGGGCGCCTGAGGGCGAAGGCCGCGTTGACGGTCGAGCACCGGATGACTTCGGGCAAGTCCATGCCGAGGCACAGGAATTTCGACAAGGTGGTGACCTGGTCGTAGACCGGCCCGTCGATGCAGAGCTGGTGCACGTCCGACGAGATCGTGTCGGGGTAGAAGCCGTTTGCCAGCATGGCACGGGCGGTCTTGAACGAGAACGACGCCTTGCCGTGCCCGATGTCGAACAGGACGCCGCGCTCGCGGGCCTCCCGCACGGCTCGCTTCACGCTGCCCTGCGCCGTGCAGGGCGCGTTCGGGAAGGGGCGGAAGGCGTGGGTCAGCACGTCGCCCGGCCGCAGCATCGCCAGGACCTCCTCGTAGGAAGGCGGCGGATGATCGATATGCGCCATCAGCGGCATCCCGACCTCCTCGGCGACCTGCAGGGCCGTGTCGAGCGGGGCCGTTCCCTGGTCGCCGGACGCGCCGCGGCCGACGCGGACCTTGATGCCGACGATGAGGTCGCGGTTGGCATCCGCCACCTCGGCGGCCTCGGCGGGCGCCATCATGCGCATGTCCGCGCTCTCGCCGACCATGACGGACTTCGAGAAGGCGAAGATGCCGGCAAAGGACACGTGCAGGTAAGCGAGCACGCGGGCGTCCGCGCGCTCGATGACATGCCGGCGGAAGCCGGCCCAGTTGCCCGGCCCGGCGCTTCCCGTGTCGATCGAGGTGGTCACGCCCGAGAGGCGGCAGAACTCGTCTGGATCGATTCCCAGCGAGGTGCCGCCCCAATAGACATGGGTGTGGAGGTCGATGAGCCCGGGCGTCACCACCGCGCCCGCGACGTCGCGGATCTCGGTCGCCGGTCCCGCGCGCAGATCGGGCCCGAAGCCCGAGACCCGGCCCGCGGCGAAGGCGACGTCCGCGGGTCCGTCGAAGTCCTGCGAGGGGTCGATGACCCGCGCACCGCGCAGGATCAGGTCGTGCGCGACGCTCATGCGAACACCCCTGCGAGAAGCGGGTTCTGGTCCGCTGGTCGCCCGTTGAGGTGGCAGGCGGCTTCATGGCCCCTCTCGACCTCGCCCAGGGCCGGTTCCTCGATGCGGCAACGATCGAACACGTAGGGGCAGCGCGTGTGGAAGCGGCAGCCCTTGGGCGGGTCGATCGGGCTCGGCACGTCGCCTTTCAGCAGGATGCGGCGGCGCGGCGCCTCCGGGTCGGGGGCCGGCACCGCGGACAGAAGCGCCTGGGTGTAGGGGTGACGCGGGCGGGCGAAGATCTGGCGCTTCGTCCCGGTCTCGACGATCTTGCCGAGATACATCACGGCGATGCGGTGCGTCATATGCTCGACGATCGCGAGGTCGTGGCTGATGAACAGCAACGCGAGGCCCAGCTCCGCCTGGAGGTCCCCCAATAGGTTGACGATTTGCGCCTTGACCGAGACGTCGAGCGCCGAAACCGCCTCGTCGCAGACGATGAGGTCGGGCTCGGCCGCCAGCGCGCGGGCGATGCCGATGCGCTGGCGCTGGCCGCCGGAGAACTCGTGCGGCCAGCGCGACAGGGCTTCGCGGGGCAGGCCGACGCGGTCCATCAGACGGTCGAGCCTGCGCTCCAGATCCGCCCGGTCCTTGGCGAGCCCGAAATTGCGGATCGGCTCGGCGAGCGCGTCGCGGACGCGGATGCGCGGGTTGAGGCTCGAGAAGGGGTCCTGGAACACCACCTGAACCTGCCGCCGCAGGGGGCGCAGGCCACCGGCAGACATGTCGTCGATGCGCCGGCCGGCGAGGACGACCTGGCCCGCGGTCGGCTTCAGCAACCGCAGCACCGCCCGCCCGACGGTCGACTTGCCGCAGCCGCTCTCGCCGACGAGCGAGAGCGTCTCGCCGCGATCGATCCGGAAGGACAGCCCGTCGACCGCGTAGACGAAGCGCCGCGCGCGGCCGAACAGGGAACCGGCGAGCGGAAAATGGATCTTGAGGTCGTTGACCTCCAGGAGCGTCGCCGAGGGCGGGGCTTTCAGCGGCACGTTCATGCCGCGGCGGCCTGTTCGCGCAGGGAGAAGTGGCAGGCGGCGACGTGGCCGGGCGCCTTCTCCTCCAGGCCCGGCGCGTAGTGCCGGCAGACGTCCTGCACGTCGGGGCAGCGCCCGGCGAAGACGCAGCCTTCGATCCGCGTCTTGAGGCTCGGCACCATGCCGGGGATCTCGGCGAGCCGGTCGACCCCGCCTTCCAGCGACGAGCCGAGCCGCGGCACGGCGCCGAGCAGGCCGCGCGTGTAGGGATGGCGCGGCTTCGCGAAGAGGCGACGGACCGGCGCCTCCTCGACTTTGCGGCCCGCGTACATCACCACCACGCGGTCGGCGACCTCGGCGACCACGCCGAGATCGTGGGTGATGAGCAGGATCGCGGCGCCGACGCGCTCCTTCAGATCGCGCATCAGGTCGAGGATCTGTGCCTGGATCGTCACGTCGAGCGCCGTCGTCGGCTCGTCGGCGATCAGGAGCTTGGGCGAGCAGGCCAGCGCCATCGCGATCATCACGCGCTGGCGCATGCCGCCCGAGAGCTGGTGGGGATACTCGCCCGCGCGCTGCTTCGGCTCCGGGATCCCGACGAGCTTGAGCATCTCGACGGCCCGCGCCTCGGCCTTGCCGCGGTCGAGGCCCTGATGCAGGCGAAGGGACTCGCCGATCTGCCGGCCAACCTTGAGCACCGGGTTGAGGCTGGTCATCGGCTCCTGGAAGATCATCGAGATGTCGTTGCCGCGGATGCGCCTCATCTCCCGCTCGGGCAGCGCCAGCAGGTCGCGGCCGTCGAACCGGATGGCGCCCGCGCTCTTGCCTGGCGGCTCCGGGATCAGCCGCAGGATCGACATGGCGGTGACGGACTTGCCGCAGCCGCTCTCGCCGACGATCGCCAGCGTCTCGCCCTTCCCGACCTGGAAGGAGACGCCGTCCACGGCGCGGTTGACGCCGTCGGGCGTCCGGAAATGCGTCTGCAGCGAGTCGACTTCGAGGAGCGCCATCAGGTGTTTCTCACACAACGCCCGTTCATGAACGATTCTCCGGTTCGGCGATGACGGCGCGACGGGCGTAAGGCCGACGCATCAGAGGGTTTTCGCCATGCGGGGATCGAGGATATCGCGCAGGCCGTCGCCGACGAGGTTCACCGCAAGGACGGTGATCGACAGGAAGGTGGCGGCGAAGAACACGAGGTTCGGCTTGACCTGCCAGAGGGCGCGGCCCTCGGCCATGATGTTCCCCCAGGACGGGATGGTCGGGGGCACGCCGGCGCCGATGAACGACAGGATCGCTTCCACGATCATGGCCGAGGCGCAGATATAGGTCGCCTGCACCGTCATCGGCGCCAGGGTGTTGGGGAGGATGTGGCGGATCACGATCCGCCACATCGGCGAGCCGGCGGCGATCGCCGCGTCGATGTAGGGCTGCTCACGCAGCGACAGCACCACGCCTCGCACGAGGCGGGCGACGCGCGGGATCTCCGCCAGGGTGATCGCGACGATGACGTTCTCCAGGCTGCCGCGGGTCAGCGCCATCAGGGCCACGGCGAGCAGGATCGGCGGGATCGACATCATTCCGTCGATCAGCCGCATGACGATGCTGTCGATCCAGCGCACCGTGCCCGAGACGAGGCCGATCGCCATCCCGATGACCGAGGCCAGCAGGGCGACGAAGAAGCCGACGGCCAGCGAGACGCGCGCCCCGTAGATCACCCGCGAGTAGAGGTCGCGGCCGAGCATGTCGGTGCCGAACCAGTTCTCGGCCGAGGGAGGCCTGAGCCGCTTTGACGTTGCGAGCAGGCTGGGATCGACCGTGCCGACCCAGGGCGCGAACGCCGCCGCGGACACCATGACGATCAGGATCGAAGCGCCGAAGGCGAGCGTGGGACGCCTGCGGACGAACCCAATGATGCCCGTCATCGGCTTTCGTGGCGCGAGCACGTCCGGCAGGTCGTCGGCGACGACGAGGCCGGGCGGGGGCAAGAGCGCCGTGCCGGGCACGAGCGTCGTACCGGGCGTGGTGCCGGGCATGGGTGTCTTGCCGGTCATGAGCGTCGTGCCGGCCATCAGTAGCGTATCCTCGGATCGACGAGCGTGTAGACGAGGTCGACGACGAGGTTGACGAGAACGTAGACGAAGCTGAACAGCAGAACGATGCCCTGGATCACCGGATAGTCGCGCCGCAGGATCGCATCGACGACGAGGCGGCCGAGACCGGGCAGTGCGAACACGCTCTCGGTCACTACCGCTCCGCCGATCAGCAACGCGACGCCGATGCCGATCACCGTGACGATCGGCACCGCTGCGTTCTTGAGCGCGTGGACGAACAGGATCTTGCGCTGCCCGACGCCCTTCGCTTTTGCCGTGCGCACGTAGTCCTGGCTCAGCACGTCGAGCATCGAGGCGCGGGTGATGCGCGCGATCAGCGCGATGTAGACCAGCGCCAGCGAGACGGAGGGGAGGATCAGGCTCCGCAGCCAGGGCCAGAGGCCGTTGGAGATCGGCGTGTAGCCCTGGACCGGGAACCAGCCGAGCTTCAGCGCGAAGACGTAGGCGATCAGGTAGCCGACCACGAAGACCGGCGTCGAGAAGCCGAACACCGCGAACGCCATGGCGGAGCGGTCGACCCAGCTATTCGCCTTCCAGGCGGCGACCACGCCCATCGGCACGGCGACCAGCACGGCGATGACCAGCGTGATCCCCATCAGGGACAGGGTCGGCTCGATGCGCTGCCCGATCATCGTGGTGACCGGCAGGTTCGTGAAGATGGAAGTCCCGAGGTCGCCGCGCAGGATCTGGAACACCCATTCGGCGAAGCGCACGAGGTAGGGCCGGTCGAGGCCGAGGCTCTGGCGGATCTTCTCGACGTCCTCGGGGGAGGCCTGATCGCCCGCAATCACCGCGGCCGGGTCGCCGGGCGCGATGTACAGCAGGCTGAACACGAACAGGGCCACGATCGCCATCACGGGGATCGTGGAGAGGATGCGGCGCAGGATGACGATCGTCATCAGCGGGTCGTCCTAGATCTCATGTCGACCAAGCGAATACCAGTTCGTCGGAATGAAGCGGGGCACGATTCCGGCTTGGAGACGAGACCCGATAGTGGGATCGGGTCTCGCGTCTCGCTCCGTCAGGCCTTGGTCACACCCCAGAAGAACGGCAGCGGCCCGCTGCGGATGCCGCTCACGTTCTTGCGCCAGGCCTGATAGCTCAGGAAGAAGCCCGTGACCCCGTAGACGACGTCGTTGACGGCGGCCGCGTTGGTCTTGGCGAGCGCCGCCTTCTCGGCCTCGACGTCCTTGGCTTCGAACCACTCGGTGATGCCTGCCTCGGTCGCCGGGCTCGACGGCCAGCCGAACCAGGCCTTGTCGCCATTGGCGCGGAGTGCGTTGTAGCCCGCAGGCGAGAGGCAGTCGGCGCCGGCATGCCACGTGTGGAACATGTTCCAGCCGCCTTCCTTGGGCGTCTTCTTCGACGCGCGGCGGGAGCCGACGGTGCCCCAGTCGGTGGCCACGAAATCGACCTTCATGCCGAGGCGGCGCAGCAGGTCGGCGGTAACGTCCCCCTGCGCTTTGGTGATCGGGTTGTCCTGCGCGACGACGCAGGTCACCGGGGTGCCGTCATAGCCCGCCTTGGCCAGCAGCGCCTTGGCGGCATCGACGTTCGCCTGCTTGAGGATGTCGCCGCCCTGCTCGGAATAGAAGGCCGTGCCCGGCGTGAAGAAGCCCGGCATCCGCTTCCAGAGCGCGTCATCCGATCCGACGATGGCGCGCATGTAGTCCTCCTGGCGCATCGCCATCAGGACCGCGCGGCGGATGTCCGGGTTGTCGAAGGGCGGGTGGAGGTGGTTCATCCGGAAGGCGCCGACATTGCCGAGCGGGTCGGCGATGTCGACGGCGACGTCCGAGGATCCCTGAAGCGCCGGCACGAGGTCCGAGAGCGGGTTCTCCCACCAGTCGACCTCGCCGTTCTGGAGCGCGCCCATGGCGGTCGCCGGGTCCGGCATGATGATCCACTCGACGCGGTCGACCTTCATCTGCTTGGCGCCGGCAAGCCACGAGGAGGGCTCGTCGCGTGACTTGTAGTCCTGGAACTTCTCGAACACGGCGATCGCGCCGGGCACCCACTCCTTGGCGACGAACTTCATCGGCCCCGAGCCGATGTATTCCTTGATCTGCGTGAAGGGGTCGGTCTTGGCAATCCGCTCGGGCATCACGAAGGTGCACGGCGCGTTGTTCTTGGCCAGAGCGAGCAGCATCTTCGGATACGGCTTCTTGAGCGACCACCTGAAGGTCGTGTCGTCGACCGCGACGAGCTCGTTCTGGATGGCCCTGATCATCAGGCCCATCGGATCGCGGGCCGACCAGCGGGCGAGGCTCGCCACCGCGTCCTTGGCGAGGACCGGCTCGCCGTCGTGGAATTTGAGGCCGGAGCGGAGCTTGAAGGTCCAGGTCAGGCCATCGTCCGATACGCTCTCGGATTCGACCATCTGCCGCTGCGGCACCAGCTTCTCGTCGACACCGTAGAGCGTGTCCCAGACCAGAGCCGCGGCGTTGCGCACGACGTATTGCGTCCCCCAGATCGGGTCGAAATTGGCGAGGTTCGCCTGCGGCACGAATTTCAGCGTCTTCCGGGCGGCCTGTGCGATGGCGGGGGCAGCGATCCCTCCGGAGGCGCCGATAATGCCGGCGCCGATCGAGGTCTGGAGGAATGTCCGACGATCCATGGAGGACTTTCTTTCGACGGCCGATGGAGGGGTGCCGTGATGCGTTATGCGAAGATCGCCGACAGCACACTTCGTGCCAAGCCGACGTGAGGCGCAGTCTTTCGCCGACCGAATCGTCGGCCGGGACAAACCGAACACTCGCTCGTCAGATGCCGACGGATATTTGTGCGCGTCCCAACGTTGGTTAGCAAGAGTGGACGACCTGCGATCACCGACGTATGACATTGCGCCCACGCAGCGAGCGACCGATGGCTTGTGGATTGCATCGTCCGGTCGCGCCTAGACCATGCCTCGTCGGCCGATAGCCGACGTCGCGATCCCTCCCCGCCGCACTATCCTTGCCAAGAAAAGACGTGATCTCATGCGCCTGCCAACATTCGGGAACGTCGCAGCCGCCGTCGTGATGGCCGCTGCCACCTTGGTCGCCTTCGGCCATGCGAAGGCCGCCGAAGGCGTCGAGGCGATCAAGCAGCGCGGCACATTGATCGTCGGAGTGAAGGCCGATTACAGGCCGTTCGGCTTCCGCGATCCGAGCGGCGCCATCATCGGGGTCGAGCCCGACCTCGCGGCGGACGTCGCAAGGCGGCTCGGCGTGAAGCTCGAACTGGTGCCGGTCGTGTCCTCCAACCGGATCGAGTTCCTTCAGCAGGGGAAGGTCGATCTGCTCATCGCGACGATCTCGGACAAGCCGGAACGCCGGCGCGTGATACAGGCGATTGATCCGCAATATTACTCTGATTTCGTCAATGTGATGCTGCCCAAGAAATCCGGCATCACCGACTGGGCGCAATTGAAGGGCAAGCCGGTCTGCGCCACCTCCGGTGCGTGGTACAACAAGGATGTCGCCCGTACCTACGGTCCGGAGATCGTCGCCTTCGATGGCTCGGAGAAGCCGCTCTTCGCCCTCAAGCAGGGCAACTGCATCGGCTACGTCTACGATCAGAGCATGCTTCAGGGTAAGCTCCTCGACGACGACTGGAAGGCGGACTACGCCCTGCCCCTGAAGGGCATCATGGATGCGCCGTGGATCATGGCCGTCGCGCTCGGCAACACCTCCCTGCAGACGATGCTGGAAAGCACGACCAAGGACTGGATGAAGACGGGCTTCATCGTCGACAATGAGAAAAAGTGGGGCATCGAGCCTACTGAGTATTCCAAAGCGATGCACGAGAAGTACAAGAACACCACCAACTAATGTCCGGCTGGCTGCATCGTGAGCGGGCCGACTGGCGTGGTGAAGAGAGATGACGGACGCTATTCAGGGCTGGTTCCGTAACCTCTACGAAACCACGGGGTTCAATTTCACGATCTTCTACGACCCATACGACTGGACCCGTTACGTCAACGGGCTCAAGACCACGCTTCTTCTCGCCGTCACGACGATCATTGTCAGTCTTTTGATCGGCGCGGTGGGAGCCTTGCTTCAATCCGGCCCGTCACGGCTCGTGCGTGGGCTCGTCAACGGCTTTGTCGTCGTCTTCCGCAATACGCCCCCGCTCGTACAGATCTTCTTCTTCTATTTCGGCCTCGGCACATTGTTGCCGGCGTCGCAGACCCCCGACGGCCTGCGCATCCCGATCCTCGACAACGTTCAATGGGCGATCGTGTCGTTGTCGCTCTTTGCGGGCGCGTTCAACGTCGAGATTTTTCGCTCCGGTATCGAGGCGGTGCCCAAGACCACAATCGAGGCCGCCGAGGCCCTGGGCTACACGCGCGTCAAGGCGTATCTCCACGTCGTCTTGCCGCTGTCCCTGCGAGTCTGCCTGCCGGCGCTCAACAACAACCTGATCAACCTCCTGAAGACCACGACGTTGGCCTACGCGATTGCCGTCCCCGAGACGCTCTACGCCGTGAAGCAGATCTGGTCCGAGTCGCAGAATGTGCTCGAGATGATGCTGGTGCTGCTGGCGACCTACGCGGTCCTCGTCGGGGGTCTCGTCTGGATCATGCACCGCTGGGAACGCGCGTTGCGCATCCCAGGATACAGCCGGTGAGCGACCATCCCGGGCGGGCGGGCGACCTGCCGGTGCTGTTGCCGTTCGCGGTCTCGCGGACGCGGGCCGGGTTTCCCTTTCACCCACTCCAGGCTTGGCTGCTCGGCGGTGGGCTCGCCGGCGGCCTGCTCGCGCTTCCGGCCTGGGCACAGAGCGGCAGCGTCGTGCTCTCGCCGCTCGAGGTCGTCGTAAGGTGGGCGCCCCTGCTGCTGAAGGGCTTCGCCTTCAACGTCGCGATCTCGCTCATCGCCATGATGCTCGGCACGCTCGCGGGCGTCGGGCTCGGGCTGGCCATGCTGAGCGAGGGACGGGTCCTGCGGCGGGTCGCCTGGGCGGTGACGCAGTTCTTCCGCAACGTCCCCTGGCTGGTTCTGCTCTTCTTCGTCATGTTCCTGGTGCCGTTCCAGGTCACGGTGCTGGGCTTTCGCATCCCTCTCCCCGACTGGGTCAAGGCAACGGGCGGCTTCGCGCTTCCCGTGATGGCCAATGTCGCCGAGATCGTCCGAGGGGCCGTGCGCTCCGTGCCGACGACCCAGTGGGAGGCCTCCGAATCGCTGGCCTTCACCCGGCGGCAGACGCTGTGGCGCATCATCCTCCCCCAGTGCGTCAAACGCATGCTGCCGCCGTGGATGAACGTCTACGCCCTCATCGCGATGGCGACGGTGCAGGCCTCGATCGTCGGAGTCACCGAGATGCTGACGTTGACCGCGCAGGTGCATGCTGCGGAAGGTGGGCGGCCCGAGCTGTTCGCGCCCCTCTACGGGTTCGCCCTGCTCTGCTTCTTCCTCTACTGCTATCCGATCGATCGCCTGACCGCCCATCTGGAGCGTCGCTTCGAGACCCGCTGAGAACCCGCTTTTTCAATGACGAACGTTCATCCCCCCGGTCAGCCGATCGTGCAGCTGATCGATGTGCACAAATCATTCGGCGACAGCGAGGTCCTGAGGGGGATCAGTTTCGATGTGGGCAAGGGAGAGGTGGTCTGCATCATCGGACCGTCGGGCTCGGGGAAATCCACGCTCATTCGCTGCATCAACGCACTGGTGCCGGTGACCTCAGGCGCGATCCGGGTCGCCGGCATCGAGGTCGCGGACCCGAAGCTCGACAAGCTCGCGCTCCGCCGCAAGGTCGGCATGGTCTTCCAGCAATACAACCTGTTCCCGCACAAGACCGCCCTTCAGAACGTGATGATGGCGCCGGTCCACGTGCTCGGCCAGGAGAAGCGCGAGGTCGAGGCCCGCGCTCGCGCTCTGCTCGCGAAGGTGCGGCTCGCGGGCAAGGAGACAGCCTATCCCGGGGAGTTGTCCGGTGGGCAGCAGCAGCGCGTCGCCATCGCCCGGTCGCTTGCGATGAAGCCGGACGTGATGCTGTTCGACGAGGTCACCGCGGCGCTCGATCCCGAGACGGTCAAGGAAGTGCTCGTCACCATCCGCGAGCTCGCCGAGGAGGGCATGACCTGCCTCCTCGTCACGCACGAAATGAACTTCGCTCGCGAATTGGCCGATCACGTCTATTTCACGGATCGCGGCGTGATCGTCGAACACGGCCCGCCTTCGCGATTGTTCTCGGCGGCTGAGGACGAACGAACCCGGCGCTTCCTGTCGCAGGTCCTCTAGCTCCGTCGATCGACGGGTGCCACCTTCGGCCGCGTCCGTTCCCAACAGATCCCGTGGTTCGGCAGCTGTCCCCGAGAGGCCTGCGACCGCGATCTGCCATAAGCCAGAGGAGAGTGATCATGCGGAGCTTCTTCCATCTCGCCTACAACGTGCGCGACCTCGATGAGGCGCGGCGCTTCTACGGAGGGGTGCTCGGGTGTCGTGAAGGCCGGAGCGCGCCGACCTGGGTCGATTTCGACTTCTTCGGTCACGAGATCTCGCTGCACCTTGGTGACCCCTTCCCGGTTGCGAATACCGGGCGGGTCGGCGAACACCTCGTGCCGATGCCTCATCTTGGCGTCGCGCTGGAACTGAGTGACTGGCGGTCCCTGGCCGACCGGCTGAGGGGTGAGAATCTGCAGTTCGTGCTCGCGCCGATGGTTCGGTTCGAGGGCGAGCCGGGCGAACAATGGACGATGTTCTTTCTCGACCCTTCGGGTAACCCCATCGAGATCAAAGGCTTCCGCTCCCTCGAGCAATTGTTCGACAGGACCTGATGTCGAGCCGAGGGTGATCGGCTCCGAGGGCGCGGATCGCCTTTGTCCGCCGCGACCATGCGGCGACATGGGAGATGTGCACTGCAGGGCGAGGGCACGCCCCCGCCGAAGCCGAGCTCGGCGGGACGAGCTGCCAGTCGAGGCAGCAACGCGTCTCAGGCGTCGAGGATGGCCCGCACCTTGGCGGCGAGCTGCGCGATCCCGAACGGCTTCGGCAGCAGGTTGGTGCCCGGATCGAGCACCCCGTTATGGACCACCGCGTTGCGGGTGTAGCCCGTCGTGTAGAGCACTCTCAGCTCCGGGAGCCGCACCCGGGCTGCGTCGGCGAGCTGACGCCCGGTCATCTCCGGCATGACGATGTCCGTGAAGAGGAGGGCGAATTCCTGGCCGGCCTCGATCATCCGAAGCGCCTCCGGCCCGCTCGTGGCATGGACGACGTCATAGCCGAGCTCGCGCAGTGACTCGACCGAGCAGGCGTTCATGCGGACGTCGTCCTCGACCACCATCACCCTCTCGCGTCGGCTTCCACCCACGTCCGGCTTCAAGGGGTGCGAGGCGGACTTCGCGGCCTCGTCCGCGTGTGACCGGGGCAGGTAGACCTTGATCGTCGTGCCGTGGCCAAGCTCCGAGTCGATCGTCACGTGCCCGTCCGATTGGCGCACGAACCCGAAGACCTGGCTCAGGCCGAGACCTGTTCCCTTGCCGACGCCCTTGGTCGTGAAGAACGGGTCGAACGCACGGGCGATGACCTCGGGCGGCATGCCGGTTCCGGTATCGGAGACCGCCACGAGCACGTACTGGCCCGGTGAGATCTCATTCTCGTGCCCGTCATCGTCGTCGATGTGGGCGTTGGCCGTCTCGATGGTCAGGCGGCCGCCGTCCGGCATGGCATCGCGGGCGTTGACCGATAGGTTGAGGATGACGTTCTCAAGCTGGCTCGGGTCGGCCTTCGCCTTCCACAGCCCCGCCGAGAGCAGGGTCTCGATCCGGACCTCCTCGCCCAGCGTCCGCGCCAGCAGCTCGGACATGTCGGCCACCATGCGGTTGGCATCGACCGGCTCGGGGGCCAGGGGCTGTTGGCGCGAGAAGGCGAGCAGCCGCTGCGTCAGGGAGGCGGCCCGGCCCGCTCCGTCCAGGGCGGCGTCGATGTAGCGGGCGACCTCGGTCTCGCCCTTGGCGAGCCGGCGCTCCAGCAGGTTCAGGCTTCCGACGATGACGGCCAGCATGTTGTTGAAGTCGTGCGCGATGCCACCGGTGAGCTGGCCGACCGCTTCCATCTTCTGCGATTGGCGCAACTGGTCCTCGGCCGCCCGACGCTCGGTCAGGTCGACCGCCTCCGGCACGATCCCGACGACCCCGCCCTTTTCGTCCGGCACCGGGCGCATCGCGAGATCAAAGACCCGGCGTCCGCTCGGCAGCACGACCTCGATCTCCTCCCGGACCGTCTCGCCCGAGGCGGCCCGCTCCACCCATTCCCGGACGCGAGGCGGCATCTCGGCCGTCGCGGTGAACCACGGCGTTTCCCAGAACTTCAGTCCGGCGACGTCGTCGAGCGTCGAGCCGATGGCCCGCAGCATGATCTTGTTCGCATCGAGCACGGTCCCGTCGCGTGCGAGCAGTCCCTGATATTGGTAGGTGGTCTGGAAGATCGTTCTCAGCCGCGTCGCCCCTTCCCGCAGGGCCGCGGCGCGGCTGTCGACCTCCGCCATGGCGTGACGCAGCTCGAGCTGAGCCATGACCTGCCGCGCCAAGGCCTCCAGGGAGGTCGCCTGGGCCGGATGCAGCCCCATCGGTCGTGGCAGGTGATCGAGCACGCACACGGTGCCCACCGCACATCCCTCGGCCGTGCGCAAGGGCGCGCCCGCGTAGAAGCGGAGGTGGGGTGGTCCGGTCACCGAGGGATTGTCGCGCGTACGCTCGTCGAGCGTCAGGTCCGAGATGACCAGAAGCCTCGTGTGATCCAGTGCATGGACGCACACCGACTTGTCCAAGGATGTCTCGTGCGCATCGATGCCGATGCGAGCCTTGAACCATTGACGGTCGTCGGCGACGAGGCTGACCAGCGCCACCGGTGTCTCGCAGATTTGGGAGGCCAGCATGACGATGTCGTCGAACGCGGGCTCCGGCAACGTATCGAGGATCTTGTACCTGGCCAGCGCCTCCACCCGCGCGAGATTGTCAGTCGAGAGCGCCATGCCTGCAAGCTGAAATTCAAAATTCGCAGCGTCAAGAAGAGAAGTCGTCCGGCTGCCTTTAAGGCTTCAACTGTGTCTTTTGGAGCAAGCAAGGCCCGAGATAACATTTGTTAATTCGGCAGGAACGACATGCTCGTCGGCGAACTTACCGAGGGTGGGTTGCGTCCCTGGGGCTTGTCACCCGGGGAGCAGGCCGGTACCCCGTCGCGCCGAAGCGACGCGATCACGGAGACGGTGTTTTTGCAGGTCGAGAACGGTACGATACCCCCCTCGGCATCGGTCGAGCGGGCTTCCCCCACCGGCCAACGTCCCGATCTCGCCGCCTGCGACCGCGAACCGATCCACATCGTCGGCAGCATCCAGCCCCACGGTTTCATGCTGGTCGTCGATGTCGCTTCGCTGACCATCGTGCAGGCGAGCGAGAACGCTGCCCCCCACGCCGCCGTGGGGGCGACCTTGACCTCGTCCTTGCCTGAGGTCGCGGCGTTGGTCTCGCGACATCTCGATGGGATGCACGACCAGGGCACGGCCGCGTACCTGCGCACGGTGAGGCTCGCATCGGGGGGGCGTGAGCAGGCCTACGAGGTTGCGGCGCACCGCGTCGGCAGGCTCGCGGTCGTCGAGTTGGAGGAGGTCGCCGACGCCGCTGATGGCGGCCTCGACACGCTCTATCCGCGACTGCGCGCCTTCGTCGAACGTCTGCACGAGGCGACGTCGATCGAGGAGCTGTGTGCCCTCGCCGCTGCCGACATCCGCCACTTCACCGGTTTCGACCGCGCCCTCGTCTACCGCTTCGACAAGGACTGGCACGGGACCGTGCTGGCCGAGGACGGCAACGGCGTCCTGCCGTCCTACCTCGACCTGCGCTTCCCCGCCTCCGACATTCCCGCCCAGGCGCGCGAGCTCTACCGGCGCAATCGCCTGCGCATCATCCCCGACGCGGGCTACGTGCCCGTCCCGGTGGTGCCGTCGCTGACCCCGGACGGCCAGCCGCTCGACCTCAGCCAATCGGTGCTGCGCAGCGTCTCGCCGGTTCACGTCGAGTACATGCGCAACATGGGCACCATGGCGTCGATGTCGGTATCGATCCTCGTCGACGGCGCGCTCTGGGGCCTGATCTCCTGCCACAACCGGACGCCCCGCCGCGTTCCGCTCCAGGCCCGCAACGCCTGCGATTTCCTCACCCAGGTTTTCGCGCTCCAGGTCGCCTCGCAGGAGCGCGCCTCGGAGGCGCAGCATCGCGTGCGCCTCGGCTCGATTCAGTCGAAGCTCCTTGGCTTCATGGCCGAGGAAGAGCGCTTCATCGACGGGCTGATCGGCCATCCGAGGGAATTGCTGGCTCTCGCCGCGGCGTCCGGTGCCGCCATCGTCTCGAACGATCAGTGCCGTCTCGTGGGCGTGACGCCGTCAGAGACCGAGGTTCGCGCCCTGCATGCCTGGCTGACCACCGTCCATGGCGGGAAAGAGGTTTTCGCGACCGACGAACTCGGCACCGCCTTCACGCCGGCCGCAGCATTCGCCGACGTTGCCAGCGGGCTCCTCGCGATCTCGATCTCCAAGGCCTATGCCAGTTACGTCATCTGGTTCAGGCCGGAGGTCGTGCGGACCGTTCGATGGGGCGGCAACCCGAACAAGCCGGCGACGGTGGACCGAGCCGGCGAGCCGGAACGCCTTCACCCGCGAAAATCCTTCGAGACCTGGAAGGAGACGGTGCGCGGCCGGTCGCTACCCTGGGCGCCGGTCGAGGTCGACGCCGCGCGCGACCTGCGGAATTCCGTCATCGGCATCGTGTTGCGCCGGGCCGAGGAACTGGCTTCCATGACCGAGCAGTTGCAGCGCTCGAACAAGGAGCTCGAGGCCTTCTCGTACTCGGTGAGCCACGACCTCCGGGCGCCGTTCCGGCACATCGTCGGCTATTCCGAACTTCTGAAGGCCAGGGAAGGCGAGCGCCTGTCCAACGACGGCCGGCGCTACGTCGACGTCATCATCGATGCGGCCATCTCGGCCGGCAACCTCGTCGACAGCCTGCTCAACTTCTCGCAGATGGGCCGGAACGCCCTCAACCCCGTGGAGGGGGACATGAGCGCCCTCGTCGAGGAGGTTCGACGCAAGGTCATGCGCGAGGTACCGGCCGAACGCGCCGTCCGGTGGCACATCGGCTCCCTTGGGCGCGTCTACGCCGATCCGGTCATGCTGCGCCTGGTGGTCGAGAACCTGCTGTCGAATGCCCTGAAGTACACCCGGACCCGGCCCGAGGCGGTCATCAGCCTGACGCGGGAAGACGCGCCGGACGGGATGCTGGGTTTCGTGGTCCGGGACAACGGCGTCGGCTTCGACATGGCCTATGTCGACAAGCTGTTCGGGGTCTTCCAGCGACTGCACCGCGTCGAGGAATTCGAGGGGACCGGCATCGGGCTGGCCAACGTGCGCCGCATCGTCGAGCGGCACGGCGGCGAGACCTGGGCCGAGGGTGAACTTGGAAAAGGGGCGGCTTTCCACTTCACGCTCCCGACCCGAAAGGAAGCGTACTAGAATGGCGGACCTGAAGCCCATCCTGCTGGTCGAGGACAACCCCAACGACCTCGAACTGACCCTGGCGGCTCTCGCCGACAGCAAGCTCGCGAACGACATCGTGATCTGCCGCGACGGTGCGGAGGCCATCGACTACCTGTACCGCAAGGGCGAGTACGAGGCCCGCGAGCCACGCGACCCGGCCGTCGTGCTCCTCGACCTCAAGCTGCCCAAGGTCGACGGGCTCCAGGTCCTGGAGCGGATCAAGGGTGACCCCCGGACCCGGGCGATCCCCGTGGTCATGCTGACCTCGTCCCGCGAGGAATCGGACGTGGTGCAATCCTACAATCTGGGCGTCAACGCCTTCGTGGTGAAGCCGGTCGGCTTCAAGGAATTCTTCGATGCCATCAAGGACCTCGGCGTGTTCTGGGCGGTCCTGAACGAGCCGCCGCCGCGCGGTGGCGAGTGGGCCTCGAACGGATGAAGGAAGCTCCCGGCGTGACATCAGACGGCCCGAGGCCGATCCGCATCTTGTTCCTCGAAGACAGCGACCTCGACGCGGAGCTCGTGCTCGCGTTCGTCGAGCGCATCGGCCTGCCCCACGAGATCGAGCGCGTGATCGAGCGGGACGCCTTCCTGGCCGCGGTCGCCTCGAGGCGCCACGACCTGATCCTGGCGGACTACGTGCTGCCGTCGTTCGACGGGCTCAGCGCGCTGGCCATCGCGCAGGAGCACTGTCCCGGCATCCCCTTCATCTTCGTCTCCGGAACGCTGGGCGAGGACGTCGCCGTCGAGGCGATGAAGGTCGGCGCCACCGACTACGTCACCAAGCAGCGCCTCGACCGACTGCCGCGGACCATCGTGCGCGCCCTCGCGGAAGCCCGCGCCCAGCGTGAATGCCGGAAGGCGGAGAGGGCCCTGCGCGAGCTCAACGAGACCCTTGAGCAGAGGGTCGAGGACCGGACCCGGGAGCTCGCCGAGGCCAACGAGAAGCTCGCTCTCCAGAACGCCGAGCGTGAGAAGGCCCAGGCGGCCCTGCGCCAGGCCCAGCGGCTCGAGGCGGTCGGCCAACTCACGAGCGGCGTCGCGCACGACTTCAACAATCTTCTGACGGTGATCGCCGGCAATATCGGTTTCCTCGAGAGAGCCGTGTCCGACGACCGCTCCCGTCGGCGGCTCGACATGATGCGCGGGGCCGCGGAGCGCGGCGCGAAGCTCACGGCACAGCTCCTCGCCTTCTCGCGGCGCCAGCGGCTGGAGGCCAAACCGGTCGACCTCAACCACACGGTCGCCTCGATGCGCGACCTCCTGCAGAGCTCCATCGGCGGATCGATCCGCATCGAGACCGTGCTGCAGCCCGATCTCTGGCCAGCCATGGTCGATCCGACCCAGATCGAGCTCATCATCCTCAACCTCGCGATCAATGCCCGCGACGCGATGGAGGTCGGCGGATCCCTCAGCGTCGAGACCGGCAACGTCGTCCTGCCAGCTCCGACCCAACCGACGGACCCGGCGAAGGGCGAGTACGTGATGGTCGCCGTCAGCGACACCGGCACCGGGATCACGGCCGACGTGCTCGACCGGGTCTTCGAGCCGTTCTTCACCACGAAGGAGGTCGGCAAGGGGTCGGGACTGGGGCTCGCGCAGGTCCTCGGCTTCGCCCAGCAGTCCGGGGGCGGCGTCCGCATCGAGACGCGGGTCGGCGAGGGAACGACCATCCGGGTGTTCCTGCCTCGGTCGACCACGCAGGCCGAGACGACCTTCGACCAGGCTTTTCCTGCGGAGCCATCGACCGAGCATGCCAACGGCTCCCCGGTCGTGCTGCTGGTGGACGACGACAGCGACGTCCGTGAGATCACGGCCTCGCTCCTGACGGAGGCGGGCTACCGGGTCCGTGAGGCCGGCTCTGGAATGGCCGCGCTGGCGATGCTGGACCGCGGCCCTGCCGACGAGATCGACCTCATGGTCGTGGACTTTGCGATGCCGGGGATGAACGGGGCGGAGGTGGCCCGCGAGGCCAAGCTTCGCCGGCCCGGCCTCCCCGCGCTGTTCGTGACCGGCTATGCGGACACCGCCGCCCTGCGGCAGTCGGGCGAGGTGAGCGAGGACCGCGTCGTCCAGAAGCCGTTCCGCGACGGAGAGCTCGCGCACAAGGCCGGCGCCCTGCTGCGGAGGAGCCAAGCCAACGGCAACGTCGTGGCGATGCGCCGCGAGCGCTCGGGGACCTGACCGCGTGGAGCCTGTCGTGCCGTACCGGGCGACATCACCCGGTACGGCGCTCATCGACCGGCTACGGGACGAGACCCGTGACCTCCACGAAGGCCTCGAGCGGGACCTCGACTGGCGCCGACGCATGTCATCGGTCGACGGCCATCGCGGCCTGTTGGCCCGCTGGTGGGGCTTCCACGCCGTCTTCGAGCCCTTGATCGAGGCGCATCCGCCGTTCCCCGGCCTCGGGCCGCGTCGCAAGCTCCACCTTCTGGAAGCGGATCTTCGTGCCATCGGGATGCCCGATGGCGGCATCCAGGCGCTCCCGCGCATCCGGCGCCAATCGCTCCCGAACGATTGGGCGGGGCTGGTCGGCGCGATGTACGTGCTGGAGGGCTCGACGCTGGGAGGGCAGGTCATCGCACGGTACGTACGCACGGTCTTGGCCGGTACGGTCGCGCACGGGGCCTCTGCGTACTACGAGGCCTACAGTCGGACGCACGTTGGCCCGATGTGGCGAGCCTTCCAGGAGCGGCTCTCGACGGAGGTCCCGCACGGTTCCCACGACGAGGTCATCGCCGGTGCCCGTCGGACCTTCGCGGCCCTTCGCGCATGGTTGGCTCCGGACGACCCTTAGGGAACCGGGCGGCCCTGATAGGGCGGCCTGCCCATGATGCGCCTGCGACGCTGCCAGGTCGCGACCTTGCGCAGAAGGCGGGATAGGTCCTCGACGGAGTACGGCTTTTGCAGGAGCTCGAACCCGTAGGTGCCGTTCTGCGCCAGCACGTGGCTGTATCCTGATGCGAGCAGGACCGGCAGGTCGTGGTGCTCCTCGCGGATGCGGCGGGCGAGGTCGATCCCGTTCATGCCGGGCATCACCACGTCCGAGAACACCACGTCGAAGCGGTCTGCGTCCTTGGCGAGTTCCGCCAGCGCCTCCTCGGCGTTGGCGGCCCAGACCGTGCCGTAGCCCAGTTCCGTCAGGGTTTGGGTCGCGAAGAGACCGACGTCCGGGTTGTCCTCGACCACCAGGACGCAGGTCCCGTGACCATCCATCAGCGGCTCCGGCTCGCCTCCGTCGACGTGTCGCTCCACCTCGGCCACACGGGGCAGGTAGAGCGTGAACGTGCTGCCCTTGCCGAGCCTGCTCGTGACGGTGACCTCGCCTCCCGACTGCTTGGCGAACTCGAACACCTGGGACAGGCCGAGACCGGTCCCCTGGCCCACGCCCTTGGTGGTGAAGAACGGCTCGAAGATCCGCTCGAGTTGGCCTTCGGGGATGCCGCTGCCGGTGTCGGAGATCGAGACGGCGACGAAGGGACCTCGGACGGCTGGCTGCGAGCGGACCGCAGGCATCTTCTTCACCGCCTGAACCGCGATGGTCAGTTCGCCTTCCCCATCCATCGCATCGCGGGCGTTGACAGCCATGTTGACGAGCGCCGTGTCGAACTGGCTCGGGTCGGCGTGAAGGAAGCAGGCCTCCTCCGGCAGCTGCGTCACGATCCTGATCCGTGAGCCCGTCAGCGTACCCATCATGTCCCCGATGGCCCGTACGCTCAGGGCCGCGTCGAACACCTCAGGTTTCAGCGATTGCCGCCTGGCGAAGGCGAGAAGCTGCGACGTGAGCTTGGCGGCGCGATCGACCGTGTCGGAGATGGCGGTGATGTAGCGGGTCCGACGTTCATCCGCGAGGTTGGGACGCTTCAGCAGGTCGGTGGACGACTTGATGACGGTCAGCAGGTTGTTGAAGTCGTGCGCCACCCCGCCGGTGAGCTGCCCCACGGCCTCCATCTTCTGCGCTTGCCGCAAGGCATCCTGGGCGCCGGCCAACTCGATCTCGGCCGCCTTCTCGTCGGTGATGTCCCGACCGCTGCAATAGACCAGGCCGTCCTCCGGCACGCCGACCCACGAGATCCAGCGATAGCTCCCGTCCCGATGTCGGTAGCGGTTCGGGAAGCGGATCGCGGGCTGCCCTTCCTGGGTGAGATTGAACCCGACGCGCGTCCTCTCGACATCGTCGGGATGCAGCATCTCGAAGATCGACATGCTCGCGACCTCATCCTCGGTCCAGCCGAGCACGGTCTTCCAGGCGGGGTTCGAGGTCTCGAAATAGCCCTTGTCGTTCAGGGCACCCAGGAGGTCCGGACTGACCTGCCATGTCCGGCCGCGCGCCTGGGTGCGCTCGATGACCTGCCGTTCAAGATCGGTGTTCAGCTCCCGCAGGCGTGCCTCGCTGGCACGCAAGGCCGCCGCCGTCCGGTAGGCCTCCGTGATCTCATAACCGCCGATGAACACGCCGGTGACGGCGCCCAGCTCGTCGCGAACGGGCTCGAACAGGAAATCGATGAATTGGGTCTCGCTGCTGCCGTGGAGCCGCAGTTCCATGCCGCGCATCACGATGCCGGTGCCGGTCGCATAGACCTTGTCGAGCAACTCCGCGAAGGCTTGGTCGTGAAGGTCGGCGAAGACGTCACGGAATCGGCGTCCGATGAAGTCGGATCGCTCCGATATCTTCACGTAGGCGGCGTTCACGTACTCGTAGACGTGCTCCGGCCCGTTCACGACGCCGATGAAGCCGGGCATCTGCTGGAGCAACTGGCGCTGCCGGGATCGTTCGTCCGAGGCGCGCCGGTCAGCCAGGACCCGCTCCGTGGTCTCGATGACGATGGCCATGACGCCTGCGGGCTCCCCGTCGTCCCCGGGGATGGGCGAATAGTCGAGGTCCATCCAGACCTGCTCCGGCCTGCCCGAACGGTACAGCGTGAGTTCCTGGTCCTTATAAGCGAGGGTTTGGCCGGCGAGGCAGACCGTCATCACGTAGTCGTTGAAGTCGGCGACTTCGGGCCAGCCCTCGCGCACGTTGGTGCCGAGGAGCTCAGGATGCCGACCGCCTGCGAAACCCGAATAGGCGTCGTTGTAGATCATCACGCCCTCGGCTCCCCAGAGCATGACCATGGGCACGCGCGATTGGACGACAATGCCCGCGGCCGTCCTCAGGCTCTGCGGCCAGGTCTCCAGCGGCCCGAGCGGCGTTGAGGCCCAATCATGGACGCGGATCAACGCCCCGGCCTCGCCGCCCCCCTTGAGGAACGCCGTTCCGTCCAGCGTAGGCCTACCGTGCATCTCGTTCGCCGCCTGACTTGTTGCGTGGGACATCAGCCAACGCAGTGAAGTCAGGCGGTATCCCATCTTGGCGTCCATCCACCGCGGTGTCGTGCCGCTCACGTGAACGAGACCTTGCGAAAGTGATGGTAGAAGGTCGGAGCGACGCCCGGACCGAGCTGGCTTCACCGATCCCCGGGGGCTCCGCGCCAGGCAACCGGCGTGTCGATTGCAAGTTGACGATGAGGCTCGTCACCGTGCGCCCGCCCAGAGAGCATCAGCCGGAAAGCGGACATCGGCAGGAATGAGCCATGGAAAGCGTGTCATTGGCCAGCGGAAGCCTTAGGGCGGCCGTTTCCGACAAGGCGAGCCCATTGCCCGGTATCGATCCGACGATTCTCCAGGCGGCGATGGAGGCCACGAACGAGGCCATCCTCATCACGAACGCCGAACTCGATGAGC